>CANDJC010000007.1 GCA_947384955.1 uncultured Eubacterium sp. | reverse complement strand
CATACGGAGGAGATATTCAGTATTTTGCCGCATTTTTTCTGCACCATATAAGGCACCGCCAGTTTGCAGCAGTAAAAAACCGACGAAAGATTTACCGCCAGTATCCGCTGCCATTCTTCCGGTTCCATTTCGCTTAATAATCCAATATGAGAAATTCCGGCATTGTTTACCAGAATATCAGCGCCTCCGAAATGTTCTTTTACTCTGGCAAACATCTCACACACTGCCGGATAACTGCTGATATCCCCGGTCAGAGGCAGCGCCGTTATCCCGTATGTCTGGTGCAGTTCTTCGCACAGCCTGTTTAATATATCTTTGCTGGATTTACAATTCAGCGCCAGGTTACATCCTTCGGAGGCAAGCTTAAATGCCACGGCCTTTCCGATTCCATGTGATGCTCCTGATATAAATGCTGTCCGCATAAAATAAATTCCTCCTTATTCGTATGTCTGCAGAATTACCTCAAGCTCCGTATTTCCTCTTAAAAACGCATACTCTTCCTTATTCCTGATATCGGTAATAAACGATTTTGCAAAACTATTTCCCAGCCTGCCAGATGATTTGTGCGGATATGTGTCATACAGAGGGGATGCTCCGATATCCCATGGCTTCTGCATTTCCTCCAGTGCGGCTTTTATCAGGGAAATGCTCTGCTTCGCGTCTTTCCTGTATAAAGCGATGAGCAGGCGGGGAACAACGGTTCCATAAGGCCATAACCCAAGCAGCGAACACATCTTTTCCGATATTTCTGCAATTTCTTCCGCTTTGCGGTGTTTTCCGTTTTGTTCTTCTATTTCAAGCAGCAGAAACAGACAGCTTTGCATTTTTCCGGCAGTCTGCAGCAGATGCTCCTCGAGAAAAACAGCCGCAGCCGTTTCGCCTTTTTCATGAAGCAGAAGCCTTGCCTGCAGTAATGTTTTATATGCCTGAATCGTCTGAACATCCGGAATCTGTTCTAAATAGAAGCCTGCTTTTTCATACTCTTCCATATTCAGATACTTCGCCGCAAGCAGATAAACAGCAGAATACCTTATGTTATCGTCCTTACTGCCGCTGACCCGTTCCAGCCATTCAAACACGGTCTTTTTATATGCTTCCCTGCTTTCGTCTGGAATATCAGACAGTGCTGATACACCGTCTAATGTGGCTGCCGCCATATAAATAAGCGAATCGCAGCGGGGATATTCCTGAATTTTTGCTGCCGCCATTTCAAATGCAGCGTCTAGGTTTCCTTCCACTGCGGTCTTTACAAGCTCATTGGCAAACTGCCCTGTTTCCAGTTCCGTCATCTCCTCGCGGAAAGAAAACAGTTCATTCATATCGATTTTCAGCAGCCTTGCAAGAGCCGGAAGCAGGGTAATATCCGGGTATGTGTTTCCCTTCTCCCATTTATTTACGGCCGGCGCTGAAACTCCCAGATACGCTGCCGCCTGTTCCTGCGTCAGCCCTGCGTCTTTGCGGTATTTTCTTATTTTTTCGCTGATATTCATTGCTGTCATCCTCCATTTCTGGTTTTTATTGTATCACAGATGGTATACTTTTTCTATTGAGCGGATGTTTATCTGCGGGCTGTAAATTGTAACTGTGCGTTAATGTATGGCGGGCTTTATTTCACTTGTGTATGGGGCTGTCTGAACTCCCGGATGACAGGAAGAGGAACGGGTTTCCTGTTTCGGAATGCTAAGACGGATGTTGATTTTTGAGCTGAAAGAAAATATAATAGAATCATCAGGATAAAAGGTCCTGTTTTAAGGAGAGATGAATGATGGAATATGAGGAAATTGCGTATCAGAATAAGGATATTACAAGCAAGGTGCTTGCAGAAAACTTTAAGGGTAAGACGTTTCGGGTATACGGCCTGGAGCTTCCTGAAATCAGGGAAGCAAAACCGACAGACATTCCGGCTGTAAAGGCAAATGAACTGCGGATGGACAATCTTTTTGAACTGGAAGACGATACGGTGGCTGTATTAGATTATGAAAGTGATTATGATAAGAAAGACAAAATAAAGTATCTGAACTATCTGACAGGGGTAGCAAACAGGTATCAGAAAGAAAAAAGGGACTGCCCTCAGCTGCGGATGATTGTCATTTATACAGGTGATATCAGCAGGAGCCAGGTGTCAGGTGAATACAATATTGGCGCGGTAAAAATAAACACAGAGACAGCATTTCTTTCGGAATTAGATTCAGATGGTATTATAGAACGTCTGAAAGGCAGGGTGGAAAGAAATGAGATGCTGACGGATGAAGAACTGATGGAATTTATCATTCTTCCGCTGTCCTATCGGAAAAAGGAAGAAAAGGAGAAAAGAATCCGGGAAACAGTAGACCTGGCGGCAAGGATTCAGGACAGGAGCCAGCAGGTTTTTACACTGGCAGGGATACTGACGTTTACGGATAAGATTATTGACAGGGAAACAGCGAATAAAATAAGGAGGGCGATTGAAATGACGCAGGTAGCAATGATATTTGAAGAGGAAAAACAGCAGGCGATAGAAGCGGAAAGAAAAAAGGCGTCAGATTTATTAGAAGCGGAACGAAAGAAGGCAGCAGCGTCAGAGAGACAGGTAGTAGAAAAAATGCTTAGAAAAGGGTATTCAACGGAAGAAATAGTGTTTATAGTTTCTAATTATTCAGAAAAAGAAGTGGAAGCATTACGTAAAAATTTGCAATCTGATAATTAATTACATTTCTGCTAAAAACTAGCCGTAAGAGGGGGATTTATATTCTTAAAGGAGCTGTTTGATGAAAGAATATAAGATTATGATTACTGACGATGAACCAGACATTTTGAACTTACTCGAGAAATCGCTTCAGTCCGAAGGCTTCCAGCACATTCTAAAGGCCGGCAGCGGGCCTGATGCCATTGCTATGTGCCGGAAATTTTGCCCGGACATTCTGATTCTGGATATTATGCTGCCGGGCATTGACGGTTATGAGGTATGCAGACAAATCCGGCAGTTTTCGCACTGTCCGATTTTATTTCTTTCGGCCCGGAATGAGGAACTGGATAAGCTGCTCGGGCTGGCTGTGGGCGGTGACGATTATGTGACGAAGCCTTTCAGCCCGAAGGAGGTTGCTTATCGGGTAAAAGCGCAGCTGCGGCGGATAGAATATCAGGATTCTGAGTTAAACCGTCCGTCTCTGTCAGTCGGCGCGCTCGTAATTGATTCCTGGAGCTGCCAGGTTACAAAACAGGGCCGGGAGATTCCCTTAACCGCGCGTGAATTTGAGATTCTGCAGTATATGGCGCAGAATCAGGGGCGGGTCATCAGCAGGGAGCGTCTGTACGAAACGGTCTGGGGAGAGGATGGTTATGGCTGCGATAACACGGTTATGGTGCATATCCGGCATTTGCGGGAAAAGCTGGAGGACAATCCGGCAGAACCGGAATATCTTGTTACCGTAAAAGGACTTGGCTATAAGCTGGTGAACCCGTATGAAAAATAAGAAAAATCTGAATCCGTTTTTGTGTTCCTTTGCTGTATTTTCTGTTTTGATACTGCTGGCAGCGGCAGCTGCTGTCAGCCTGTTTTACTATATATTTTCCATTCCAAAGCCGTACGGACTCAGCAGGGCTTCCTGGCCGCAGATGTTTACGAATGGTTTTTCGGCATGGATGGATTTTGAGGGCGGGGCCGTTCAGATAAATCAGACTGGGCTTTCAAGGCTGGATGAATATGGATTATGGCTGCAGGTGCTGGATGAATCCGGTCAGGAAATATTTTCTTACCGCAGGCCTGATGCGTATCCGGTTCATTACCCTGCTTCGGAGCTGGTATCGCTTGGTACGGGCGCTTATCAAAATGGGTATACTGTTTTTGTGAGCAGCTTTCAGGATTCGGAAAAGACATGCTGCTATCTGATTGGGTTTCCGTATGCGGTTGGAAAATATATGCTGTATTATGACGGAGAAAAAATTTCCCGGCTGCTGCCCGCCGCAAAATCGGCCGCTGTCTGTGCTATTGCCGTATTTGGTATTTTGATTTTCAGTTATACGCTGTGGCTGTCCAGAAAGCTTTCGGTTATTACAGGTGAGATTCAAAATATCTCCCGGCGTGTCTATATTCCGCGGAAGGAAAGGGGCATGTTCTGCGGTATTTTCACCGCGCTGAACCAAATGGACAGTGAAATCAGGCAGAGTGACCGGATAAAAACAGAGACGGACCGTGTACGCAGAGAATGGATTACAAATATTACCCACGATTTGAAAACCCCGCTTTCTCCAGTCAGAGGATATGCGGAGCTGCTGGCCGGGAATCGGGAAGAAGACGCACAAACCGTACAGGAATACGCGAAAATTATCTTAAAGAATGTATCGCATGCGGAAAAACTGCTGAATGATTTAAAGCTGACTTACCAGCTTGATTCCGGCGCGGCCCCTTATCATCCGCGCCGTGTCCGGCTCACGGGATATGTGAGAGAGCTGGTGATTGACATCATCAATGACCCTGCTTTTTCGAGCCGCAGTCTGGAATTCGAAAGCAGCTGCCAGGAAATTTCCGTCTGCCTTGACCCGGATTTATTTCGCCGCGCACTTCAAAATATCATAATGAATGCGCTGGTGCACAATCCGCCGGATACGTCTGTAAAAATTTCTATTTATCGGAATGAGCAAGAGCATGTCTGCATTGCCATCCGCGACAACGGCAGAGGCATGGATGAAACGGAACTTGCCAGGCTGTTCGAACGTTATTACAGAGGAACCAGCACGATAGAAAAGCCGGAAGGAAGCGGCCTGGGACTTGCGATTGCAAAGCAGATTATTACGCTTCACGGGGGAACCGTCAGTGTAAAAAGCCAGGCTGGATGCAGGAGTGAATTTGTGATTTCTATTTAAAAAATATCAAAAGAACATTATAATTATAAGAACAAACCGGCATATGCAGGATTGCAGCAAAGGAGTATACGAATGGAGAGAAAATATTATATAGATAATTTAAGATGGCTGGCAATCCTGCTGCTTTTTCCTTTCCATGCGGCACAGATTTGGAGCGGAGGCGAATACAGCGGGTTTTACATATGGTCACACACAAGCACTGCTCTTTATGTGTTTTCAACTGCTGTGTATCCATGGTATATGACCTTATTGTTTGCTATTGCAGGTATGAGCTGTAAATATTCTCTTTTAAAAAGGACAGACAGACAATTTGCTGCGGAGCGGATAAAAAAATTAGCCATTCCATTTTTCTTCGGACTGATTGCACTTGTTCCTGTCATGACCTATACTGCGGAAGTATTTTTTAATGGGTATACAGGTACTTACTGGCAGCAGTATAAATTATTTTTTACAAAAATAACCGATTTAACAGGATATCATGGAGGTTTTACTCCGGCGCATCTTTGGTTTTTGCTTTATTTGTTTGTTATTTCTATGACAGCACTGCTGATTGTCCGCTTGCAGAAGAAGTATATACCGAAATTCAGAGCTGACAGCCTTTCCTATTTCTTCATCATTCTGCTGTCTGTACCAGAGTGGCTTTGCCTGTACGTTCTGAATATAGCCGGGAAGAGCTTAGGACAGTTTATGATGCTGTTTTTGTCCGGATACTATATCCTTTCGGAAGAAAGTGTTCTGCAAAAGCTGCAGCAGTACCAGTTTGTCAGTCTGGCGGTTTGGGGCCTGTCAGGCGGTCTGTACACTTATCTGTACTGTTTTGAAAATATCCGAAACGTCTGGATGACGGGACTCTATATTTTCTATGGCTGGATGGGAATACTTATGCTGCTTGGCATCGGGCAGACAAAGCTGAACTTTCATAACCGGGTCAGCATTTATTTCACCCAGTCGTCTTTTCCTGTTTATATTCTCCATATGCCAATTCTGGCAGTGGCAGGTTTTTTCGTCTTGAAATTACCAATTGGTGTTGCAGGGCAGTTTTTACTGATTGTATTGATTTCGTCTATTGCAGCGTTTTTGATATATGAAATCGTAAAGAGAATGCCTGTTTTACGGTTTTTTCTCGGAACTTAAATGGAGACTGGAATCAGAAAATGACACAGCCGTTAAAAAGACTGTGTCATCTGTATATTTTGTTTAAGATTTGCAAGAATGGTTTTGAATAAAAGATTATGTATTTATGCCCGTTTTTAATTGTCGGCTTCAATCAGGCCGTAGTTACCGTCTTTTCTTTTGTATACAACGTTTACTTCATCACTTTCAGCATTTCGGAATACATAAAAACTATGCCCTAATAATTCCATCTGTACACATGCATCTTCCGGGAACATCGGTTTCATTCCGAATTTTTTGGAACGGATAATCTGAACCTCTTCTTCGTCGGACGATTCAGCATCGATGAATTCCTGTTTAAAATTACCGGAAGCCTGCTGCTGGCTTACCAGTTTCTGACGGTATTTTTTCAGCTGTGCTTCAATGACCTCTTCCACCAGGTCAATCGTGACATACATATCATTGCTTTCCTGTTCTGCACGAATGATATGTCCCTTTACCGGTATGGTGACTTCCATTTTCTGATAACGCTTCTTTGTTACGCTGAGTGTAACATTCACAATTGTATCAGGTGTAAAATATTTCTCCAGCCGAGTCAGTTTTTCCTCCACTGCAGAGCGCAGACCCTCTGTGATGTCTAGATTTTTGCCGCTGATTGTTATGCGCATATCATCACCCCTTCATTTTTTACTAAAGTTATGGCTAACTCTGTTATGATTGTAGCATAAATTGAATAGTTTTCATAGTGAAATCTGTAAATTTCTTGTGAAAATTGTTGCAGATATAGATTTTTGGTATGCTGCTTTTTTCTGCGTGATAACACAAAGCGTACAAATTGACGTTAAAAGGGGTCAGCTTGACACTTTTTGATTTGACAGAGTTATACTACAATAATATTGTTGCAGATATAGATTTTTGGTATGCTGCTTTTTTCTGCGTGATAACACAAAGCGTACAAATTGACGTTAAAAGGGGTCAGCTTGACACTTTTTGATTTGACAGAGTTATACTACAATAATATATATGAAGCATTTACATAAAGGAGAGGGGGTAACCATGTTTTATTACCAGCTTCTGATGTCATCAGATAAAGAACTGGACATCAAAACATTAAACAATGTAGCCGTAAATTATTTTGAACTGGGACTTTGGGACTTATCTTACCAGATTTGGGATGAATTATACCACGGCATACAGAGCAGCCCGGAAAATTACAGCGTGCTGCTGCCTGTGATAAGCTGCAATATGGGAAATGCGCTTCGTCAGACTGGCTATTATGAAGAAGCTTACCGCGTACTTATGCAGGGACTGAAAAGGTGCTGCGGGACTGGAGCTATTTATGCAATGCCGGAATTAGTCATGCAATTGTCTATCCTGCGGATGAAACGCGGGAATATACAGGAAGCAAAATCGCTGTATTCATTTGGAAAAAACATTTTCTGCTGGAGCAGGCAGTCAGATATGAATCAAAGTATAGAAGAGATTATGGAACAGGATTTTTTATTATACTGTACAGAAGAAAATGCATCACATTAATAATGCTTCAGGAACGCAGCCCATTCAGCGCGGATGGGCTGCGTATTTCAGTTTTCGGAACAGTATGTCTGGCAATCCTTTTTAAGCGGAAACCTGATGTTTTCGAAATCCAGCCCTGGCAAGCGGCAGAAATACCACTGTGAATGCAGTATACAAAACAGCTCTGACTGTCAGCACATCAGCAGCCATACCCCCGAACTGATACGTAATATATTTGCTGATTTCCGGCATAGCCGCACGATACGGAAGCAGGAACAGTGTCAGATTATAAATACCGGCTGTTCCGTTCGGAGTCAGGAACATCGGAAGAAAAAGAACCGGTACGAGTACGATTAGTACGGTATACGGACTTTTCATGTTTGCGGAAAGGAACAGCGTCAGTCCAGTCATTGCAAGCAGCACCAGGTAAATCACGCCCAGACTGATGAATGCAGCCTGCAGAAATGTATACGGATACGGTATCGAAGTTCCCGCAGTCTGCAGCGGAAGATTCCAGCCGTCTGTGCCAAAAGCGGCAAGCACAAGTCCGAAAGCTGTGATTACATGGAGCGTAAAAGCGGATATGCTAAACAGCAGCGCAGCTATGATTTTTGCTGAAATCAGCTTTGTCCTGCCATACTTTCCGCACAAAATTACAGCATCTGTTCCAGACTGATATTCTCCTGAAAATACGGGAGCAGACGCGATACAGACACTGAGCAGTGCAAATATAAGAAGCTCAAGGCTGTTTAAAAGAATTTCCCATCCTCCGAAATAACCGTATTCAAAAGGGGTATCTGTGCGGCTGTTCATTCTGCGCCAGTAGGATTTCTGAGTATCGGATAATTCCCGCGACGGTGTATTTAACAGTGTTTCAATTTTGGCATTTCTTGTTTGGTAAAAATCTGCTCCGTCCGTCATATCCAGCTTCAGCAGTCTGCTTAAACCTGTGATTTCGCCCGGGGCATCGTAATTTGCTGCGAGCAGATTCAGCAGTTTTTCCCTCGGAGCGGCAAAATTCCAGTAAGCGTCACCAATTAAAAATGTTTCGTCTCCGTCGTATCCGATATTTTTTGGATTTTCAAATAATTTCTGATATTCGCGGATGGTTTTGGCAATGTATTCTTCTGTCAGAGGAACGGCCAGTGCCTCAGCCAGCTTTTTATCATAAGCGATGCCCTGGCTGCCTTTGATTACTCCATCCTGGCTGTATGTCTGATACTGCAGGACGGGCAGGCCGAAAAGAAATGCGGTCAGTATAAGACTTGCTGCCATTACTATCAGTGTTGATTTCCTGCGCAGAATTTTTAAATATTCGTATTTAATCAATGTGTTCATTTGAGCTTTTCCCTTCCTCTCCGAAATAATATAAAAACAAATCTTCCAGGCCCGGCTGCACGGTGCGGGCATCGGCTGACGGTGCGGTATCGGCAACGATGCGCAGACGGACAAAGCTGTTTTCGTGGTGCAGATTTACGACACTGAATTCTCTGCTGTACTGCTCCGCTTTTTGTGAATCGGCAAAGACTTCCCATACTTTGCCCTGAATCAGGTCTGTTACCGAGTCCATCGGCTCCTGCAGCAGAAGCTGCCCCTGTTTCATAAGAAGTATCGTATCTGCAGTATAAGAAACGTCTGAAACAATATGGGTAGAAAGGATGACAATCTTTTCTTTTGCAATGTCAGATATAAGATTGCGGAAACGTACCCGCTCTTTCGGGTCTAATCCGGCGGTGGGCTCGTCTAAAATGAGTATGGACGGATGATTCAGCTCCGCCTGGGCAATTCCTAACCGGCGCTTCATGCCGCCAGAGTAGGAACTGATTTTTTTGTCTGCCGCACCGGTCAGATTTACCATGTGTAAAAGTTCTTTTATGCGTGACTTTGCATTTCTTTTTTCAAGTCCTTTTACCGCTGACATGTACCACAGAAATTCCTTTCCTGTGAAGTCAGGATAGAAACAGGAATCCTGCGGCAGATATCCAAGCTGGGCATAGTAGTGTTCGCCCAGTTCTTCAATTGTTTTTCCGTTTAGCCGGACACTGCCTGAAGAAGGCTTTAAAATGCCGCATATCATTCGCATCAGGGTGGTTTTGCCGGCTCCGTTGGCGCCTAATAAGCCGTATACGCCGGCAGAGAAAGAGGCGGATACATCGCTGACAGCATTGCCTGTGCTGTATTTTTTGCATAAGTGATTTAACTGTAGTTCCATAGGGACCCTCCTGTTGTTTTTTTGATGATATTAGGATAGGTCTTTTAGCTTAGGGGGAGATTTTGCGTGGCTTAAGGAGGGCTTAATTTTTTTTTGTGTGTGGGGGAGGGGATTGGCTGCTCGGACGCCGGGTGACGGGAAGATGTGCTGGCTTCCGGCTCCGGCTCCGGAATGTTAAGAATCCCTAAGCATTCTGCATTTACGCTGTGGCTCCGGACGGACGCGGCACCTGGTTCGCCCTGGCCTGCAGCCAGCAGCTAAAGGTGCCGCTGCGGCTTCGCCGCCTGGTTATTGAGCAGAAAGCTAAGGGATTCTAAACATTCCTCCAATGTCGCGGGAAGCCAGCACATCTTCCCGTCACCCGGCTGGTTATTGAAAGTTCAGCGTGGAAATGTGGAATATCTGTCAGGTTTTGAAAGTTTGGCGTGGAAATATGGAATATCTGTCAGGTTTTGAAAGTTCGGCGAGAAAATATGCAATATGCGTCTGGATTTTGAAAATTCCTCCAATGCTGCAGAAAGTCAGCGCATCTTTTCATCATCTGTCTGGTATTAGAGAGTTGGGCGGGAAAATTAGTAATATTGGTCTAGTATTTGAAAGTTGGGCGAGAAAACATGTAATACTGGTCTGGTATTTGAAAATTTGGTGTGAAAATTAGTAATCGCAGTGGTAATTTTTATATGGCAGGCGGACAGTAAACTTCCGTCAGAAGTTTATACTATGTTTACCAGTCTGTAAATTTGTGATTCCCTGCCATATATAGATTGTGCAGCTAACACTAAATACTCTATATAGTTTGGATTTTTACAAAAATATGCAGAAACTGAAATAGCCTGTAAACGTACAGCAAATTGTTTCATGTAACATTTTTCGAAAACCAGCCGGGAGAGGGGTGCTGCCAGGTATTCCCGGAGCATTGGAAGAATGTTTAGAATCCCTTGGCATTCTGCACAATAACCAGGCGGCGAAGCCGCAGCGGCACCTTTAGCTGCTGGCTGCAGGCCAGGGCGAACCAGGTGCCGCGTCCGTCCGGGGCCACAGCGTAAATGCAGAATGCCTAGGGATTCTTAACATTCTGGAGCGGCTCCGGGAATACCTGGCAGCGCCCCTCTCCCGGCGTCCGCGTATCCAAACTCCCCCTCCCCCAGCCAGGTTGTTATAACCCGTAACAGAAATGCAGAATTTCTCCCAGAAAATGTTTGAAAAACACGCATGTATAGGTTATACTATAAGCCATGCAGATATACAGGCAAATATGCCAGATATTTTAACTCAGAAAGAACCGCCTGAAAATACAGTGTACAGAGAAAATGTATACATAGTTATTTTAAAATGCGGATAAAGAAGAAGGGAGAAAAATTATGCAGGTAACAATTTCAGATTCCATTAAATACATTGGTGTAGACGACAGAGAGATTGACTTATTTGAGAGCCAGTACGTAGTGCCGGACGGTGTGACTTATAATTCATATTTGATTTTAGATGAAAAAACAGCGCTGATGGATACGGTAGATGCCAGAGGCATGAAGGAATGGGAGCAGAATTTACAGGCAGCGTTAGGCGGCAGAAAGGTGGATTATCTTGTTATTTCGCATTTAGAGCCGGACCATGCAGGCAGCATTGGCAGGCTGATGGAGCTGTATCCGGATGCTGTGATTGTAGGAAATGCAAAGACTTTTAATATGCTGCCTCAGTTTTTCGATATCAGTCTGGAAGGCCGGACGCATGTTGTAAAGGAAGGAGATTCACTTTCGCTCGGTTCTCATACACTGAACTTTTATATGGCTCCGATGGTTCACTGGCCGGAGGTTATGGTGACTTATGAAAGCAGCGAGAAGATTCTGTTTTCTGCAGACGGCTTTGGAAAGTTCGGGGCTATGGATGCAGAGGATGACGAAGGCTGGGCATGCGAAGCCAGACGGTATTATTTTAATATTGTAGGAAGATACGGTGCTTCTGTGCAGGCGCTTTTGAAAAAGGCTGCGGGACTTGATATTGCAATGATTTGTCCGCTGCACGGTCCGATTCTGAAGGAAAATCTGGACTATTACACTGGCCTGTATGATACATGGAGCAGCTATAAGCCGGAGAATACAGGCGTGCTTGTAGCATATGCTTCGATTCACGGAAATACGGCAAAAGCCGCTGAAAAGCTGGGAGAAATGCTGCGTGAAAAGGGTGTGGAAAAGGTTGTTGTCAGCGACCTTGCAAGAGAGGATATGGCAGAGGTGATTGAGGATGCATTCCGCTATGACCGGATGATTCTGGCGGCTGCAAGCTATGACGGCGGGGTATTCCCGTGCATGCAGGATTTTCTGCATCATCTGCAGAGCAAGGCTTATCAGAAACGTACGGTTGGTATTCTGGAAAACGGTTCCTGGGGGCCGACAGCTGCAAGGACTATGAAGGCAATTCTGGAAACAATGAAAAATGTGTCGATTGTAGAACCGGTGGTTACGATTAAATCTACGCTGAAAGAAGAAAATATGGCAGATTTGGAAGCGCTGGCAGATGCCATTGCAAATGCGGCTGAATAAATTCTTTGTGCGGTATGCGTTTTGAAGGAACGAAGTGTTACCGGATAAAAAAGCGCTGCATACGTTAAAAAATGAACGTATGCGGCGCAAAGAACAAAACAGACAGGCGAAATAGAAAGCAGAAACGGCACAAATAGCAGAATCAGATGCAAAAGGCAGAATAGACGGAAACAACGCAAAGAACAGAATCATAGAACAAATGCAAAGAGCAGAATAAGTATAAAGAGCAGAATAAACAGAAACAGCCGGGAAAAAGTGCGGCTGAGAAGAAAACAAAGAGCAAAATAATAGAACAGACATAAAGGGCAGAATAAGCAGAAACAGCCGGGAAAAAGTGCGGCTGAGAAGAAATAAAATGCAGACAGCTGGAAGGTCAGAAGAGCTGAGAAAAATGAAACGGATAAAACTGGAAGAAATTGAACGAAAGCAGCGGCCGGAGTCCTATGCGCAGCTTTGCAGCTATATTTACGGACAAATTGAAGACGGAAGCTTAAAACCGGTTAAGGCTTCGAAAACAAACGGGAAGAAGCCGGCATTGTATTATGAATACTGGATGACGAAACAGGATGCGAATGGCGGCCTGGATTACAGTCTGTACGAAGAAGAGCTGAAATACCGCATGAGTACGAAAGTCAGTGTGGATTATTATCTGCGTCATTTAGAGCAGTATCACAAAGACCGTGAATGGGTGCTGATGCTGAACCGTTTTCTTCTGCGGATACAGCAGCAGGAGACGGTGATGCCGGTTTCGAAAAATGAGCGCAGCTTTGAGATTTGGAACCGGGAGAAATTTCTGCAATTAGAATCTGGAAGGAAAATCTTAAAGCGCTGCGGTATCGATGCTTCGCAGCTTTCTTATTATGAGACATCCGAGCCGCTTGCCTATTACAGCAGACATCGCAGGACGCCGCAGAATTTACTGATTCTGGAAAATAAAGATACATTTTACAGTATGCGGCGGCATTTGCTGGAGCATGATGAAATGATTTTTGAGACTGCGTTCGGAACACTGATTTATGGCGCGGGGAAGGGAATTCTGCGTTCTTTTCAGGATTTCTCTTTTTGCGTGGAACCGTATATGAAGGCGCAGGAGAATCAGATTTATTATTTTGGCGACCTGGATTATGAGGGAATCGGAATCTATGAGCGGCTGGCAGAGCCGTTTGAATGCTGGCAGTATGAAATACGGCCGTTTACAGCTGCATATGAGAGGATGCTGGCAAAGGCGCAGAAAGTCTGCGGCCTGCCAATGACCAAAGAAAAGCAGAACCGCAGGATATCCGGGCGGTTTTTTGCATATTTTTCGGAGCAGACGGTTTTGAAAATGAAGGAAATATTGGAAAGCGGGCGGTATATTCCGCAGGAGATTTTAAATATCGGGGATTTTGGCGGTAAGTGAGGGATGCCATGGCTTATTGGAAATTAGAAGTGGAAGGGTTTGGGAAAATTAAAAAGGCGGAGATTGAGCTTGCGCCTATGACGCTGTTTGTCGGGGATAATAACAGCGGGAAGAGTTATCTGCTTTCGCTGGCGTGGGCAGTTCGCAAGTTTGGGGATGACATATTTAGGAGAGAGTTTTTCAGGAAAGAAGATGATACGAAGTCTGATGAACTGGGATTATATTTTCGAGAAGCAATACAGCAGGCTGAGGATAAAGGGTCAGCGGTACTAAATCTGGCGCACATTCTGCCACAGTTAGAGGTGAAAATCAATCAGACGCTGGAGATAAAAAAAGAGCAGCTGATGAATATGCTTTTTCATAGCAATTGTGTCAGCGTGGAACAAATCCAGATGAAAGTGCCTGAGAATATATCAGGAAATATATGGATAAACGATTCCCAGGGAAAAATGACTGCTAGTTTTTTTGGTATAGGGTTCATAGAATTTTCCTGTAATTTGACATATGAATATAGGATAAATTTATTATTAGAAACGGCTATAGAATGCTTGTTATTATTACCTTCCGCAGTTTATATGCCGGCAGCACGTACGGGATTTATGATGTCAAAGGATATTATTAATAAGTATGCGCGAGAAAAGGCATTTACTCTGATAGAAACCGAAGAACGGCCAGCGTCACAGACATTTTCCCGTCCAATTCTGGATTTTTTAGATGTTATGAATGATTTGTCACAGGAGCAGGACGGTGCAGGAAGCGTATCGGGATATTGTATCCTTTATACAGCGGGAAATGACGCAGGGAAATGTTGAAATCAGCTCTCTTCCCGGCCGTGAGCTGTCATACATCCCAGATGGAGGGGACCGAAAATATCCGTTCCGGGCTGCGTCTGCGGTTGTTACAGAATTAGCTCCGCTGCTGCTTTTATTATCTCACACAAAGAGAATAGGCGGATTATTTTACGAAGAACCGGAAATGTGCCTGCATCCTGCACTGCAGAAACGTATGGGACAGGTTCTTGCCAGGATGGTAAATGCGGGGATTGATGTGACAGCGACAACACACAGCGATATTATCCTGCAGCATATGAACAACATGATTCGGCTGAGCAGAATGCAGAAAAATCCAAAAGATTACGGATATGAAACCGAAGACCTGATAGCGCCGGAAAAGGTCCGGGTATACCAGATGTCTGTCTGCAAGGATGGAATGACGGAGGTAAAGGAGCTGCCGTGCGGAGAAAATGGTTTTGCCGTGCCGACATTTAACGATGCTCTGGATGAATTGATGGAGGATGTGATTCAGATTCAGAGTTAGAAAATGCTGCCGGCTGTAGTGCTGTATAAGACAGATGGAAGTATTTTTGTGCATATTTCTTTGCAGGAAACTGATACGATATATTTTGTAAAAGAAAAATACTTTTATGCCGAATCAGCAGGATGAATGAAGAATATGCAAATAAATATGGAAAATGTTCTGTGTCAAATCAGTAGGAAGTGCGCAGAACGAATAAATATGTAAATAAAATATAGAAAATGCTTCTATGACAAATCAAAGGAAACTACGCAGGATGAATGAAGAATACCGCAAATATATTATGGAAAAGTTCTTTGTCGAGGATTTTTTTGAAGAAAGCCCGGATGGCACATACGAACTGGAAGAAGCAGACCCTGGTGGAGAAACGCTCCTGCATTTTTATGTACCGGGAAAGCATTCCATGGCAGTCAGAAATCTGGATAAGAAAAAAACGGATTTTCTATTTTTTCGGAATGAAAAAGCATTATCTTTAAAGAAGCGTACAGACCACATCGTTTTTGAACAAAAGGAGAACGGCAGCTGGACAGTCCATTTAATTGAAATGAAATCGAGTGTTACGACAAAGGAAAAATGGCTGGAAATCAAAGGCAAATTCCGGGCAAGTTATCTGTTTGTGCTGGCAGCTTCTGCAATACTGCATATAAAAATAGAGCATATCAGGATGTATACAACCTATGAAAAGGAAACGATATCCGAAGGCTGCATGACATGTATGCCGGAAAACCCGGTCTTAAAAAGAGTGCGTACTGGCGAGGCGCCCGGAATGCCTGCGAAGGAATGGAACGGCGGGGAATTTGAGCTGCGATTTGGCGATAACTGCAGGCTGCCGTTTTTGCATATTCCAGTCCGCGTCTGCAGAAACGAAGAAAGCCGGTATCTGGAAGGCTGCTATTCGTGTACATCATAAATGGAATCAGAATATTAGAAAGGCACCCCTATGCAGTACGAATTTTTAAAGCAGTTCCCAAAGCGAATGAAGAATGTCGGGCTCTACGCTCTGCTGTTTAGCAACAGTGTTCAGAAAACGACCTGGCGTCAGTATGGATTTGACAGTATGGATGAACAGATGAACGTCATTTTTGCAGTGATGCTTTATTTAATGGAACAGTCTCTGAAGGAAGAAAGCTGCATGATGGATGACATCGGCGCCTATATTGATTCTTTAAATACATCCAGCTTTCAAAAGCCGGTATCGTATGACGACTGCCGCAGGCTGGGTGATTTTATTGTAAATGTGATACTGTCGAACGAAGGCCGTCCGATGTATTTTGAAGGCTATGATTTTGAGAAACGCGGCTATCAGAGAATGAATATCAGCTATGTCGCAAACCGGATTGTCTATCTGGATACGGAAGTCAAGCGTACTTCGTATTATCTGACGGACGACGGGTATAACCTGCTGCTTGGCACGCTGGAAATCGAAAGCAATATGAAGCTTACGATTCATGAAATGATTTTCAAAATGCACCTAGAAAAGCAGAGCTATGACAAAGCCGCGGATGAGGTGAAAAATGTATTTAACCTTTTGCGGATGCAGCTGCAGAAAATCCAGGAGGCCATGCACAGAATCCGCAGGAATGCCCTGAATTATTCCGTTTCCGATTACCAGAGCATTTTAGAAGAAAATATGGACACGATACGGGATACAAGAAAGCAGTTTCTCGAATACCGGGATATGGTAAAGACGAGGGCGAGGGAATTGGAAGAAGAGCATATCAATGTCCATAAGCTGGATGCAGAGGAGGAGGAAAAACTTGGCAGTCTGCGGATTATTGAAGGTTATTTAAACCGTGCCATTGATGAGCATCAGAAAATACTGAACAGCCACCTGGATTTAAAAGCGCTGTATACGAAAGAACTGGAAGAATTGTCACAGATGTCCCTGATACGGCGGTTTTCGCTGCGCACGGAGTTATTTGATAAGATACTGGAAAACCCGGACGGACTGACGCGCATGGAAGGATTTTTCCGGCCGCTTTTTGTACAGGGACCGGATAAGATTTATAACCTGAATAAGGCGTTTGAGCTGCAGCGCCCGGTGCGGAAAAAGGCGGAAGAAGACAGGCAGGAGCAGATTGATTTTGACGAAGAGCAGTGGCAGCGGGAACAGGAAATCCTCCGTCAGAAAAAGCTGGAAAAATACCGGGGCTGTCTTGGATTTTTATTGAAACGGCTGCTGGAACAGGGGGAGTTTTCGCTGGCACAGTGCTGGGAGGAAATCGGACAGGAGCCGGAAGCACTGCGCCAGCTTATTCCGAATGTGGAGATTTTTAAAGAGGTTATGGTAGAGCTGATAAAAAGCAAAGAAATCGATATACCGGCCCTGAAAAAGGAACGCAGCGAATTTATCCAGGAAGCTTCGGGCGGGTTTCAGCTGAACGAAATGCTGCTAAGCCTGCTGGAAGATATGGAGGCGGCAGGAGGCAGGCAGGTGCAGGAAATCTGTACGTACCGGATAGACGACGGGACAGCGGTGGAGTTTTCTGGCGTTTATGATGAAAAAGAGAATCCGAAAACAATACGCTGTTCGAATCTGCTGTTTCGGGCAAAGAAAAGCTGAAAAATGATGGAAAGGAGCAGACATGGCATACGAACTGGAGGAAATCCGCACCAGCCAGGAGATTTTTTATTTTCTTTTGGAGCATCATGAAATCCGGGAAGAGACGGAAAGCATTCTGTACAGAGCCTACGCGGAGAATGAACAGATACAGAATCTGGTAAAATCCCAGGGAGAAATCGCGGCAAGCAGCATTGAGCGTTACGGCGATGTCATTTATCTGATTCCGCGGGAAGAAAATAATTTTCTGGGGTTTTCCAAAGCGCAGCTGAAAGCGGCTCTGTGCAAGTCGAACGGGACGGACCGGGATTATTTTCTGTCGCAGTTTGTGATTCTGACGCTTCTGGTGGAATTTTATGACGGTCAGGGCAGCAGCAGTAAATCCAGGACGTTTCTGCGCGTGGGAGAGCTGCAGAACAGCATCGGCGCCTATTTAAAAGAAGGGGCTGCGAATGCCGGGGAGGCGGAAGAGGAACACGGGCTGGCATTTGCGAATATGTACGAGGCATATGAGGCGCTGCGCTCGGATGAGCGCGGCTCGAAGGCAAAGACGACGAAAGAGGGCTTTCTGCATCATATTTTGAAGTTTCTGGAAAAGCAGGGGCTGATTGATTATGTGGAAGAGGATGAAATGATTCAGACGACGAAAAAGCTGGACAGCTTTATGGACTGGAATCTGCTGAATTTAAATCATCTGATGCGGGTGCGCCAGGTGCTGGGGCTTTTGGAAAACGGAAAAGAGGTACGATTATGAGCAAAATCAGCGCACTGCGCCTGATTAATCTGAATTACAACAACAATGCTATCCGAATCAGCGATGAAACCTTTCAGCTGAACGGCGAAAGCACGCTGCTATCCCTTCGAAACGGCGGCGGAAAATCGGTGCTGGTGCAGATGATGATGGCGCCTTTTGTCCACAAGCGGTACCGGGATGCGAAGGAGAGGCCGTTTGAGAGCTATTTCACAACGGCCAGGCCGACGTTTATTCTGGTGGAATGGGTATTAGACCATGGGGCCGGATATGTGATGACCGGCATGATGGTAAGAAAACGCCAGGAAATCAGCGCGGATACAGGTGAAAATCTGGAGATGATTCAGTTTATCAGCGAATACCGCCATGCATGTCCCCAGGATATTCATCATCTGCCGGTGGTGGAAAAGAATAAAAAAGAAATGGTGCTGAAAAGCTTTGCGTCCTGCAGGCAGCTGTTTGATTCGTACAAAAAAGATTCCAGCGTGAAATTTTTCTGCTATGATACGGGCAGCAGCGCGCAGTCCAGACAGTATTTTGACAAGCTGGCCGAATACCAGATTCACTATAAAGAATGGGAAACCATTATGAAAAAGGTGAATTTAAAAGAATCCGGCCTGTCGGATTTATTCGCGGACTGCAGGGATGAAAAGGGGCTGACAGAAAAATGGCTGTTAGAATCTGTGGCCAGCAAGCTGAATAAAGAGAAAGACCGGATGAAGGAATTCCAGAATATTTTAGAAAAATATGTCTTTCAGTATAAAGATAATCAGTCTAAAATAAAACGCCGCGATGTCATCCGCCAGTTTGAGGAAGACTCCAGGGGCATTCTGGAAACAGCTGAAAATTACGAAACGGCGCAGCAGGAAACGCACAGGCAGCGGGAACGCATCGGCGTATTTTTATGGCAGCTAGAAGCGGCAAAGGCATCGGCGCAGAAAAAGTGCAGCGCGCTTTTGGCGGAACAGGATGCGGTTACACAAAGTATGGAGTATTTAAGATACCAGCAGGTTTCCAAAGCGGTTTATGAGGCGATGGATGCGGAGCGGTATGTAAGAGCCGACCGTGAGATGATTCAGCTTGAGCGTGATGAAAAGGAACAGGAATACATGCAGACGATGCGCGCTCTGCATCTTTTGGACTGTGCAAGGCAGCAGCAAGAGCTGGATGAACAGGGCGCAGAGTGTACCCGGTATGAGCAGCAGCTGGACGTGCTGAATCAAAAAGAGCGGGATTTTGATAAAGAGCGCAGAAACCTGGGCTATACGCTGCGCCTGTATTATGAAAAAGAAAATGCGGACTGCCAGAAACAGGCAGTAAAGGCGCAGCAGGAGCTTGCGCAGCTGCAAAAGCAGACAGCCGCATGCGATGAAAAAGCAGAAAAGCTGCGTGCCGCGATTTTAACGCAGAGTACCGCTATCGGCAGCATGCAGGCGAAGATACAGCAGTATGATGCAAAGGAAGCAACGTATAACAGGCGCTATCAGCCTGGATTTATCCGTAATATTCTGGGGGAATATGAGCCGGCTGCACTGGAAATCGGGCTTCAGGATTTCGAAAAAGAACTGGAAGGGCTGAAAAAATTTTACCAGCAGATGTTAAAAAACGCAGAAGAGGGCAGCTGGAAGCAGAAAGAAAGCGAACGGAATCTGGAAGATGCCAGGCAAAAGCAGATGGCAAAGGAGGCGGAGCAAAGAGAAGTTACCGAAACGCTGCGCGGATATGAGCAGGAGCTTTTACAAAGGAAAAAGATACTGCGCTATTTCGGGCTGGACGAGGCGGTTTTGTACGATACGGATAAGATTCTGCATGCGGCAGAGCACAGGCTGTCTGAGATTGAACTGGCGAAGCGAAGGCTGGAAAAGGAAGAAGACCAGCTGCAGAAGGAATACGAGCGGCTGACCCAGGGACGTGTGATGGAGCTTCCGGCTGAATTTGAAAAACTGTTAGAAGAAGCCGGCATTACTTATGTCTATGGCATGGAATGGCTCAGGAAGAACCAGTATTCGGAGAAAGAAAACCGCAGGCTGGTCCGCGCGCACCCGTTTCTGCCTTACG
Organism: uncultured Eubacterium sp.; assembly: GCA_947384955.1. Classification (GTDB taxonomy): domain Bacteria; phylum Bacillota; class Clostridia; order Lachnospirales; family Lachnospiraceae; genus Eubacterium_J. Next base: position 36,884 of record CANDJC010000007.1, on the reverse strand, counting down.
CGCTGCTCTTATCGGGGCGGGATTTTGAGAAAATCAGGCAGCTTTCAGAGAATCTTCCGTACACATCCTTTCCGATACCGCTTTTAATACGCGAGCAGCTGGAGCAGGCGGAGGACGCCGGGCCGCAGACGGTTGTGGAATGGAAAGATATTCATTTTTATATGCTGTTTAATGAGCACTTGCTAAATGAAAAGAAATTAAAACAGATGACGGCTGATAAAGAGAGTCAGATTGCCGCAAAGAAGGAGCAGATTCAGCTGCGCCGGGAGGAATACGAGTCGTATTTTGAAAAGAAAGAACAGCTGCGCAGCCAGAATGTGACAAAAGAGCGTGAAACGCAGGCGCTGCAGAAAAAAGAGCAGATAAACAGCGAGCTTTCCGGGATAGCGGACGACATCGCAAAGCAGAAGGAAGCCGCAGCCAGGCTGGCTTCAGACCTGAAAAAACTCCAGCATCAGATTCAGGAAACGGTAAAACAGATAAGCGGGCAGGAGCGCAGGCTGGAGGATGTCAGAGAACTGCAGAAGGCTTACCAGGCATATCTAAAGGATAAAGAACAGCTGGAGGCACAAAAACGGGAGCTGGCTGTCACAAAGGAAAAAGAACGGCTGGCATGGAGCACAGGCGAAAAACTGCGGGAGCGTATGAAAAAACAGGATATGGAGCTGGAGCGGTTAAAGCACACGGCCTTGGAGCTGTCACGGAAAGCTGCCTGTTATGAACAGTATCAGAAAGCCGAGCAGGTATCCGGCGAAGCTTTGGAGCTTGAAAACCGCTATCAGGCCATTACAAGCCAGATTTCACTCCGCCAGCAGGAAATCGAGCGCCTGCTGCAGACAGCGCGGGAAAAGGAGCTGCGAATCCGAAAGCAGCTGGCAAGATATCAGAAAAAATACCAGCTGGCCGACGGAGAATGGAAGCAGACCGTATATGATGCCAAAGCCGAGGAATACCAGGAGCAGCTGCTGAAGGTAAAAGAGCAGCAGTACGAGCTGAAAAAGGCCCAGTGGAATGAAGCCGATAAAAACGCGGCTCTGGAAGGCCAGCGGCTGGAACAGCAGCGGAAGCTGTTAATGGAAAAATGCCGCCAGTCCGCGCCGCTGCCAAAAGAAGAAATCCAGCCGGTGGATTTTGAGGCAGAGATAGAAAAGAAAGATTATAAACGGAGAGATTTAGAGCGTGCAGAGAAGTCAGAACAGCAGCGGATGGCGCATTATGAGGAAAATCTGACGGCGCTGGCAGAATATGCGGAATTTATGCCGAAGGATGAAGAGGAGCTGTGGGAATTTTTAAAACCGGACCTGGATGTTTCTGCCATGCTGGAAGAAATTGAGAATCATCAGCTGTCAGAAAAATTAAGAGATGCCGCGATACGCAGATATGCGCTGGAAATGACGGCGGAGGAGCAGGCGGTTCACGAACACCTTTCCGGCGAGGAGCTGCGCCGCAAAAAAGGAATGCTGGTGCGCGATTACAACAGCTGTTTAGAGCGCAGGCAGAGACAGAAAGAACTGCTGACCAGCCTGCTGAATCAGATGGTAAGAAAGGAATTATTCGCGGAAGATTTTTACCGCAAGCCGATTGAAGCCATGCTGACACTGACCGATGAAGCGGGCCAGGTCATCCGCCAGCTGCAGACAACCCTGCAGTCGTATGCAAACCTGATGGAAAAAATTCAGGTGGATATTTCGGTTATAGAAGAAGAAAAAGAACGGATTGCAGAGCTGTTAAGCGAATATATCCAGGAGGTTCACCAGAATCTGGGACGCATTGACCAGAATTCTGCCATACAGATTCGGGACAAATCCGTTAAAATGTTAAAGATTACGCTTCCTGACTGGGAGGAAAATGCAAGTCTGTACCAGATACGGATACAGGATTTTCTGGATGAAACGACTAAAAAGGGCATTGAGCTGTTAGAGCGCAATGAAAATGCTCAGGAATATTTCGGCCTGCGCATGACTACGAAAAATCTCTATGACGTCGTAGCCGGAATTGAAAATGTACAGATACGGCTTTACAAAATCGAAGAGCAGCGCGAGTACCCGATTACCTGGTCCCAGGTAGCCAGAAACTCCGGCGGGGAAGGCTTTTTATCCGCTTTTATTATTCTGACAAGCCTGTTATATTATATGAGAAAAGACGATACGGATTTGTTTGCACAGCGCAATGAGGGCAAAGTGCTGCTGATGGACAATCCGTTCGCGCAGACAAACGCGTCGCATTTATTAAAGCCGCTGATGGATATGGCAAAGAAAACAAATACACAGTTAATCTGTCTGTCCGGCCTGGGAGGCGAGTCGATTTATAACCGATTTGACAATATTTATGTGCTGAATCTGATTGCGGCAAATCTGCGCAGCGGCATGCAGTATCTGAAGGCGGAGCATGTGCGAGGAGACGATACAGAAACCATGCTGGTGTCCCAGATAGAGGTTGTGGGGCAGCAGGAACTAGTATTTTAAACTATTCCGGCTTTGGACGGCTGATTTCAAAATCATGGGCAGGCCTTCTGTCTGGGAATGGATAGGGCCTTCGTGTAACAGGGAAGGTATTTGAACTGTTACAAAAATGCATCGCAGAAATATTGAGCGCTTAGAAAAACAGCTGGTTTTCACAGGAATCTGTTTTGGGGAAGCCGGGAAAAATTTAGAAACGAAACCAGCTGTGTATACAGGGAGGGATGAATGGAATGCGAATAGTAGTAAAAGTCGGCACCTCGACGCTGGCATATGCGACCGGGTGTCTGAATATCCGGCATGCGGAGCTGCTGGTAAAAACACTGAGCGATTTAAAAAATGCCGGACATGAAATCATACTGGTATCGTCAGGCGCAATCGGCATGGGAGTCGGAAGGCTTTCTCTGAAAGAAAAACCGCAGGATATGCCGACCAAGCAGGCAGCGGCCTCCGTAGGCCAGTGCGAGCTGATGTATACGTATGACAGGCTGTTTGGTGAATATAATCATACGGTCGGGCAGATACTGCTGACAGGAGCAGATTTTTCACATGCTGACCGGAAACAGAATTTTGAAAATACATTAGAGCGTCTGCTGGAGCTGGGCGTGATTCCGGTTGTCAATGAAAATGATACCATTGCTACGGATGAAATTTCGGTAGGCGATAATGATACACTCGCTGCCATGGCGGCATGCAGTGCAAAAGCGGACTTGCTTGTGCTGCTGAGTGATATTGACGGGCTGTATACAAAAGACCCGCATAAAAATCAGGACGCACAGCTGATTCCGCTTGTGACAGAGATTACGCCTGAGATTATGCAGCTGGCGGATGGAGAAGGCAGCGGCCTCGGGACCGGAGGCATGATAACAAAAATCAGCGCCGCGCGGATTGCGATGGATTTTGGCATGGATATGGTGATTGCAAACGGGGCAAGGCCGCGCGGGCTTTATGATATTGTGGAAGGAAAGAGCGTGGGGACGCGGTTTCGGAAGGGATAGGCGGGATTTTACAGATTGAGAGCGGGGTATCATAAAAGTGGATATGGAAAAAAGATGCGAAAACAGATATCTGAAAGCAGCAGAGAGGGCGCAGGAAATAGAACTTGCTGATAATGTGATGATTCAGACGTTACCTGTTCAGATATCTTTTCGCACACTGATGTCAGGACTGGAAAGAGGAGATTATAAGATACCGGATTTTCAGCGGGTGTACCGATGGAATGAAAAACAGGCAGAAGAACTTGCGATTTCCCTGTTAAGAGGAATGCCGATACCGCCCGTTTACTGTTACCGCAATCAGGAGCAGCAATTTGTTATTTTGGACGGACAGCAGAGAGTGATGAGCTTGTATTTATATTATATCGGGAAATATCTGAAAAAGAGAGAAAATGCTTTTACTGATTCAGGAAGCATTCTGAATGCTGATTTTCGTGAGCGCCTGGAAAGTTATGGACTGACCGATAAAACGTATTATATAGAATATCAGGGAAGTGACGGAGAACATAAAAAGGAAGACATTACATATGAATATCTGAGTGACCGCATGAGACGTAAAATTGATTTTTCACCGATTATGTTCATTGTAGTCAGCGTGGACAGTGATGAGCACAGGGAGAAAATGCTGCATAAAATATTTGCCAACCTGAATACAGGGGGGACACCGCTATCCGCTCAGGAACTTAGAAATGGAATTTATGGCTGTAAATTTTATGAAATGCTGTACTGGGTAAATGATTTTTCCACAAAATGGAGGCTGCTGTACAGCGGAAGCCAGAATGCAGATATAGATAAGGAAAGCAGAGATGCAGAACTGCTTTTAAAAATGTGCGCATTTAAGTATTTTGTGAGAGGAAACGGGACAGAATTATCGCTAACGGGATATCGCGGCAGCATGAATTTACTGCTGGATGATTTTTCAGAAAAAGCAAAACAGTTTAGCGACAGAGAGATAACAGAGTATAAAGAATCATTATTATCCTTTTTTGATTCAGTTGAGGCAGCCGGTGACTGGAAGGAGGAACAGATACTTGTCAGCCTGTTTGTAGTCTGGGAGAGGATGGAAAACAGACCTTTTATTCCAAAGCAGAAATATGAAGAAATTATTTCAAATGAAGAGTACCGCAGCACCATGGTACATGGTACGTCTGTGAAGGCGGGGATAGAAAAAAGACTCAGGAGCGTTTATGAAAAGTTATCAGGAAATGATTGACAGAATTACAGATATTGTGTGTAAAAATTCAGCGGACAGACAAAATTATATTTTGATTGGCGATAACTCTTCTGGAAAATCTGATGTTTTACGTAATGTTGTAAAAAGAAAATTAGGAGGGCCGGTATATTTTATTGACTCTGTAAATCGTACATTCAATGCAGACCATGTAGAACTTGTAAGTGATTCTTTTCAGAATATAAGGCTGGACGCACAGAAGGTATCAGAGGAAAGAATCAGTCTGTTTAATTATAATCTGCGGGATACTTTTTGTGTATCATCCTGTATAGAACAGATATTTGCAAAATATAGCAGCAAGGTGTTTAAGCTTTGTAAATTATTTTTGAATCATGAGCTTCTAATTGTACGGGAACAGTTAGAAGCGGGGGTTGTAGAGAATCAGGTTCTATTAGACGGAATTACGGTCCGGCTTTCCAGCGGATATCAGGCGGTAGTACGGCTGTTTTCTGAGATCCTGTATTTTTGCGATGTTATGGCACAAAAGGAATGGGACAGAGGATTTGTAGTCATTGATGAACTGGATGAATATCTTTCGCCGAGGCATAGTGCTGAGATTTTCAATTTTTTACAGGAGAACTTTGCTGCTCTGAATTTTCTGGTAACGACACATTCATCAGATATGGCTGCAAATACACGAAATACGAATCTGATTCTGCTGTATGAGTCTGATTTTGAAATGTATGCAAATAGCGGGTCCGAACATACGGCGGATGCGGAAAGTATTTTTGCAAAGCTTTTTTTTGAAGATAAGTTTATACATCAATCGGATGATGATTCTGCAGATAGAAAACTGCGAAAGCTGTTAAATCTGAAAATAGCCGGATTATGGGATGATACTGCACAAAAAGAGCTAAAAGGACTGAAATATGGACAGATGAAGCCTCATCAGAAAATGATATACAGACAGATTGAGGAGTGGTAAAAAAGTGGAGGATTTTTTTACAGTTGATATTCCTGTTTTCGTTCCAATATATGACAGAACGAAAAAATATGGATGGAGCAGATATTATGATGAACTATGGAATCTGCTGAAGGACACCACGGACGGTTATTGCATGTACTGTTATGATTCTGTGTGGATTAATGGACAAAGACGCGGCCAGATTGAGCATGGAATTGAAAAAACAAATTCAAGGGAATTTTTAACTGACTGTGTTCCTAATCTGGGACTTGCCTGCAGCAACTGTAATGAAAAATATAAAAGAAAAGGAGAGGAAAAGCGGAAATTATCCGTAAAGAGTATAAAACAATTTGAAGATGGTATATGCAGAAGATTTGACTGCAAAGAACCGTGTAATCAGTTTCGGAAACTGCGCATGGAATATACCAGGCTTGGAAAAATCATTCCGCAGCCGTTTGAATCAAGGAGCAGGGAAAACGGTCCCGTATTGAGAATGCAGTATGACCTCCTGAAATGCGAGTATATTCCATCGAAAAATAGTGGTGCATATAATAAAGAGGAGCTCGACATTATATATCATCATATTGAATTGTTTGGATTGAATCGTCCTGAAAGAAAAAATTATGAGGTTGGGAAATACTGTAAAAACGTAATCGATTTTCAATCGTTTATGCAGGATGTAGAATATAATAATCTGGTTGTAGAGCTATTGAGAAAAAAGCTTATGAAGCTGGACATAAAAGAGGCAGTCAAAATATGTAAAATAGTATATTGCAATGCCTGGATGCAGCTGAATACATAGATGACAGTATATATTCTGACTCGCGATAGTGCTGAGTTAAAATTTATATTTTTTCATTTTTAGCTGGATGGAGCACTGGGCAAAATCAGTAATAAGAAGGAGGTTTTACATGACCACTCAGGAAATTTTAATACAGGCAAAGGAAGCGAAAACAGCGCTTGCCCTGGCAGATACAGCACGTAAAAATACGGCCTTGCAGAATATGGCAGATGCACTCCTAAAACCGGAGAACATGGCAGCGATACTGGAAGCGAACCAGCGTGACATAGATTCTGCTAAGGGCACCATATCCGATGTTATGCTGGACCGTCTGATGCTGACAAAGCAGCGGATTGCGGAAATGGCAGACGGCATCCGGGAAGTGGTGCGGCTGGAAGACCCGGCGGGAACTGTATTGTCAGAGACAGTGCGCCCGAACGGCCTGGTTATCCGAAAGACAAGAGTGCCGATGGGCGTTATCGCAATTATTTATGAAAGCCGTCCGAATGTCACGAGCGATGCGGCGGCTTTAGCGCTGAAAAGCGGAAATGTCTGTGTGCTTCGAAGCGGCAAAGAAGCATGGAGAACCTGCCACGCGATTGTGCAGGCGCTGCAGACAGGGTTAGAAGAAGCAGGAATACCGCGTACAGCGATTAATCTGATAGAAGATACCACACGCGTAAGCGCGAATGAGCTGATGACAGCGGAAGGATTTATTGACCTGTTAATACCAAGAGGCGGCAGGGGGCTGATTCGTTCCTGTGTGGAGCATGCGACAGTACCGTGTATACAGACCGGAACCGGAATCTGTCATGTGTATGTAGATAAATCCGCGGACCTTTCGATGGCTCTTAAAATTGTAGAAAATGCCAAGACAAGCCGCCCGAGTGTCTGCAATGCGCAGGAGGTATGTCTGGTGCATAAAGACATCGCGGCTGAGTTTCTTCCTAAGCTGAAGGAAGTTCTGTGCGAAAACCGTGCAGCTTCAGGAAAACAGCCCGTGGAGCTGCGTCTGGATACGGAAGCCGCGCAGGTGATTGACGGAACCCCGGCGAAAGAAACGGATTTTGATACAGAGTTTCTGGATTATATTCTCGGCATCCGGATTGTCGACAGCGTGGAAGAGGCGGCAGAACATATTAACCAGCATTCCACCGGACACAGCGAGTCCATTGTGACATCGGATGCAAAGGCAGCAGAGCAGTTTACGGCAGCAGTGGATAGTGCTGCGGTTTATGTGAATGCTTCGACAAGGTTTACGGACGGCGGTGTGTTCGGGCTTGGATGCGAAATGGGCATTTCGACGCAGAAGCTGCATGCGAGAGGGCCGATGGGATTGGCGGAGCTGTGTACCTATAAATATGTGATTCAGGGTAACGGTCAGATTCGCTGAGAAGCTGTCTGTTATGAGCAATAAAATTTGTCAGTAAAGCTGACTTGCGAGCGCTGGTTTTTGGAGTTTATGGAAAATGAGCATAGAAAGGGATAAAGATGGGCCAGGTTATTATTTTGGAAGAAACGACCCGCAGTCCGGTTACTCTGATGGGAAGCCGTGCGGGCATCTGCCAGGGTTCGGATATTACGGATAAAGAGAAAAATTACAAACGCGGACTGGACTGCATTGCAGCCGGACACGGGCGTGTGATGGAGTATGTGAATGTGGAAATGGTGCTGGACGGCTATTCGGCGCGGGTGATTCGGGAATGGTATACACATCTTGGCGGCGCTCCGACCCGGCTGCAGGCCAGTACACGGTATATTAATTATGATAAATTTGCTTATGTGATTCCTCCGGCAGTCGCCGCAAATCCAGAGGCCTGTGCCCGGTATGAAAGCATGATGCACGAAATCAGCGAAACCTGCAGGTATCTGGAAAAGGAATGCAGAATTGCCAGGGAAGATGCCGCGATGCTTCTGCCGCTTGGCATGGAAACGAAGATTGTGGATAAGCGCAATCTCAGGAACCTTGTGGATATGAGCCGCCAGAGGATGTGCGGGAGAGCTTATCATGAATACCAGGCGATGTTTCAGGATATCTGCGATGCGCTGTCGAATGTGTCAAAAGAGTGGGAGTATCTGGTAAAACAGCTGTTTAAGCCGAAATGCGAGATTATCGGGTACTGCCCGGAAAAACGTTCCTGCGGTAGGTTGCCGGGGAAGAATCCGGATATGATACAGGCGGAAAACGGAATATACAATTAAGGAGATGATAAGGCTGGGAAAGACAGATACCGTTACAAAAAACTATATGAGAGACCCTGTTATTTTTGCAGATGCATTTAACAAGTTTCTGTATCGCGGGAAACAGGTAATCAGGCCGGAAAATCTGACAGAGATAGATGCGGCAGAGATTGCAGTACCTTATGGAGAAGGCGGTGCAGGCGTGCCGGAACAAAAATACAGGGACGTGCTGAAGCTGGCGATGACAGACGGGAATACGGCTTACTGTATTTTGGGCTGTGAAGGCCAGAATGACGTGCATTATGCGATGCCTGTGAGAAATATAACATATGATGCGATACAGCTTACGCGCCAGGTATCCGAAGCAGCGAAGTCGCACCGGAGGGAAAAAGACAGAAGCGGAGGCCGGACAGAGCGCAGGCTGTCAGCAGAAGAATATCTGAGCGGTTTTTATAAAACAGACAGGCTGCTGCCGGTCGTAACGCTGGTTATTTTTTTCGGTCCGGAAAAATGGGACGGGCCGCTGACGCTGAAGGAAATGTATGCGCCGGCAGACGAGGCAGTCCTTAAATATGCGCCGGATTACAGAGTAAACCTGATTGCGCCGGAGCAGATGACGGATGATGAAATCAGCGAGTTTAAAACAAGCCTGAAGGAAGTCATGCTTTACATTAAGTATTCCAGGGATAAAGACAGGCTGCAGAAAACAGTGCTGGCAGAGCCTGGTTTTCGGAACCTGGACAGACAGGCAGCGGAGGTGATTAATGCAGCTACGAATTCAAAGCTGAAATATCCGCAAGGGAAGGGGACGATTGATGTGTGCGCAGCGATTGAAGAAATGAAAATGGACAGCCGCCAGGAAGGCTGGCAGGAAGGCCGCCAGGAAGGCCGGACTGAGGGGGAAATGAAAGGAGCTGTTGAGACGTATATGGAGTTTCAGCTTCCATTGCAGGAAGCCGTGCGCCGGATTGCCGAAAAATTTTCCATATCTTTAGAACAGGCCGGGAAGGAAGTAAATAAATACTGGAAATCATGAAAGAGATATAGATTCCAGAATAAAACGATAGCAGGTGAAACCTGAATGGGCATACCGTATTTCGCGTCAGCTGCGCAGTACGGTATGCCTGAACTTTTTCCTGGCAGACTATCGCATCGGCAGGATTCTGGCAGCTTAAGTCATTGTAATTACAAACAGTCAATGAATCTATCAGATTTCGAATTTCTATTTTATCCAGCTTTATTCACAAAAAAGTCCAATATACAAATTTCTAAAAGAACGATATAATAGTGCTAAAAACATCATGCCAAAGGAGAACTGCATGAAACACACTTGGACAATGCATACGAAGATATTTCTGGCATTCGGGGGAATTATTTTATTCGCGCTCGTTATCCAGACTGTTTTATTCTGGCGCAGTTCATCCGGCATTATTTATCAGCAGGCAGAGGAAGAGAGTATGAATGCGCTGCAGAATATGCAGGATGATCTTTATGTATATATCAAAAAGATAGAAAACAGCCTGGCGGGTATTTATAACGAAAAGGAATATCTGAATGACTTAAAGGGCGGGCGGACGGCAGAGAAAATGAGGGATTTATATTATACAAAGGCGCGCGAGCTTGTTGAAAGCAGATTTGATTCTTCAGACAGCGTGGCGGCCGTTTATCTGTATAATGCAGAGCATGAGTTAATCAGCTGTTACCGGCGGGCCGTAACGCCCAGATATCATTTTCCAAAGGATATTTATGAAAATCCGGATGAATATAATGTCAGGCCTGTTTTGGATTACGTCAGCTCTGACAATGCAAGGATGCTGATTTCCAGTTATTATAACAAATCCAGGCAGAAAAACATGATCAGATTTGCACTGAAAATATACGAAACAAGCAATATCGGGAAAAAAATCGGTTATGTGGTATGCGATGTGAACTGCAAGCGGGTACAGACGATACTGGAAAAATATGCGGTCAATGAAGAGGCCGGCATGTGGATACAGCCGCAGGGAGACCGGCCGGTACTGGAAACAGGATGTCTGGATGAATCGGATGCAGAAGGCTGCGCACTCCTTCAGGAAAAAATAGCAGCCGGGGAAAGGCCTGCGGGGACGGCGGTTCAGCTGGGAGACTGCGTGTTTTTCCAGGTCGGCCAGAGCCGGTACAATCTGGGGGCATATGCACTGATGCCGCAGTTTTATTTAAATAATAATCAGAAAACACTGGCTGGAAATTTCGTGACGATTGCGGCTCTGATGCTTGCCGTGACGGGCATTGTAACAGGCATGCTTTCCAAATCACTGACCGGGCCGTTAGAGCGGATGACGCAGACTGCCAGGAAAATACGGGACGGCAGCACAAAGCTTAGGATTGAGGGAATGAAGGATGATGAGGTGGGGGAGCTGGCTAAGAGCTTTAATGAAATGCTGGACCAGATAGAGAGCCTGATAAGCAGCGGATACGAGACAAAGCTGATGCTGGACCGGGCAGAGTATAATGCGCTGCAGGCACAGGTAAATCCGCACTTTTTGTACAATACGCTGGATACCATGAGCAGCATTGCGGATGTGCAGGGATGCCGGCAGGTGAGCGCACTGTGCCAGTCACTGTCTAATATATTCCGATACAGCCTGGATTTCAGACATCCGTTTTCGAATGTGGCAAAAGAAACTGCACATCTGAAAAATTATATTTATGTGATGGATGTGCGGATGCAGAGCCATATTCAGTATGAATTTGATATCGCGGAGAATGTGCTGAAAGATTCGATACCGAGGCTGTCTATCCAGCCGATTGTAGAAAATGCACTGAACCACGGTCTGCGCAATATGAGGGGTGAAAAGAAAGTCACCGTGCGGGCAGGGACAGAGGGGGATTTGCTGCTCATATCCGTGGAAGATAACGGTACAGGCATGCCGGAAGAAAAAATCAACGCCGTGCTGTACGGAAACAGCGAAACAGGAATGGAGAAAAGAGGCTCCATTGGCCTTATGAATATCCATATGAGGATGAAAATGCTGTATGGGGAACCATACGGGCTGAAAATCGAAAGCAGGCCGCGGCAGGGGACGAAAGTGACGCTGTGCATGCCGAAAAAGAAGCTGGAGGAGGCGGAACAGTTATGGACGAAGGATTTAAAGTATTGATTGCAGACGATGAATACTGGACGAGGGAAAAACTGCGCAAAATGATAGAATGGGAGGAGTACGGACTGACACTGATGCCGATGGCAGGCGACGGGGAAGAGGTACTCGCCCGCATGGAACAGGAAAAACCGGATATCCTGATTACGGATATCAATATGCCCTTTTTAAACGGGGTAGAGCTTCTGAAAGAAATCCAGGAAAACTACAGGGATGTTGTTACATTTGTCATCAGCGGCTATGATGATTTTGAATATGTAAAGGGGGCATTTCTGGCAGGCTCGATGAATTATCTGATGAAGCCGGTGAGCAAAATCGATCTGGTGAATGCGATTATCAAGGCACTGGAAATCATTCAGGAAAGGCGCTCACAGCAGGAGCAGCAGGCACAGAAAAAGCTGGAGCTTTCCAAGGCAGCATCGCTGATGCAGGACAGGGAATTTTCCCAGCTGTTAGAAAGCAGAGAGATGCTGTCAGCGCCGCATCTGGCAATGGAATCCGGCATGGAGCTGGCCAGCGTCAGCCTGACGCTTGTCAAGGTCCATAATATGTCTCATCTGATGAAAGAATGCGGTTATGACATGAATCTGATATCTGTGAAAATGAAAAACCGCATCCGTGAGATTGTCGGCACAGGCGCGCTTATGGTATTTAATTATATTTACCGCTCCAATGAGTTTTTGATTGTATCAGGGATGGAAAAGGAAGCGTTTATCCGGCTGGCAGAGAAAATGATTCAGGAACTGTGCGGCTGGGTGCAGTCTCCGCTGACGATTGTAGTGAGCGACCCTTCGTATTCTCTGTACAGTATTCAGCAGGCATACGTACAGGCTGTTTCACTGCTGATGACAAGGAAATTCACACCCGACAGCTGCTTTATGCCGTCCGGCGAAGAGCGTGCATCAGAAGAAGAGGTAAAGAACCGTTTTTCGCAGGTACAGGCAAAAGAACTGCAGATACTGCTTCAGTCCGGCAACCGGAAGGGTATCTGCGAGCTGGTTTTTGAAAAAGCCGGAATCAGGCGGTGTACAAAAGAAAAGTGGAGTTATCTGGAAGTGCGCCAGACTGTGAAGCGTATTTTAAATATCCTGCTGACGGACGCCGAAAAAAGACTGTCGCCGAAAGAGCTGCTGCAGGCGGAAAGCATGGGGGAAATGGCGGATAAGGCAGTCGAGCTCTTAGACGAAGCCTATCTGTGCGAAATCATCGAAGGCATGATTGACAGCGTACTGGAAGCAGGGACAGAAGATACGGCCGATACGATGCAGGAGATTGTGCATCAGGCAGCCGCCTATATCAGGGAGCATTATTTTGAGCCTCTGACACTGTCCGGCTTAGCGGAGCAGTTTCATGTGGAACACTCCTATTTTTCCAAGCTGTTTAAAAAAGAAACAGGAGAAACGCTGATGATGTATATTGCAGGGCTGCGTATCCGCAAGGCTGTGGAATATATGAAGGAAAATGCCGGGAGTCTGACAGAAATTGCGTTTATGGTGGGCTATGATGATTATACGTATTTTAATAAAGTATTTCGCAAACTGACAGGTGTAAGTCCAAGGGACTACAAAAAGAATATGGAGCTGGCCGGTTTCTAAAATGGCCAGCTTTTTTTTTCAAGATTTTCCTAACAGCAGTTTCAGAATCCGTTTTATAATGTTTTTAACAAATTAAGAGGAGGACATAAAGATGAAAAGAAAACTGGTAAGTGTAGTATTAACGGCAGCAGTGCTTGCAGGAACGCTGGCAGGCTGCGGAGACAGCGGTACTTCCGACGGCGGACAGAAAGACAGCGGGCAGGAGAATACGGCAGCAGCAGACGGCGGACAGGAGCAGCAGGACAGCGGGACAGATCAGGACGGGCAGCAGGAGACCTCAGATGAAGGGGATGTGACATTAACCGTGCTGGCAGGGCAGTCTACAACAGATGCCGGTATCGAGGACATGATTGACGAAGCGCTTGCCGGGAAATATCCGAATATCACGCTGGAATGGGAGTGCGTAGACTGGGGCAATGATTTCCAGCCGAAAATGCAGCAGTATCTGCAGTCAGGTCTTCCGGATATTATGATCGGCAAAGCGCAGGATGTCGCTACATATGCTCCGCAGGGTGTCCTGGCAGAAATTGACAGTACCTATCTGGACCGCGGGCTGGATGCAGCGAGGGAAAATGTAACCATTGACGGGAAGACATACGGTATGGTGTACAATGCTCTTTATCAGGGCGTTTACTATAACAAAGACATGTTCGAAGAAAACGGCTGGGAAGTGCCGAAGACATTAGATGACCTGCAAAAGATTATTGACGACTGCGAAGCAAAGAATATTACACCTTTTGCGAGCCATATGGTTGATACATGGTCTATCGGAAATGTTACCATGCAGTTTATGATGAACGATGTATTTAATAAAATTCCAGACTGGGGCGATCAGTTCCGGGAAGGAAAAACCAGCTTTGCAGACAGCGGGGAAATGAAAACAGCTTATGAATATAATCAGCTGATTTTTGATCATACATTTAAAGATACATTCTCGACAGAACAGACGGACTGCGATGCTAAAATGGTTATGGGCGAAGCAGCCATGAAGGTTTCGGGCTCCTGGTCTATCCAGAATTTCCTCGATATCGATGAGAACTTTAACTTCGGTATCTTCCCGTTCCCGAACCAGACGGGCGATTCTAAGCTTATTTTTGAGCCGAATATTACGATTATGACAAGCGCTCAGACAGAGCATCAGGATGCGGTTAACAAGGTTCTTGATGTACTTACATCGGATAAAGACCTTGCGGTTGAGATTTACAACTTTACCAAAACGGCGTCGATGTTAAAGGATATCTCTCCGACGTTTGAAAATCCAAGCCAGACCGATATTGATGAATATTCGTCAGACGGAAATATTGTAGATGTAACACTGGGCAATAACCAGCTTGTATGGGGCGGTTTCCAGGAAGAGAATGCAAAGGATGTTGCAGCATGGCTGCAGGGACAGGAAAGCTTTGAGGATGCGCTGAAGGCATCTGACGGCAGAAAAGCTTCCAGCAGCGCCAATTAGCATCTGATCAGGACGATGCGCAAAAAAGCCGGTATATAGTGCATGTATACCGGCTTTTTCAGCAGAAAAGCATGCGTCAGAAGAAAGGAGTATTATGAAAAAAGGAAAAACAGGCATGCAGGACCGGTTATACTTACAGTATCTGGCTCTGGTACTTCCGGGATTTATTATTTTTACGATAGGGCTGATTATTCCGCTGGTTCTTGCGTTTCGCTATTCTTTAACGAGCTGGAACGGAATGACGGCAGAAAAACCGTTTGTGGGCTTTCAGAATTATATTAAACTGTTTCAGGACAGAGAATTTTTAGACAGCTGGTGGTTCACCCTGAAATTTACAGTCGGCAATACGCTTATCCAGAATGCTGCGGCGCTTCTTTTTGCAGTAGCGTTAGACAGCGGGATAAAGGCACAGAAAGTCTACCGTACGGCATTTTTTGTACCGTGTCTGATTAGTGCGGTTATTGTAGGATTTGTGTGGCTTAAGATGTTTTCGAATGTGCTTCCGGCAGTCAATGATGCGCTTGGGACCAATTTTGATTTCCTGCTGTTTGGAAATCCGGATACGGTGCTCGGAGGACTTTTAATTGCGAATAACTGGCAGTGGATTGGTTACTGGATGCTGATTTATCTGGCGGGGCTGCAGAGTGTTCCGGCAGAACTGTATGAGGCAGCCAGAGTAGACGGGGCAGGAGCCGTGAAGCGTTTCTTCCATGTTACGATTCCAATGCTGGCTCCGGCTATTACCATCTGTGTTGTAGGGATTACAACCGGTTCTCTGAAGGTGTATGACCTGCTGGTATCTTCGACAAAAGGAGGGCCTGGACGGGCATCGACATCTGTTATTTATAAAACTTATACGACAGCGATTAACGGACGCCAGTACGGATACGGTTCTGCAATGACAGTAACGCTGATAGCCGCATTGCTGCTGGTTGCATTAATACAGGTGAAAAGCTTAAAGAGCAGGGAGGTGCAGGCATAATGACAGAAGCAAAACAGGCATCCGCTAAAGCGCTATTCCGCAGAAAAAAAGAAGAAGATATGCCGGACAGCACGCCTTATACAAAACAGACGCTGGTTACGCAGATAATAATGACAGTATTTGCGGTGCTGTTTGTCGCGCCAATCGTAATTATTCTGAATTATTCATTTAAGAGCAAAAAGGAACTGTATCTGGGCAGTCCGCTGTCCCTGCCGCAGTCGCTGAACCTGGATAATTATGTGAAGGCTTTTGACAAGCTGAATATGAAAGTGACCTTCCTGAATACATTTTTTTATACGGCGTGCAGCGTTTTACTGCTTGCGTTCTTATGCGGGACTACGGCATGGGCGATTGCCAGATGTAAAAAGAAATTTTTTAAATTTGCATATATCTATTTTATTATCGGCATACTGATTCCTTATCAGGCGCTGTTCCTGCCGATTTATACAATCGGCTACCGGATGCATCTGACAAATACCAGATTTGGGATTATTTTTATGTATGTGGCTACGGGAATCTCTTTTGGAGTATTTTTGATGAACAGCTTTATGAGCACGGTTCCGCTGGAGCTGGAGGAATCGGCCCGCATGGACGGATGTTCGGTATTTAAGACTTATTTTCTGGTGGTACTTCCGCTGTTAAAGCCGGCAATGGCTACGCTGATTGTGATGCAGTCCTTCCAGATTTGGAATGATTATCTGCTGGCAAGTCTTTATGTGAGCAAAAAGCAGCTAAAGACATTAACAGTCGCAATTCAGTCGCTGTTTTCCGCACAGAGCAGTGACTATACGACAGCCATGGCGGCGATTGTTATTTCCGTACTGCCGATTGCGGTGCTGTTTATGTTCCTGCAGAAGTATTTTATTAAAGGCATGACGGTTGGGGCGGTTAAAGGCTGATATGAGAATATAATAGAGAAAGGGAGCAAATATCATTATGAGAGAGCTGCTGAAGGAATACCGTCTGGGCGATATGACGGTGCGGTACGAAACAGATGAAGAAAAACATGTCGGGCTGACGCTTTATCCGGCCAAAATGCCGCTGCCGGATGTCAGAAAGCAGGAAGCGCTGGATGCCCTTGTACAGTTAAAGCTGGCCTGCGACGCTGCCGAGGGCTGTTATGCGCCGGGAAACACGATGCGCGGCAGCGAAACGGTAAAGAAAATGAAACTGTTAAGCCAGAATGTGACAGTAAACGGACAGGAAACAGAAATCATTACCATCCTCGGGGATGAGCGGGGTTACATAGTGAGTCATCATCTGCACTGGAAGTACGGGGCTTCGTATGTGGATGTATTCTGTGAGTTTCAAAACAAGGGGCAGAAGGAAGCACAGCTGGAGTTATTTTCCAGCTTTTCCATAGAAAGGATTTCTCCGTATCTGGACGGAGACGGACATGAATGCCTCACCGTTCACCGCCTGCGCAGCCGCTGGAGCCAGGAGGGATGCCTGGAATCTGTACCGCTGGAAAAGCTGCAGCTGGATGCCTGCTGGAACAGGGATTCCGTAAAATGCGAGCGGTTCGGGCAGACCGGTTCCCTTCCGGTGAATAACTTTTTTCCATGGGTGATGGTGCAGGATACGGCAAACGGGGTATTCTGGGGTGCACAGCTGTATCACGGCTCTTCCTGGCAGATAGAGTTGTTTCGAAAGGACGAGAATTTTGCCGTAAGCGGCGGGCTTGCAGACCGGGAAGCGGGGCACTGGATGAAAATCGTAAAACCCGGAGAATATTTTCAGTCTCCAAAGGCAGTGCTGACCGTCTGCCGGACAGACTCTCTGGATATTGCCGCAGACCGTCTGCTGCAGTCTCAGAAAGATACGCTGGGCACGCTTCCGGAGTCAGAAGAGGAGCTGCCGCTTATTTTTAATGAATACTGCACGACATGGGGAAATCCTTCGCATGAAAATATTGTAAACATACTGGATGCGCTGAAGGGCAGAGGATTTTCTTATTTTGTCATTGACTGCGGCTGGTATAAAGAAGAAGGCGTTCCGTGGGATATCAGCATGGGCGATTATGAGGTTTCAAAAACGCTGTTTCCGGATGGCATGGAAAAAACGACAGCAGCGATTCGGGCAGCCGGCTTAAAGCCCGGAATCTGGTTTGAATTTGAAACCGCAGGCCCCGCTTCCCGGGCATATCATCAGACAGAGCATCTGCTGAAGCGTGACGGATATCCGCTGACAACAAGCAGAAGACGTTTCTGGGATATGAACGACCCATGGGTGACAGACTATCTGGATAAGCGGCTGATTGGGATGTTAAAGCGTTATGGATTCGGGTATCTGAAAGTCGATTATAACGACACCATTGGAATCGGCTGCGACGGATGCGAATCTCAGGGAGAGGGACTTCGGAAAAATATTCTTGCGACAGAGGCATATTTTCAAAAAATCGCGGAGGAAATACCGGGCATTGTGATTGAAAACTGCGCTTCAGGCGGACACCGGCTGGAACCGGGATTTATGGCATTATCGAGCATGGCTTCTTTTTCGGATGCACATGAATGCGTGGAAATTCCGATTATTGCTGCAAATCTTCACCGTGTCATTCTTCCGAGGCAGAGCCAGATATGGGCTGTGATTCGAAAGGACGATTCACTGAAACGGACTGCGTATTCTGTTATCAGTACGTTTCTCGGGCGGATGTGCCTGTCCGGCGATGTGACGGAGCTGTCGAAAGAGCAGTGGGATGTGATTGATGCGGGGACTGCATTTTACAGGAAAATCTGTCCGGTTATCAAAGACGGAATCAGTTTCCGATACGGGCCGGAAATTACCTGTATCCGTCATCCGAAGGGCTGGCAGGGGCTTCTGCGCGAAGGAACAAATGGGAAGGCGTTTGCTGTGCTGCATATCTTTGACGGGGAGCTGCCGGACAGAATCGAAATTCCAGTTCCGCTGCCTGAAAACTGTGCATGCATTGTGGAAGAGGTGTATAGTGATACAAAAGAAACGGTATGTGTACAGGGCGGGAAGTTAGTCTATGAGCCGTCAGAGAACTGGAAAGCGGTGGCTGTACTGATTCAGATGAATAAAAATGGAGATGATTTTTCCAGAATATAGGGAATTCCAGGATACCTGCGTTTTAGGGAAGCGGGCGTCCTGGAATTTTTTATTATAGATGGAGCAGCCGGCGGTAATCGTGTTTGTTTTCGATGACATTACCAGTCTATGACATCAAAAAATTCTTCTATATTACTGCCTTTGCGGCCAAGCATCTCCCATGTCACATCAGTTCGGCTAATTGTAATTTCAAAATTCTTTTTCTTTACAGAGTATGTATTTTTCACAAACTTATCTTTGCCTTGAATCTTCTGAATCAATACCTGGTAGGAGCGTTCGCCGTTATTCAGGTGCTCGTACACATCTGTGCTCTTCTTAAACTGTTCCAAAGACTGGAATCCAAGAACCATCTGCAGATACTTTGCTGCTTCCTGCCCTTTATACTCAGGTATATGTAAACAGGCAGCATACTCAAAATCCGGATTATTCACAATCAGAAAATGAGGAATGGTACCTTTCTTATTCTGCAGTCTGCAATATTCTGTCAGCTGCAGGAAACTGTCTTTTTCTTCATAATGCTTCGTCAAACGGTCAGCATCTACAATGATAAATTTAGCCAGACAGTTTGTCTGTGATTCTGTCTTTAGTTTCTTTAAAAAGCTGCTGCAGCCGCCGCCATGCATATTGACGGGTTTTAATGCGATCTGCACATCCTGCCGTTTTACATCACGCATTTTATCAATATAATTGTATTCTGTATCACCTTCACAAAAAACAACAAATCGTTTTTGTAATTTACGTTTCGGTCTGCTCAAATGCTGTACCTCCCAGAATGCCTTTCATATAAAATTCGTAAATCTTAGTAATTTCATAGCGAACTTCCGGAAAATCCGACAAAGAATATATTTCCGAAGTCAGCTGCTCTCTATTCTTGGTAACGAAATAAATCTGTTCTTTCATGTACCGTTTTAAATCCAGGTGAAGCACGTTATGAGTGGTAAAGATAAACTGTCCGTTATGCTCTGTCCCATTTACAAAAGAGAGCACTCTGTCAGACAGAATAGGATTCAATACACGGTCCATTTCATCTGCAAACACAACTTTATTTTCATAAACGACACGGAAAATGTGTACTGCCCATGCAAAGAACTCACGGATACCGGCAGAGTCCATCTGTAGTTCTCTTTTGAAATAATTCCCGTTTTCGTCCTTACGAATAATGATTGTCCTGCTATATGGTTTATCCCTGTCAGGTTCGATACCGCAGATACTATAATCAGCCATACGGAAGATTTCTAGATATTTTTTATCTTCTAAAATATGCATATCTGCATCCTGCCTGATAACATCATCTGCCATGTCAGAAGCTAAAGACTCTGGATATAACTTTTCTGTCATCCATTCGACAGCTGCTAACGCATCTTCATCTCCCAACAGCGCAAACTTAGATACCAGAAGACCGATACTGTCTCCGGCAAGAAATTTATCCATCCTCCCGCTTAAACCATTTGCTTCTTTTGCACTGGCAGACCAGGCACATCCCTGCTGCTTTTCTGCCTTAAAAAGACTGGATGCTGCTGCATTTCTTTTTTTTAAAATCTGTAATTCTTCATATACAATCCCAGACTCATTCAGATGCAGATGATAAACATAGACTTTTCCATTATCAGCCCGAAAACACAAATCAAACTTTTGGACAGGCTCCTTTTCATCATGTAAACTTGCAGCATTCACAAATGGGCGGACAGATTTCACCTGGCTATTGGTTACAAACAAAGATTTTAAATATTTTAAGCTATTGATAAAATTGGATTTACCACCGGCATTCTCACCAACAATCACTGCAGACTTCAGTAAATCAAACCCTTCAGCAGTTTCAACATAGTTGTCTGGAAAACGCTTTTTCACCTTTCCAGCCGGTGCATTCATGGAAAATTCATTTTCGCAGTTAAATGAACAAAAATTATTAAACCGATAATAGATCAGCATACAGCACCTCACAATTTAATTATTCATTTGTATTATAGCGCAAAAAAAACGTCTGTAAACATTTTTTTGTTTTGGACATAAGATTTTCGGTCTTTCCTAAATTGACGTAATCCGGATAAAATGGTATAAAATAGGTGAACAGCCAGACACCGGCGTCAGAGGGAGGATGACAGGCATGAAAGTAAAAGAAAGATTCCTGCAGTGGTTTATGAACCAGAAAGTAGGAAAGAAGATTATGTATACGTTTCTTGTGATATCCGTTATTCCCCTTCTGGTGTCGCAGATTCTGATGCTGTATGTCATTTCGAATCATATGAAAGAAAAAACAGATGAGCTGATGATGAACCAGCTTATTCAGATTTCAGAACGGACAGACTTAACGATGGATGTTTATACGAATCTGGTTTATCAGATTTATGCGAATGATGAGCTGATTGCATATATAGCAGATTACGGGCATGCATCTTCGAACAGGCGTGCGCAGGCATACAGGAAAATCGGGGAAAAGATACAGCAGTATGGGCTGTCAGCCAGCGGGATAGAGTGCATCAGCATCGTTTTAGAAGACGGGCAGGACATTACTTATGATTTTGGAATGGCTTCCGCGGTAGATAATCTGTGGGAGGGATATCAGGATAAGAAAAGCACGCTGCCATACAGGCTGGCGCAGGAGACTTCTGCCAGCATGAGCGTTTCTCCGACAGAACGGATTGTGCGGGAAGGGGAGGAACAGCGGGTTTTTCATATTTCCAAGCAGATGTACGACTTTACAGATGTACAGAGAGGAACAATCGGCACTGTGATTATGAGTGTTAACGAGTCAGTGCTGAATGCTGTATGCAGTGTGTCCGAAGAAAACGGCGGCTCTTATGCCATTAATTTTATTACCGATAAAGAAGGCAGTGTTCTGTCTTACCCGGACTCCTTTTATTCCGGGATTACACTGTCTAAAGGGCGGTCTGTAAAAGAATTTGTGGAAAGGACAGGAGTGCTGGCTGGGAAGACGATTGCGGTTCACAGGTACGAAAATGAGAATCTTGGATGGTATTTTTACAATGCTTATGACGAAGATTATATGTTATGGGATGTCAGAAGCATTCAGTATCTGACCATTGCGATAGGCCTGTTACTGCTTTTGATATCCGTATATCTGATTCGCTATACGGTCAGGCTGATAGAAAGCTCTACCCGGAATATCGTAGCAGGAATTATGGAAGTACAGCAGGGGAATCTGAATGTGCAGGTGTATGTGGAAAGCAGGGATGAAATGGGACAGATTGCGGACAATTTTAATACGATGACGGGAAAAGTGCAAGGCCTGATTGAAGAAGTAAAAGCTGTGACTGAAAAGCAGAAGGAGGCAGAGATTCGCGCGCTGGAAGCTCAGATTAATCCGCATTTTCTGTATAATACCCTGGATTCCATTAACTGGATGGCAATCGAAAAGGAAGAATATGAAATCAGCCGGATGGTGAGAAACCTGGGCGTGATTCTGCGTTACAGTGTTGATAAAAGCAATAAAATGGCGACGGTGGGTGAAATGGCTGACTGGCTGGAGAAATATGTGAGCCTTCAGCGCATGCGCTTTAACGATGCGTTTGACTGCGAAATTCATATACAGCCGGAGACGGAAGAGATACGGCTGTATAAGCTCCTGCTGCAGCCTTTTGTGGAAAACGCAATTATTCATGGATTCCGGGAAATTGAGTATGGAGGAATGCTGCGTGTGGATGTCATGTTTTCGGAGGATGAAAATAAGCTGGATATCATCATTGAGGATAACGGGAAGGGAATTCCTCATGAAATTGTTGAAAAATGCAATCATCCGGACATTGTATCAAAAGATGCTCAGACTGGAATCGGACTGCAGAATGCATTTTCCAGAATGCGCATGTATTACGGAAACAGTGCTTCGTGGAATGTAAGCAGCATTGCGCAGGTCGGTACGGTCATTACATTAAAAATCCCGGCCAGCGGGAAAGGAGAGGCTGTCAGATGAGAATTGTGATTGTGGAAGATGAGGTTAAGATTCGGGAAGGCATCGCAAAAATGATTGAGTCGCAGACAGAGCATATCGTTCAGGGAAAGGCCGTAAACGGAGAGGAAGGACTGGAGATGATAGTAAGATTCAAGCCGGACCTGGTTATTACAGATGTGAGAATGCCGAAGATGGACGGTCTTTTGATGATAGAGAACCTTTATAAACGCAGAGTTCCGCTCCATGCCGTGATTCTCAGCGGGTATTCTGAATTTGAGTATGCCAGGAAAGCGATACAGTACGGCGTGGACGACTATCTGCTCAAACCGCTGGATATTGATGATATTAAAAAAATGCTGGACAAGGTAGAACAAAAGATTCACAGGGAGCAGATGACAAACGGAACGCCCGGCATGCATCTTAGGAACCTGATGACGGGGAAAGAAGAGGATGTGAATAAAAACTGCGGCATTCTCAAAGATATCTGCGGATTTCCAGCTGAGGGAGAATATGCATTATTTGCCGGCTATATCGGCTCTGCGGATTCTTCCTACAGGGACGAGCTTGAACATGCTGTGGAAGAACTGAAAGAAAAGTACGAAGAACTGAAAATTTATTACGTTTACATGGAAAATTTTCAAAAGGGTTATCTGCTGGGATGCTGTGAGAAAGGTACAGGAAACATTCAGGCACTGGAAAAATCGTTTTATAACAGGCTGATTTTAAAATACCAGGGAAGGGCGCAGAAAGCGGTGTGGACAAAAAAGCAGTTTGAACGCCCGGAACAGATTCACAGCAAAGCAAAGGAGCTGGATGCCCTGCTTGACTATGCGCTGGTGTTAGAGCCGGACGGATGGCTGGATGCCGCACAGGTTCAGGCATACTGTCCGCAGCCGTTTACAGCTCCGGTTTCGATTTATAATCAGATACAAAATGCCGTCTGCAGGGATGATATGCCGCAGCTTAAAAAGGCAGTGGAAAAGTTTCTTGCGTATATGGCCGGAGGGCATTTTGAGACCGGGGAGATTCGCAAGGCCTTTATCAAGGGTTATTATCTGATTAGCGATACGATTCAGGAAATAGACCGCGCCAGATACCAGCACCTGAAAAGCAAAAATCTGCTGCGCAATCTGGAACGCGCGGTTACATGGCATGAACTGGAGAGCGCCTGTGCGGATGTGTTAGAAGCGATTAACGGGACGAAGGCAAAACGCGAGGATATCAGCAATTATGTGATTAAAAAGGCCATTAATTATATCCGGGAGCATTATCAGGAAGGGCTTACCCAGGAAGAGGCAGCGGCGGCTTTAGAAATTACGCCGGAGTATCTGAGCACATTGTTTAACAGGGAGATGGGCATCAATTTTTCTGTATTTTTAAAACAGTTCCGTATCAGCCATGCAAAGCGGATGCTGAAAGGCACAGACCGGAAAGTATATGAGATTGCAGATGCAGTCGGCTACAGTGACCCGAAATATTTTCAGCGTGTGTTTAAAGAAGTCGTCGGGGTGTCGCCGGGAGAGTACCGCCAGATGAAATAGCACGGCAGTGACGGCGGATGAGGAGCTGGAAGGGCGGCACTGAGGCAAGAGAGCGTGAAAGAAGGACAGCACTGAGAAAGGCAGCATGAAGGAAGGACGGCACTGAGGAAAGAGGGCATGAAAGAAGGAGGGCATTGAGAAAAGAGAATATGAAGGAAAGACAGCGTTTGGAAAGGAGGAGATTTGAAAGATGCTGCTGCGGAAAAATGATTTTTTGGATATGGCCTGGACGAAGCGCTTTATCAGAAATATACTGCTGCCTGTTATGTTTCTATGTATAGCTGCATTCTGCGGATGTGCGAGGGTGCAGGAGGAGGATGACAGAAAAACAGACTGGAAGGAAGAAAGAGAAGAAATTGTTTTATGGACATATTACGAAACGAAAATGCAGAAGGCCTCGATGGATGAGCTTGTAAACGGTTTTAACGGCTCGCAGGAGGACTATCATCTGACATGGGAATATCACGGCCCGGTGACGGAATTTAATAAAAGGCTGGCGATTGCGATTACACAGAATCAGCTTCCTGATATGGTGATTCTGGATAACCCGGATATGCCGTCTTATATTAAGATGGATAAGCTGGAAGATATTACAGAAGAGGTAAAGAAGCTGGAAAAGCTGGATGAATATTTTCCAAGTGCGGTAAAATCAGTGAAATCCGAAGGCAGATATTACGGGCTTCCGTTCTGCTGCAACAATGTGGTGCTGATTTATAATCAGGACATACTAAAAAAAGAAGGCATACAGGTGCCTCAGACATGGGAGGAGCTGAAGGAAGCGGCAGCGAAGCTTTCGGTTCCCGGCAGATATGGATTTGCCATGTCGGCAGTAAGCGGAGAGCAGGGAGCATTTCAGTTTGGAGCTTTTATGCTGTCAGCAGGGGACAGTCTGGAAAACGCCGGCGGAGCGGGGACGCTCCGGGCATTTCAGTTTATCCGGGATATGGCAGAGCATGGCTGGATGCCGCGCGACTGTGTGAACTGGTCACAGAACGATGTGGCAAGGATATTTATAGACGGAAAATGTGCCATGATGGAAAACGGGCCGTGGGTGTTTCCGGCGCTGGATGCATCGGGAATCCATTACGGCATCGCTGCATTTCCGGCCGGGGAGGAGCGTGTAGGGCTGCTTGGGGGAGAGGATATTGCGGTAATCAAAGGCAAAAATGTAGAGGGAAGCATCGCTTTTTTTAAATATTACAGCCAGCTCTCTCCGATGCTGAATGCAAACCTGATGGCTAATTCCCTTCCGCCGAGACGGGATGTGGCAGAACTTTCCCTGAAGGTGAACCCGGAATACCGCGTGGTTCTCTCACAGATGGAAGACTGCATATCCAGGACAGAGTGTGATAACTGGGCGGAGCTGTCTGCAAAGCTCGCAGACGGGCAGTACCGTGTGATTACGGGAGAGAGTACACCAAAAGAGGTGTGCAGGGAAATTCGCGCGCTGAAAAAGAACATGCAGGGGAGCAGCCGGTGAAATGCAGAGAAACTTAGATATACAGTCAGGCAGGATATAAATCAAATACGGACAAAGAACAGGGTGGAAAAATTCAGTTGAAGAATTTCCACCCTGTTTAATTTTTTAGAGTATCAGCACAGGATAGAATTTTTTATACTAAATACAACAAATAAAGCAAAAGCAGAGAGCTTTGAGAAAGGCGGGAAAATTATGAAAAGAAAAATTGCGGTTACATTATTAAGCCTGGCAATGACAGCAGGACTCCTTGCAGGATGCGGTTCCGGCGGCGGAAATGATTCCAATGGGTCATCCGCATCCGAAGGAGCAAAAACAGACCAGGGCGGCGAGTCTGATGAGGGGAAAGATTCGGACCAGGGGAAAGAATCGGTTGTAATCTGGGATTATTTTGAGACAGATGCCCAGAAGAATATGATGCAGAGCATGATTGACGGGTTTAACAGCTCACAGGATAAATACGAAGCGTCTCATGTCTATGTGCCGTTTGCAGATTATGAAAAGCAGCTGACGCTCGGCATGGCTTCGGGCGAGCTTCCGGACATTGTCATTTTAGACGGCTGCGGCATGGCTTCCTTTATAGAAATGGATTTGTTTGGCGACGTGTCAGATGCAGATATTAAATGGGATGAATACATGGAAGGGCCGATGTCTTCGACCATGGCAGACGGCAGGCATTACGGAATCCCGTTCGCGACCAACTGTACCGCGCTGTTTTACAACAAAGATATTTTCGATGCGGCAGGCATGGAATATCCGGATGAAAATACGACCTGGGATGATTTTCATGAAATGGCAAAAGCGCTGACGAAAGACGGTGTGACAGGATTTGGCAATGCAGCTACAGGAACAGACGAAGGCACATTCCAGTGTCTGCAGTGGTTATATACGGCAGGCGGGGATTATCAGAATATTGCAGACGGCATTGACGCTTACAATCTGATGCAGGAAATGGTATCAGAAGGATGCTGGTCTAAGGACTGCGTAAACTGGACACAGTCAGATGCGAACAATAACTTTGTAGCCGGCAACCTGGCAATGCAGCAGAACGGGCCGTGGCAGATTCCGGGAATCGAAAAGCAGGCTCCAGACCTTAATTACGGCGTAACCGTTCTTCCAAAGAAGGATGCGGACTCCGGGCAGGCGACATCCATTCTCGGCGGCGAGAATATGGGTGCGGTAAAACAGGATAACATGGACGGCGCCATTGCATTTATGGAATATTACGACCAGACAGATGTTATGATTGAATGCATGGTACAGTATGGTTCCTTCCCTCCGAAGACGGAAGCCGCACAGGATTCCTACTGGACAGACGACCCGATTCAGAAAGCATTTATCAAACAGCTTGATACATCCATTCCAAGAGGACCGAGCGCTTCCTGGCCGGCATATTCCGATGCTATCCAGACCGGATTCCAGGAAGTCATGACTTCCGCAAAGACACCGGAGAAGGCGGCAGAAGATACACAGGCGGCAGTCGATAAGGTGAAAGAATCTGAAAAATAAGGAACATATAAGGGGCAAACCATGAAAAAGCAGAAAATCTGCGGAAATTAATTGCTGGAAATTTAATTTCAGAAAGGAAGGAAAGAGATGAATAAAAGACATATAAAAATAAAACCGGGATTTCTGTTTGCGCTTCCGGCGGCTGTCTACATGCTGATATTTGTCGGCTATCCGATGATACAGAACTTCATTTTAAGTTTTAAAAATGTAGATGTGTATACATTTGCAGATAAAACGAAGCAGTCATTTGTCGGATTTAAAAATTATGCAGATTTGTTTGCGGGCGAGGGAGCTATTCTGCCTTCTGCAATTATAAATACGCTGATATTTACCGTGGTATCGATATTTTTCCAGTTCTTTATCGGTTTCGGACTGGCGCTCCTTTTCAATAAAAAATTCAAAGGAAGCTCATTCTTCCGCGGCGTTACGATGATTTCCTGGCTGCTGCCTGTTACGGTTGCAGGCCTGCTGTTTAAATTTATGTTTGCCAGCAAGGGCGGAATTATCAATCAGCTGTTTATGTCCCTGCATCTGATAAATGCGCCTCTTGAGTGGCTGTTAGAGCCGAAGCTTGCAATGGCGGCGATTGTGGCCGCAAATATATGGATTGGAATTCCGTTTAACATGATGCTCCTGATTACAGGCCTTACAACGATACCGGAAGATATTTACGAAAGCTCTAATCTGGACGGGGCAAATAAATTTCAGACACTGTTTCTGATTACAATTCCTATGATACGTCCGGCTATTATGTCTGTACTGACACTTGGATTTGTATATACATTCAAAGTATTTGACCTTGTATGGGTAATGACAAAGGGCGGGCCGATTAATGCGACAGAGCTGGTATCCACCTATGCATACAAGCTGTCCTTCGAACAGTTCCAGTTCAGCAGCGGCGCGGCGGCAGCAAATATCCTGTTTTTAATCCTGTTTGCAGTCGGTATTTTCTATATTAAACTGATTAATGATGAAGAAGAGGTGATGTAGCGTGATGAAAAAAGACAAGGGAAACTGGAAATTTTTTGTGATAGGACTGATTGTATTTATCATCTTTATTTTTCCGCTTTACTGGATGGCTGTCACAGCATTAAAAACACAGGTCGAGATTTTCCAGATACCGACGCCGCTGTGGCCGAAAAATCTGACATTTGAAGCATTTGCAGACCAGCTCTCCGCTTCGAGCGATACACTGCGCGGATTTAAGAACAGCCTGATTATCGGCTGCGGGGCGACTGTTATCTCAACCGTACTGTCAATTCCGGCGGCTTACGGACTTGCAAGATTTAAATTCAGCGGAAGAAAGGTACTGATTCTGTACTTCCTTATGACACAGATGCTTCCTTCCACGCTGATTCTTACTTCACTGTATATCATGTTTTCGGGAATGGGCCTTTTAAATTCTTATCTGGCTCCGATACTGGCAGATGCAACGCTTGGAATTCCGTTCAGCATTATTATACTGAGAACGTATTTCCTTTCGATTCCTAAGGAGCTTGATGAGGCGGCAAAGATAGACGGCTGCAATAGTATTACTTCTTTTACAAAAGTCATGCTTCCGATTGCAAAGCCGGGAATCGTGGTAGCGGCAGTGTTCTCCTTTGTGTATGCATGGGGCGATTTGATTTACGGGATTACGTTTATTACAGACCCGAATAAGCGGCCGATTACGTCTAGTATTTATAATTATGTGCAGCAGTATCAGACCTTGTGGAATGCGACGATGGCGTTCGGGATTATTGCGATTATGCCGGTTGTGCTGATATTTATCTTTATGCAGAAATATATTGTCAGCGGACTGACGAATGGGGCGGTTAAGGCGTAGTGAGGAAATTGTGAGTCTGAGGGGGGATGGGTGGAAGTGGGGGGGAGGGAGGGACGCTGGATGGAGAAATTTTTTCCTTCTGATGTTCCGCTTCCAAAAAGCAGGAAGTTCTAAGTTTTCTGCGCCGGGGCTGTGGCTGCGGACGGACCGGCGCCTGATGCCCTGGCGTTACTGGCGGTTATACGCATTGGCACTGGCAGGCGCCTTTTGGGGACTTCGAAGTTTAATTGGACGGTAAGCAGTGTGTCCCCAAATCCTGTGTATTGAGCAGAAAACTAAGAACTTCCTGCTTTTTTCCAGAGTCACATCAGAAGGAAAAAATTTCTCCATCCAGCTGTTTATCGTTCAGCCGAAACTGAGAGTTTAGGTTAAGCAGAAATTTTACTTTCTATAAATAATAATTAGAATCAGCTGATATAAACGAATGTGTCAGCTTTTGACTGCTGAAAGGATAGCCGATAATGTACAGCTGGTTCTGTAGCGTAAATTCAGCCAAGAACAGCCGGAGGGAGGAGCGGGTTCCTTTTGGATGTGACTCTGGAGAAAAGCTGGAAGTTCTTAACTTTCTGCTCAATACACAGGATTTGGGGACACACTGCTTACCGTCCGATTAAACTTTGAAGTCCCCAAAAGGCGCCTGCCAGTGCCAATACGTATAACCGCCAGTAACGCCAGGGCATCAGGCGCCGGTCCGTCCGCTGCCGAAACCTTGGTGCAGAAAGTTTAGAACTTCCTGCTTTTCGTAAGCGGAACATCCAAAAGGAACCCGCTCCTCCCTCCGGCGTCCCATTCAAAAGTCCCCAATCTCCCAAAAGCATCCGTTTTGTCATAAATGTGCATAAATTTCTATATTCTGTTTTCAAAAATTCGTTTAACAGAGCATAATTTTAGATAAATATAAAATATTTTTGTATATTTTAAAAAATATAACTTGTCAATCAATACCATTTAGTGGTAAATTATATATAGTAACTCAAAACGGCAGTCTGTTTTTTAAACTGCTGCAAAATAAGGGACAGCATCCAGATTCTGGATATCCCGGTTCAGCACTTTAATTTTATAAATAATAGGAGGATGTTGCAATGCAGACAAGAAATTATAAGTTTTGGTTTTGTACAGGTTCGCAGGACTTATACGGAGATGAGTGCTTAAGCCACGTAGCGGCTCATTCCAAAGAAATTGCAGAGTATTTAAATAAGTCTGGTATTCTGCCATTCGAAGTAGTATGGAAACCGACATTAATCACCAATGAATTAATCAGAAAGACCTTTAACGAGGCGAATACGGATGATGAATGCGCAGGCGTAATCACATGGATGCACACATTCTCTCCTGCAAAGTCCTGGATTCTGGGATTGAAAGAATTAAGGAAACCGCTGTGCCATCTGCATACGCAGTATAATCAGGAAATTCCGTATGATACGATTGATATGGATTTTATGAATGAGAATCAGGCAGCGCACGGCGACAGAGAGTACGGCCATATGGTAACCCGCATGGGGATTGAGCGCAAGGTCATTGCGGGCTTCTGGAAAGATGAAAATGTGATAAAAAGGCTTGCTTCCTGGATGCGCGTGGCGCTTGGTGTTATCGAAAGCAGCCATGTGCGTGTGATGCGTGTGGCAGACAATATGCGCAATGT
The DNA here is from genome assembly GCA_947384955.1 of uncultured Eubacterium sp. Lineage (GTDB taxonomy): Bacteria > Bacillota > Clostridia > Lachnospirales > Lachnospiraceae > Eubacterium_J. Next base: position 6,193 of record CANDJC010000007.1, on the reverse strand, counting down.
TGCAGTTACCGAAGGCGATAAGGTAGAAGCACAGCTGAAGTTCGGCTGGGAAGTGGATGCTTATCCAGTGAATGAAATCGCAGAATCGGTGGCAGCAGTATCCGAGTCAGATACGAATGCGCTTGTGGATGAGTATTATGATACATATGAAATTCTGTTAGAAGGCAGGGACCCGGAAGAGTTCAAAAAACATGTGGCTGTTCAGGCGCAGATTGAAATCGGGTTTGAACGGTTCTTAGAAGAAAAGAATTATCAGGCAATTGTGACGCATTTCGGCGACCTTGGTTCTTTAAAACAGCTGCCTGGCCTTGCAATCCAAAGGCTGATGCAGAAAGGATACGGATTCGGTGCAGAAGGCGACTGGAAGGTGGCTGCGATGGTCCGCATTATGAAAATTATGACGGCCGGCATGAAGGATGCAAAGGGTACTTCTATGATGGAGGATTATACGTATAATCTGGTACCTGGCAAAGAAGGCATTCTGCAGTCCCACATGCTGGAGGTATGCCCTTCGATTGCAGACGGCCCGGTCAGCATTAAATGCCAGCCGTTATCGATGGGCGACAGGGAAGACCCGGCAAGGCTTGTATTTACATCTAAGGAAGGCCCTGGTGTGGCGGCATCTTTAATTGACCTGGGAGACAGATTCCGTCTGCTGATTAATGATGTTACCTGCAAAAAGACAGAAAAGCCAATGCCGAATCTTCCGGTAGGCTCTAATTTCTGGGTACCGAAGCCGGATTTCTATACCGGGCTGGAAGCATGGATTCTGGCGGGAGGCGCGCATCATACAGCATTTACTTATGACCTGACTTCGGAGCAGATTGGCGACTGGGCATCTATGATGGGCATTGAGCCGGTATATATTACAGACGGAACGACAATTCCTGGCTTAAAGAGAGATTTGATGCTGGGAAATGTGGTATACGGCAAATAGAAATGACGGGAATCACTGCAAATGGCGATTTTGCAGATAAGAAGATAAAATCAGCAAAAAATGAAGGTTGTCACAGCAAGAATGGTTTGCTATAATAGCTAATAAATGGGTATGACCCGGTAAAAGAGAAGGAGAAGAAGAATTATGAAATTTTTTGTGGACACAGCGATTGTTGAAGAAATCAAAAAGGCAAATGACATGGGGGTTATCTGCGGCGTAACGACAAATCCGTCCCTGATTGCAAAGTCAGGCCGGGATTTTGCAGAAGTTATCAAAGAGATTACCGATATCGTAGACGGACCAATCAGCGGAGAAGTAAAGGCTACGACACAGGACGCAGAAGGCATGATTGCAGAAGGCCGTGAAATCGCTAAAATCCATCCGAATATGGTAGTAAAGATTCCTATGACAGTCGAAGGCTTAAAGGCAGTCAAACAGCTTTCCAAAGAAGGAATCAAGACAAATGTGACACTGATTTTCAATGCAAACCAGGCACTGCTGGCAGCAAGGGCAGGCGCTACATACGTATCTCCGTTCCTGGGACGTCTGGATGATATTTCTGTGCCGGGCGTAGACCTGATTAAAACAATCGCAGAGATTTTCGCGATTCATGATATCGAGACAGAGATTATCGCAGCATCTATCCGCAATCCGATTCATATTATTGACTGTGCCCTGGCAGGAGCAGATATCGCTACCGTTCCTTACGGTGTCATTGAATCTATGACCAAACATCCGTTAACAGATGCCGGCATTGCAAAATTTGTACAGGACAGCGCACAGTAAAAATATGCACAATTGACTGCATCATCTGGGAAAGGATAGTAATATGACTGATTTAGAATTACAGAAAATAGCAGTGGAAGTACGAAAAGGAATCGTAACGGGCGTTCATTCGGCAAAGGCCGGACATCCGGGCGGCTCTTTATCATCTGCTGAGGTTTTTACATATCTTTATTTTGAAGAAATGAATATAGACCCGAAGGAGCCAAAGAAGGCAGACCGTGACCGCTTTGTACTGTCGAAGGGACATACGGCGCCTGGCTTATATTCAGTGCTGGCAAACAGAGGTTATTTTCCGGTGGAAGATTTAAAAGGACTGCGTCATCTGGGCTCTCATCTGCAGGGGCATCCGTGTGTACAGCATACACCGGGGATTGACGCTGCTTCCGGTTCGCTGGGACAGGGGATTTCCGTAGCTGTGGGCATGGCGCTTTCGGCAAAATTAAGCAATGAAAGCTACCGGGTTTATACGCTTCTCGGAGACGGCGAGATTCAGGAAGGACAGGTCTGGGAGGCATCGATGTTTGCCGGACACCGGAAGCTGGACAATCTGTGTGTTATCGTAGATAATAACGGCCTGCAGATTGACGGAGCGGTAGATAAAGTCTGCTCGCCTTATCCAATCGATAAGAAATTTGAAGCTTTTAATTTCCATGTGATTAATGTAGCAGACGGGAATGACATGGCGCAGATTCGTGCTGCTTTTGAAGAAGCAAAGGCGACAAAAGGCCAGCCGACTGCAATTGTAATGAAAACCGTAAAGGGCAAGGGCGTTTCGTATATGGAAAACCAGGCCGGATGGCATGGCAAAGCCCCGAACGATGAAGAATATGCAATTGCAATGGAAGAACTTAAGAAAGCAGGTGAAGCATTATGTCAGAAGTAAAGAAGATTGCAACCAGAGACAGCTACGGCAATGCTTTGGCGGAACTTGGCAAAGAAGCAGACAACCTTGTAGTTTTAGACGCAGACCTGGCTGCAGCGACGAAGACAGGCGTATTTCAAAAAGCTTTTCCTGACAGACATATTGACTGCGGCATTGCGGAATCGAATATGATGGGCATTGCGGCAGGCATCGCTTCCACAGGAAAAGTACCGTTTGTAAGCACATTTGCCATGTTTGCGGCAGGACGTGCGTTCGAACAGGTACGTAATTCCATCGGATATCCGCATCTGAATGTAAAAATCGGCGCAACACATGCCGGTATTTCCGTAGGCGAAGACGGTGCCAGCCACCAGTGCAACGAAGATATCGCCCTGATGCGCGTGATTCCAGGCATGACCATTATCAATCCTTCGGATGATGTGGAAGCAAAGGCAGCAGTCAGAGCGGCATATGCTTATGAAGGCCCGGTTTACTTAAGATTCGGACGTCTTGCAGTTCCGGTTATCAATGACCGTGCGGATTACAAATTTGAAATCGGCAAAGGCGTTACATTAAGAGACGGCAAAGACCTTGCAATTATCGCTACCGGCCTGTGCGTGTCCGGCGCGTTAGAAGCGGCAGAAAAGCTCGCGGCAGACGGCATTGACGCCAGAGTGATTAACATCCATACGATTAAACCGATTGATGCGGATTTAATTGTAAAAGCAGCACAGGAAACCGGAAAAATCGTGACAGTCGAAGAGCATTCCGTAATCGGCGGACTTGGCGGCGCAGTTGCTGAGGTGCTCAGCGAAAAATGCCCGACAAAGATGCTGCGCATAGGCATGGAAGACGTATTCGGCGAGTCCGGCCCGGCAGTGCAGCTGCTTGAAAAATACGGACTTGATGCAGAAGGCATTTATAAGAAAGTGAAAGCTTTTCAATAAAACTTTGTTTGAAACAGCCGGCAGAATGATGCCTGACTGAATACAGAAGCCTGGCAGAAGAGTTATGCGTGAGCCAGATACACAAATCAGGCAGCAGGGTTTCCTGCTGCCTGATTTTGACAGAAGAATTGCATCTGACATGCAGTCTGAAAGCTGAAGCATTAGCATTAAAAAGGAGAATAACAGTTATGCTCGAAGAATTAAAAAAACAGGTATATGAAGCAAATATGGAACTTCCAAAACGCGGCCTGGTTACTTATACATGGGGCAATGTCAGCGGAATTGACCGTGAAACCGGTTATTTTGTCATTAAGCCAAGCGGCGTGGAATATGACGAGCTGACACCGGATGATATGGTCGTCATGGACCTGGACATGAACAAAATCGAAGGAAAATATAAGCCGTCCTCCGATACCGCAACGCATGCAGAGCTGTATAAAAAATACCCGGAAATCGGCGGCGTCGTACATACGCACTCCACGACAGCCACATCCTGGGCACAGGCCGGCAGAAGCATTCCGTTATACGGGACAACGCACGCAGATTATTTTCTGGGCTCAATTCCGTGTGCAAGAAGCCTGACACCGGATGAAATCAACGGGGAATATGAGAAAAATACAGGGCTTGTCATTATAGAAACATTAGAAGAAAACGGAATCAATCCAATGTACACGCCGGGAATCCTGTGCAAGAACCACGGGCCGTTTACCTGGGGCAAAGATGCTGACCAGGCAGTATATAATGCAGTCGTACTAGAGGAGGTTGCCAAAATGGCGCTGAATACAGAGCTGATTAACCCGAAAGCAGAACCGGCTCCTGACAGCATCAAGGATAAGCATTTTTACCGCAAGCACGGTGCAAATGCGTACTATGGGCAGAATTAATATGCGCAGAATGAAAAAGCTCTGCACGCTCGAAGATTTATCCGAAGCAATGTAACCAGCTGTTTATTTTAAGGTGTACCAGGAAAGAAAGGAATAAGATTTATGAATAAGGAATCATTTGGAACAGGCAGGCATGGAGAAGCAGTGTCTGTCTATGAAATCGAAAATAAGAGCGGAGATAAGGTGCGCGTTACCGATTACGGCGCAGCATTAGTTTCCATTATTGTGCCGGATAAAAACGGGACCATGCAGGATGTGCTGCTTGGCTATGACAATGTAACGGGCTATGAAAACAATACCTGTTATTTCGGCGCAGTGATTGGCAGAAACGGAAACCGTATCGCAGATGCGAAGGTTACCATTGACGGCACAGTTTACCAGCTGGATCAGAATGACAATGAAAACAATCTGCATTCCGGTAACAATGGAATGGATGCAAAGGTATGGGATGTAAAAGAACATACAGAAAACTCCATTACCTTTACCTGTACAAGCGCCGACGGCGAGCAGGGCTTTCCGGGAACTATGAAGGCGCAGATTACATATACGCTGACAGACGCTCATGCCGTAGAGCTTGCTTACGAGGCAGTATCCGATAAAGATACGGTGGCAAATTTCACCAACCATGCATATTTCAATCTGTCAGGCCACGCGTCCGGCGATGTTTTAGGCCAGGAGCTGATGCTGCGGGCATCGCATTTTACGCCGGTTATCGATGCAAAAGCAATCCCGACAGGAGAAATCGCCGCAGTAGCCGGAACACCGATGGACTTTACGACAGCAAAACCAATCGGAAGGGATATGGATGCGAACGATACCCAGGTTCATTACGGCGGCGGCTTTGACCATAATTTTGTGCTGGATAAGAGCGAAAAGGGAGCATTCGAGCTGGCAGCGGAAGCATATTCGCCGGAAACAGGGATTGTAATGAAAACTTACACTGATTTGCCTGGTATCCAGTTTTATTCCGGCAATTTTGTTACAAAACAGGATGGAAAACAGGGGGCTGTTTACGACAAGCGGCATGGGTTCTGTCTGGAAACGCAGTATTTCCCGAATTCTGTAAATGACCCGAACTTTGAGGCTCCGTTTTTGAAGGCGGGGGAAGTTTATAAGACTAAGACGAGTTATCAGTTTGGGGTAAAATAGAAAAAGGGGGGGGGTTTGGCTTCGCGGACGCCGGGTGACGGGAAGATGCCCTGGATTCCTGTGCCGGCTCCGGAACGTTAAGAATCCCTAAGCATTCTGCATTTACGCTGTGGCCCCGGACGGTCGCGGCACCTAGTTCGCCCTGGCCTGCAGCCAGCAGCTAAAGGTGCCGCTTCGGCTTCGCCGCCTGGTTTTTGAGCAGAATGCTAAGGGATTCTAAACGTTCCTCCAATGGCACAGGAATCCAGGGCATCTTCCCGTCACCCGGCTGTTTTTCACAGGTTTTACTTGAAAAGCAATGCGGTGCTGAAATTTTGTCTTTATGGTTATTGTTTTTTTTAGTATAATTACGCTGGTTTACAAGTTTTTGAGTCGATACTATATATAGATTATACTGATATGACTTAATACAATTTACAGTCTTGATTTATATAAAAATATGCTGGAATCTGGAAAGCTGTAAACTTACAATCAAAACTATCCATAGTTCTAACCGAAATGTATCACGTAACATTTCCCAAAAAACAGCCGGGAGAGGGGATTTGTCCGGTCTTTCTGCGGCATCGGAAGAATGTTTAGAATCCCTTAGCATTCTGCCCGATAACCAGGCGGCGAAGCCGAAGCGGCA
>CANDJC010000006.1 GCA_947384955.1 uncultured Eubacterium sp. | reverse complement strand
CGCGAGCCGGGGGTTCGGTTTCATAGTAATCCCTTAGCTTTCTGCCACGATAACCAGGCGGCGAAGCCGCAGCGGCACCGGTAGCTGCTGGCTGTAGGCCAGGGCGAATAGGTGCCGCGTCCCGTCCGGGGCCACAGCGTAAATGCAGAATGCTTAGGGATTCTTAACATTCCGGAGCCGTCACAGGAAGCCGGTGCATCTTCCCGTCACCCGGCGTCCGCGCAGCCATACCCCCCCCTTGCCTAAACTGTTACGTGAAAACTAAATCATTTTATCATAATTGAAAATTCCCCTTGACAAGAACATGAGTTCTGTATATAATAAGAACAAACATTCGATAAAGAAAAGGGGATTTTACTATGGAGCTGCGCCTGACATCACAGATGACATTAATGCAAAAACTGCAGATACTGACAGATGCCGCCAAATATGATGTTGCCTGCACTTCCAGCGGTATAGACCGCAGCGGCGACGGTACAGGCATCGGGAATGCAAAGCTGGCTGGAATCTGTCACAGCTTTTCATCGGACGGGCGCTGTATATCTCTGCTCAAAATACTGTTTACGAATGAATGCATTTTTGACTGCCGCTACTGTTTAAACCGCCGCTCAAACGATGTGCCCCGGGCATCTTTTACGCCGGATGAAATTTGTGAGCTGACAATCCAGTTTTACCGAAGGAACTATATCGAGGGCCTGTTTTTGAGTTCCGGGATTCTGTTCAGCCCTGATTATACAATGGAGCTGATTGCACAGGCGGTTTATAAGCTGCGCACAGAATATCGTTTCCAGGGGTATATTCATGTCAAGGCGATTCCGGGTGCGGATCCGCAGCTGATATGGAAAGCGGGGCTGTATGCGGACCGTATGAGTGTTAATCTGGAGCTGCCTACTGCAGAAAGCCTGCGGGCACTGGCGCCGAATAAAAACCGGAAAAATATACTGGCGCCGATGCGCATGATACAGAATATCCGAAAGGAAAATCAAAATGAACTGGCGCTGTACCGTCATGCTCCGCGGTTTGTGCCGGCCGGTCAGTCTACGCAGATGATTATCGGAGCGACACCGGAAAGCGATTTTCAGATTATGTCGGTAGCAGAGAGTCTTTATCAGAAATTTGACTTAAAGCGTGTTTTTTATTCAGCGTTTGTGCGGGTGAATGATGATGCCATGCTTCCGGCTCTGCCGGGCGGGCCTCCGCTGTTAAGAGAACACAGGCTGTATCAGGCGGATTTTCTGCTGCGGTATTATGGATTTGGCGCATCGGAGCTTTTAAGTGAGCAGCGTCCGCATTTTAATGTACTGCTGGACCCTAAATGTGACTGGGCCGTGCGGCATTTAGAACAGTTTCCTGTGGAAATTAACCGTGCGGATTATAAAACGCTGCTGCGCGTGCCGGGAATCGGTGTGAAAAGCGCCTGCAGAATTGTAGGGGCCAGGAAGAGCGCATCGCTGAATTTTGATGATTTAAAAAAAATCGGCGTTGTGTTAAAACGGGCGCTGTACTTTATTACCTGCAGCGGGCGGATGATGTACCGGACGAAGCTGGATGAAGATTATATTGTGCGGAATATTGTAGATGCGAAAGAGAATTTTCCGTTTTCAAAAGACGGCATGACATATAAACAGCTGTCTTTGTTTGATACGAGCAGTTAGTGTTCCATCCATCTGCCCGGATGGAGCACTGGCGCGGGATGGGCTGATAAGTTATATAAGAAAATCAGAAAGGGACTGATAAAACGACGGGGAAAAGCTGTATGGAAGAAATTGTATTGCTATGCGAAGATTCGATTGAAGGTATTTTAACAGGGGTATACGCTGCTTATGAACTGCGAAAAAATCATGACACAATCCGCCTTCAGACTTCAGAGACAGAAAATTACCGCCTGTTTGCGGTATATCATGAAGTAAAAGCAGACGAGGAAAAAGCTGATAAGGTACTGCGTACCATTTACAGGAGGTTTGGAGAAGAAGCGTATACACAGCTTTGCCAGGCTATGGTTTCTTATGATGAAGAAAAGGCAGATGCAGTATATCATACAATTGTGACCGGAATATCCGGGCAGTACCGCGGCATGCTGATGGAGCATCTGAGCAATCGTTTTATAAATAAAGTATTTCAGTTAAGCCGCAATACGGGGATAGAAATTCATCATCTGCTTGGGTTTCTGCGTTTTCAGGAACTAAAGGGCGGGGTGCTGCTGGCACGGTACTGTCCGAAAAATGATATTACGGCAATGCTGACGCCTCATTTTGCTGACCGTCTTGTGAATGAGGATTTTGCTATTTATGATGAACAGAGGAAGTATTACGCAGTGCATCCAAAGGGAAAACAGTGGTATCTGGTCCGGGGCGAGCTGCCGTTTTCACAGGAACAGGAGGAATATTCCAGGGAGGAAGAGACTTATCAGATGCTTTACCGGCATTTTTGCCAGACGATTGCGATTGCAGAGCGGAAAAATCCGGGGCTTCAGAGAAATATGCTTCCGCTGCGGTTTCGGAAGTATATGACAGAGTTTAAATAGTAAAGAAAATTGAATCTATATCCTTATTGGAGACCCGATGATAAACATTTTTGTGTCAGGGTACGGCAGAGGCCGGTGGACATGATGTTCCAGATGATAAGATAATCAGCCGCTTTGATAAAGCATGGGAGTGCTTGAACGTGTATTGGTATGAAAGGTTATCTGGGTGTAAAGTTATGTCTGGTGCAGATGCAGTAATTTTTTGCGGAATGTCCTGTACATTTAAGGAGCAAAAATCGGATTTGTGGAGGAGATATTATGCTTGAAAATATACCGTCTCAATCAGTTATGACTGAATTACTCGGACAATCCCTGTATGAAGTCTGGCAGGCGTTATGTCTGTCTATTGATGAAAAATACGAAATGGAACAGCTGTGGAACACTGGCGGCAGGAATTGGATTTACGAGTATAAGTACCGCAGGGGTGGAAAAACCCTCTGCAGTTTATATGCAAAAAGCAGCTGCATTGGTTTCATGATTATTTTTGGGAAAGATGAAAGGGCAAAATTTGAAGCTATTAGAGATACTCTTTCCAGTGATGTTTGCAGGCAGTATGATGAGGCAAAAACTTATCGCGACGGGAAATGGGTGATGTTTGAACCGGTCAATACGGCTGATTTTGATGATTACATGAAACTGCTGGCTGTTAAAAGAAAACCGAATCGGAAAAAGGCACTGGAAAAGATGCAGAAGTGACAGGAACTGGACTCTATGCTTGTCCTGAAGGATATCCTGGCAGCAGTCTGGAAGGCTGGGAAGAAAAACAGCAGATAGTTTCCAGTATTTACCGTAATGGAGAAAAGCGAATGAGTATATTTGCAGAAAGAGATTAGCAGCTATGCAGATGCCAAAAGAAAAAATTGATACGGGTATGTTTGCTCCCTGCGGAATGAACTGCAAGGTCTGTTATAAGCACTGCTATCATAAAAAGCCCTGCGCCGGCTGTATGAACAGTGACATAGGAAAGCCTGAGCATTGCCGTAAATGCAGAATCAGGAACTGTATCATAGAAAAAGACATATCCTATTGTTTTGAATGTTCCGAATATCCATGCAGACGGATTAAAAATCTGGAAAAGAGCTATCACAAACGGTATCAGACAAGCCTTATAGAAAACAGCCGCTTTGTTCAGGAACATGGGCTGGACTGTTTCATGGAACAGCAGAAAGAAAAATATAGCTGTTCTAAGTGCGGCGGTATTATTTCTATTCATGACAGGGAATGCAGTGAGTGTCAGGAGAAAATGGAATAGCGGATTTTTGCATGTAAAGAAGCTGATTGGAACAAATTGAGTGAATCAGGGAAGGAGAAAGTTACTGTTTTCAGTAATGACAGTGATATGAGATATATACAGATTGTTTTTAGTCCCACAGGAGGGACGCAGAAGGCTGCGGATGCGGTAACGGAAGTATGGGGGAAACACACTGACAGAATTGACCTGTCTGATGCTGGAGCGGATTTTTCAAAAATTGAGTTTGAAGAAGAGGATGCTGTGCTGATAGCAGTTCCTTCTTATGGCGGCCGTGTTCCCGAACCTGCTGCAAAGCGGCTCGCACAGCTGCACGGATGCAGTGCGCGGTGTGTCATTGTCTGCGTATACGGAAACCGGGCTTATGAGGATACGCTTTTGGAGCTTCAGGATATCGCGGAAAAATGCGGCTTTCGTGTAACGGCTGCGATTGCCGCAGTGGCGGAACATTCGATTATGCATCAATATGCCGCCGGAAGGCCGGATGCGCAGGATATTCAGGAATTACAGGGTTTTTCAAAAAGAATTCTGGAGAAACTGCAAAATAAGAATGCAGATTCCGGCAGGCTTAAGCTTCCGGGAAACCGTCCGTATAAAAAGGCAGGGGGTGCGGGCCTGATTCCGAAGGCTGATAAAACATGTACAGGCTGCGGGCTGTGCGCAGAGGACTGTCCTGTACAGGCAGTCAGTAAAGAGCATATAAGAACTGCGGATGCCGGGAAGTGCATCTCATGTATGCGGTGTGTGGCACGGTGCCCTGAATCTGCAAGAAAAGTGAATAGAGCAATGGTTTCTGCCGCTGCGCTTGCAATGAAAAAGGTCTGTTCTGTGAAAAAGAACAATGAGCTTTTTCTATAAATGCCTCAGACTCTGCATGGCTGAGCTGTTAGAAAACCAACAGACTTTACGTTTTTGCTGTGTTATACTAATTTCAGTATGATAATCTGATTTTTTACGGGAGGTGAGTGAATGCCATCTGCGAATTTAGAAATTGCAAAAACAGCTATTGATGATTTTAAAGAAATTCAGGAGTATATGCTTATCGCTAAGGAAGAAAATGCTGATAAGACGTATGCTAAATTAAAAAAGAAATATCTTGCATTGAAAGCTATTTTAAATGTTGCTGGTGTAAATCTTACAGAAATTGACGAAATCAAAGAGTAGAACTGAATAAGCGTCCGTTTCCAAGCTGTTATTCTATCTGGTGTAACAACTGGCGATGGAGTAATGACTGGTACACTGGCAGCTGTTGCAAAAGATGTGACGCATGATACAGCGTTGAAGGTATTCCTGCAAATGGTGTCAGTATCATGTAAGTTAATGCAGATAAGAAAAAGAAAGTAACGGCATTTATTGTACACATAAAAACAGAACCAGTGCCAGCCTGTGTGACACTGGTTTTGTTTTTTATATTATACCTGTGCGCTGTCTTCTGCAGGAGCATGCGTTTCGACTCTCTCGATAATTTCAAGAATTTCTTCAGCAGACATACCTTTCTCCCTTAAAACCCGAATCAGGTTAACGATTTCTTTCCCAGTCATACATTCACCGCCTTTCTGAGTTTTAGAAATGTTAATAGGATTTTCTTCCACAATTATACTAGAACAGGCAGAGGAATACAACAAATAATTTTCGTAACCGCCTTTGGAAAGCTGGACGTTCCGTAAAAACCAGAAATAATTCTTGACAAATTTGTATAAAAATGATAACTTTTTATTAGATGATTATAGTGTGTTACTGGTTATCAGGCATTAACTATGCATAAAATCAAGGGATGTTTATGCATATTGATGCCTTTTTATGTGCATAAATACCCTTAGAAAAAGGAGGAATTGTCATGAAAGACAAAATTTTCGGGGTACTGCAGCGTGTAGGCCGTTCCTTCATGCTGCCAATTGCAATTCTGCCAGTAGCAGGCCTGTTACTGGGCGTCGGAGGCTCGTTTACGAACGAAACCATGCTGACCACTTATGGGCTGATGGGAATTATGGGGCCGGGAACGGTGCTGAATGCCATTTTGCAGGTTATGAGCGCAGCCGGAGACATCGTTTTCGGGAATCTGCCGATTATCTTTGCCATGGGTGTCGCAATCGGCATGGCGAAGAAAGAAAAAGACGTAGCGGCACTGTCCGCAGCCATTGCATTCTTCATTATGCATGCTTCCATAGGGGCCATGATTACGAATAACGGCGGCCCGGAAACAATGCTGGAAGGTGCGACAACGTCTGTAGTCGGAATTACATCATTGCAGATGGGTGTATTCGGCGGTATTATTGTAGGGCTTGGAGTAGCGGCGCTCCACAATAAGTTTTACCGGATTGAGCTGCCGCAGGTGCTGTCCTTTTTCGGAGGCACAAGATTTGTACCGATTGTAAGCGGGCTGACTTACACGGTAGTCGGAATTTTAATGTTTTTTATCTGGCCGGTCATTCAGCAGGGAATTTATGCGGTTGGCGGCGTTGTGTTAGAGTCCGGCTATGCGGGGACATGGGTTTACGGTCTGATGGAGCGTGCACTGATTCCGTTCGGACTGCACCATGTATTTTATCTTCCGTTCTGGCAGACAGCGCTGGGCGGTACGATGGAAGTAGGCGGGCGCATGATTGAAGGCGCGCAGAATATTTTCTTTGCACAGCTGGCAGACCCGACGGTGGAACATTTTGCGGTATCGGCAACAAGATTTATGGCCGGAAAATTCCCGCTGATGATATTCGGTCTTCCAGGAGCGGCGCTTGCCATGTATAAGACATCCAAGTCTGAGAAAAAAGAAGCGGTTGCAGGACTTTTGCTTTCCGCAGCGCTGACTTCCATGCTGACAGGTATTACAGAGCCGCTGGAATTTACATTCCTGTTTGTAGCGCCGCTGTTATATGCGATTCACTGTGTTTTTGCAGGCCTTGCATATATGCTGATGCATGTGTTTAATGTCGGTGTAGGCATGACATTTTCAGGCGGACTGATTGACATGTTCCTGTTCGGAATTTTACAGGGCAATGCCAAAACGAGCTGGGTATGGATTGTCGTAGTAGGTATTGCATATTTTGCAGTTTATTATTTCCTGTTTTCATTTTTAATTGTGAAAATGGACCTTAAGACGCCGGGGCGCGACGATAACGAAGAGGTGAAGCTGTACCGCAGAAGCGATGTGGATGCCCGCAAAAACGGCGGCCAGGCTCAGGGAGGCGCTGCTTCCGCGGAAGATGCCCTTTCAGAAGCAATCTGCCACGGATTAGGCGGAAAGAAAAACATATCAGATGTAGACTGCTGCGCGACAAGGCTTCGCTGTACCGTGCATGATTCGAAGCTGGTAGACGACGCTCTGCTGAAATCTACGGGAGCATCGGGAGTCGTTCATAAAGGAAACGGGGTACAGGTTATTTACGGTCCCCGTGTTACGGTAATCAAATCCAATCTGGAAGATTATCTGGAAACCGCGCCGGATGAGCTGTATGAACCGAAAGCAGCGGATGAGCCTGCACAGGCGGCTGCACCGGGCACAGAGAAAAAGGCAGAAGGAAAGGTTATCAAATCAGAAATCATAGCAAGTCCTGTAAACGGTACGGCAGCAGATTTATCCGAAGCGCCGGATGAAGCGTTCGCGGGCCGGATGATGGGCGACGGGGCAGTGGTAACACCGTCAGAACCAAAGGTATTTGCTCCGGAAGACGGAGAGGTTAATTTTGTGTTTGATACAAAGCATGCAATCGGATTTACAACCGCATCCGGCACAGAACTCCTGCTTCATATGGGAATTGATACGGTAAAGCTGAACGGGCAGGGATTTGAAGTATTTGTAAAAGACGGAGATAAGGTGAAAAAAGGCGACTTGCTGATGCAGCTGGATTTGGCATATTTAAAGGAACATGCACCGTCTATGGCATCTCCGGTGCTTTGTACGGAACTTGCGGATAACCAGAAAATCCGGCTGATAAAGAGCGGCAGCATTCAGGCGGGAGAAGAGCTTTTTGCAATTGACACATACGAAGCGTAAAGACAGAACTATGGAATAGAAGCACTGGGAGCAGAAGCACTGGATAGAAAGGCGTTTGGGGAGAAGAGTATGTTCAGAGTAAAGAAGGCGTTGAATAACAATACCGTGATAGCAATCGGCGCAGATAATCAGGAATACCTGCTGATTGGAAAAGGAATCGGATTCGGCAAGAAAATCAGTCAGAGGATAGAAGCGCCGCAGGGAAGTACGATTTATTCTCTCTACGAGCATACAGAGCGTGGGAGTGCTATGGAGCTGGTAAAGGGAATCGACCCGGTTTTTTTGGAAATTGCGGAACAGGTATTGAAGGAAAGCGAACGGGTTTTTGGCCGGATTGACTGGAGCATACTCTTTCCAATGGCTGACCATATCGCCTTTGCGGTCAAGCGGATACAGGGCGGCGAACAAATCAGCAATCCGCTGACCGGAGATATCCGGGCACTGTTCCATATGGAATATAATACAGCAGAATGTATCCGCCCGATTCTGAAAGAAAGACTCGGAGTGGATATTGATGAACACGAGATAGGGTATATTGCGCTGCATATCCATTCGGCGATTGAAAATGAAAATGTGGCGCTGTCTATGCGGATTGCCGGAACTGTGCGGGAATGCATTCAGCTGGTGGAGGAGAAAACGGGGCGGACGATTGATGTGATGTCGCTTTCTTATAACAGGCTGATGAACCATGTAAGGTATATGGTGGCGCGCGTGCTGAAGGGCGAGGAGCTGAAACTGGATATGAATGATTATATTTCAGAGAATTTTCCAGATGCGTTTAAATTGTCAGGGATTGTCTGCGGGCATATGGAGCGGTATTTGAAACGTCCGGTGGATGAGGTGGAAATCGGGTATCTGGCGATGCATATTCAAAGGGTGCTGTCGGAACTGGAGTAGAAGAGGAAATTTGTAATTGAAAATTGTGTTTTGAAGAGTGAGCCAGCTGGAAGGGTTAGTTTCCGGCTGGCTTTGTTTATGTCTGGATTGTTAGTTTTTTATCAGCTTGCCAGCAAATCACACAGTTTCAAATAAAGTTATTTACAAAACCATATTTATACATTATAATCAAAATATATGATGAATTGTGATATATTTTATGCAAATATAATATCAAAATATGGCATCCGTATTTTGATTATAGGCATAATTACTAAAATATATAAGACATCACGGAAGGAGAAGGGATATGGAGCTGAAAAAAATAGTGTACACCGTAGAGAATGGAATCGGAATCATTGCCATGAATTACATGAAAAATTTAAATGCAATTGATTCGCAGATGGCAGATGAATTAATTTACGCACTGGATGCCTGTGAAAAGGACCCGGATGTGAAAGTGATAGTCATTAAAGGCGTAGAAAAGGCATTTTCCGCCGGCGGGGATATCGGTTATTTTTATAAGCTGATACAGGATGGCGGCGACATCAGCATGGATGATTTGATTGCGAAAGTAGGAATGGTGACAGACGGGCTGAAAAAACTCGGCAAAATGGTCATTGCTTCGGTCAGCGGAGCAGCGGCAGGGGCTGGTTTCAGTCTTGCTTTATCGGCAGATTTTATTATCTGTGCGGAAAATGCGAAATTTATTATGGCGTTTGTAAATCTGGGCCTGGTTCCGGATACAGGCGGCATGTATCTGCTGGCAAAAAGTATCGGTACGCAGCGGGCAATGCAGCTGTGTGCGACTGGCAGACCGCTGTCGGCACAGGAAGCGCAGGAGGCCGGGCTTGTTTATCAGACAGTGCCGAAGGAAGAGCTGGATGACACAGTTATGAAGTTTGCGGCAAAACTGGCTGGCGGGCCGTTAGTTTCCTATAAAAATATTAAAAAGCAGATGTATGAGACATGCTATAAAGATTATGAAGATTTTCTTGCCGAGTGCGAGGCCGCGACTCAGCGGGAATGCGCTTCCTCCATGGATTTCCAGGAAGGCGTGAAAGCATTTGTAGAAAAACGCAGGCCGGTTTTTCAGGGCAGATAATCATTTACAGGCAGCGCTTTTGTGCAGGGACGCCTGCAGAGAAGGGCAGAACACGCGCATAATACGGCAGCTTTCCGGCTGATTCAGATATGTGCAGTATAAATAGAGAAAGGCGGCGGGAGAATTGAAATCAAAAGTTGTAACGATGGACGAGGTTCTTGATAAATTTCAGGACGGACAGACGATTATGTTTGGCGACTGGCACGGAGAGCTTACGGCGGAAGAAATCATCAGCGGAATGCTGGACAAAGGGATAAAGGACATTCATGCAATTGCGGTTTCCGGCGGTATGCCAGATCAGGGGCTTGGCAGGCTGATATGCGAACACAGGGTAAAGAGCCTTGCAACGACACATATCGGACTGAATCCGGCTGCGCGTGACCAGATGTTTGCCGGCGAGCTTGAGGTTGAATTTGTACCGCAGGGTACTTTTGCGGAACGTATCCGCTGCGGCGGCGCAGGGCTTGGAGGCTGTCTGACCCCGACCGGAATCGGCACGGATATAGAAAAAGGAAAGCAGAAGCTGACGATTAACGGCAGAGAATATCTTCTGGAGCTTCCGATGCGTGCAGATATTGCGCTTATCAAGGCATGGAGGGCAGATACAGCCGGAAATATCCAGTTCAGGCTGACTGGCAGGGCTACGAACAGCTATATGGCATTTGCGGCAGATTTTGTAATTGCTGAGGTGGAAGAGCTGGTACAGACCGGAGAAATCGGGCCGGATGAAGTGGATATTGCGGCGCCTGTTATCGATATGGTATATGTCAGGATCGGAGAAAAGAAGCCTCTGTGTCCGATGTGGCAGCGTGCGAAAGCAAAAGCGGAAGGAGGCAGGTAAGAATGGCAGAACTGACAGGACGTGCACTGATAGCATCCCGCTGTGCAAAGTTTTTTAAGGATGGTGACTTTGTAAACCTTGGAATCGGAATTCCTCTGATGTGTGTAAATTATCTGCCAAAAGGCGTAGAGCTCTGGCTGGAGGCTGAGATAGGCATTGTCGGCTGCGGCGCGACTCCGAAATGGGAAGACGCAGACCCGGATTTAATTGACGCCGGAGGCCAGCCGGCTTCCGTGATAAAAGGGGGCAGCGTGTGTGACCATACGACGTCGTTTGCGTTTATACGGGGCGGACATATCGACGCGGCCGTACTGGGGACACTTCAGGCAGACCAGGAAGGAAA
Source organism: uncultured Eubacterium sp. (assembly GCA_947384955.1). Lineage (GTDB taxonomy): Bacteria > Bacillota > Clostridia > Lachnospirales > Lachnospiraceae > Eubacterium_J. Next base: position 46,498 of record CANDJC010000006.1, on the reverse strand, counting down.
TATCGCAAACTGGACCATACCCGGCAAGCTGGCGCCTGGCATGGGCGGAGCAATGGATTTGTGCGCGGGTGTAAAAAAGATTATTGTGGCTACCGAGCACTGTGAAAAGAACGGCAGTCCTAAAATACTAAAGAAATGCACCCTGCCTCTGACCGGCGCAAAGTGCGTGACGGATATCGTGACGGAGAAATGTTACTTTGAGGTAAGCCCTCAGGGGCTGATACTGCGGGAACTGGCCCGCGGATGCACGGTAGAAGAAATCCAGGCTTGTACGGAGGCTGATTTTATCGTTCCAGACCAAATCGGCATTATGGAATAAGGAAATATTTGGGACGGGTTTTATTTAGAACCCGTCCCATGCCTAACCGGAGCGTTATGTTCTTTGTGCACCAGTTTCTATTTTATAAGCGTATAGTAAGTGTTTCTTGCTTTTCCATGGCATTTCAGCAAACCTCTTTTTATAAGTCCCCTGATCAGCCTGGCAGCGGTTGACGGGCTTACTTTAAGCAGAGCGGCTGCATCATTTTTGGTAAAAGAATAGCGGGTGCCTGCATATTCCAAAATCTGTTCTTCACGGTCATCTGCCTTTTTTTTCACTCTGACATTCGATGCCGCCACAGATTCCGCCTGGGAAACAGAGATATCTGCCGGGTTCTGCCCTGCGTTCCTGTTAGGCAGTATGATTTTAAAAGTATTTCGGGTAGTTTCAATCACTGGTTTTTCTGTCATACCTTCGTATGCCTTCATAATCTTTCCCATTCCGGTACCATAGGCTTCGATTAAATGTAAACGATAGAATACATTTGCAAGTTCCTGATTTCTGCATATGGAAATACCCGCCATAATATCCTCAAGGTCTATCCCGGGCATGAGACCGCCAATAGAAACAAACTCTATCCGGTCTGTGTAAATACTAATGAAAGCGCTGGCGCTAAAAGAATAATCCCGATGCACCAGCAGATTCAGCAGTGCTTCTCTGACAGCGATTTCGGGGTAATCTCTGACATCGATGCGATATAGTTTTTCTATAGTCGAATGAACCTGATTACGAAAATCAATAAATTCATAGATTTCATTCATCTGCTGCATCAAAGACCCGGTAAATTCCCGGCGGTCCTTAAAAATTGTCTGATCTGTTCCCTGGAAAGCAGCTGTTTTAACAGTATGGATACACTGATCCGATAAGAGCAGAGCAAGATTGCTGTATATGCCGTCCTGGTCCGCCAGCTTTAGAGTACGCATCTGCTGTAATCCAAAATCCACATTCCGAAGACGAAACTCCTTCTTTGCCGCTTCAAAAGTAAGCTCCTGCTTTAGACTGCGCATAGACTCAAAACGGTCTCCATCTGTTTCTTTGATCATGTGACGGATTGCTGCATCCGAAGCCGGAACTGCAGAATACCCTTGTCTGACATACACACCCTCAGGCCGCATCCCTTTCTTTGCAATATAGTATGGACGGTCTGTTCCGCGCTGAATATCTACTGCGATGATGTTTTTTCCATCCTGCATAATCGTTTCATAGTGTAGGAACATCGTCAAGTCCGGTTTAATTGAGTCTCTGACCATATTGCTGATTTGTAATGCGGTTCTATCCGTATCATTCAGGCCCGTGACTGTTCCGTCATCCCGAACGCCGATATAAATCCTGCCTCCATTGCAGTTAGCAAAAGCAATGATTTCTTTTTTTATGTCGTCAGTGACAATTTCTTTGAGTTCTATAGTTTCACTTTCCTGTAATGCCATACACACATCTCCTCTATATGGATTATCTATTCATATTATATTTAATCGAGTCAATCGAGTCAATGAATTTTGACACGATTGACTCGATTTTATCGTGTCAGCTGTCATTGCTGTCGTTATTTTTATCTGTTTCCCGTCACTGATATAGCAGTGAGGTAAAGAAAGCGTATAATACAGACAGTAATGCAGTGAAGTTCAGCTGGAGTATTCGTTATGCCTGCGGCGAAATTTTCTTTTTTTTGCAGCGAATCGGTAAATATTTTCGAATATATAAACAGAGAATACAGGCAGGGGAGGCGCAGGAGTGGAACAGGAACAGAAATGGATACGTGAGATTGTGCGCCGCGGTTCGAAAAAAGCAGCAGATGCACTTGTGCGGGCCTATTATGACGACATCTACACATTTATATACAGGCAGACCGGAAACCGGGAGGACGCTATGGACCTGACACAGGAAAGCTTTCTGGCAGCGCTGCGTTCCCTGCATGCTTATGACAGGAAAAAAGCAGGCTTTCGGACATGGCTGTACCATATTGCTTCCCATAAAGTCATCGATATGAGACGCAGGCAGAAGGTGCAGTATCTTTCCATTGAAGATTATGAGATGGAAGATGAAAAAGATTTTGTAGAAGATATTCAGAACCGGGAATTACTGAATACAATAGAAGAATTTGTCCGCGGCATGGAACCGCAGGTACAGGAGGTTTTCCGTCTCCGGGTCTACGGCGGATATTCCTTCCCTGAAATAGCAGCTGTACTCTCACAGCCGGAAGCTAAGATTAAGGCGCAGTATTACCGTCTGACTGCTAAAATGAAAAAAGAAATCCGCTCAGCGTGGAAACATGGAGGTGAAAATTTATGAAAGCAGAACTTTTTGGAAAAATAGAATTTCCATCAGATATGCAGAAAGAGCAAAGCATCTCACAGATTATCTCACAGGGAATCCGAAAACCGCAGAAGCTCAGCTGTGCACTGTGGGAAGTGTGGAACACAGCCGGGGTATGGGGAATCTGTTTTGGAGTATGGGACTGCATGCTCCTGGCGATGCTGTTAAACGGGATTTTGTGGGCAGCTGTGTATGCATCTGCAAAACAGAATACACAGATTCTCGGAATACTTGTATTCCTGGCATCCCCTGTGCTGTATGCCTCGCTGCATCTTCTGACTGTATGCAAGGAGAGGATGGCCGGAATGTATGAGACTCTGATGGTATGCAGGCTGACACTCCGCCAGCTGACCGTTATCCGTCTGATGCTGTACGGGGGTGCATCGCTTGTGCTGTCCGGTATCGTGAATCTGTGGATAGGATATCTTTTTCGCAGGGAAATCACAGTCCTGCGGCTGCTGGCTTTGTCTATGTCTGCATTGTTTTTTTATGCATGGATGCAGATGCTGCTGGAATTCAGATGGAAAAACCGGCTGTCCTGCTGGGCGGCGCCTGTGATATGGAGCGGGATGGGGATGCTGATTCTTCTGCTGGCACAGTATGAGACGGATTTTGTGATGCAGATACCTGAGGGAGGGCTGATGGCTGGGGGAGCGGGATGCGCGGTTATGTATCTGAGGATGGTGAAGGAATGCTTTTATGAGATTGATGGGAGGTGCGGGTGAGACGGGATGGGACGGGGTGGGTGTCCGGACGCCGGGAGAGGGGATTTGTGCGGTCTTCCAGCGGCTGCTCCAGAATGTTAAGAATCCCTAAGTATTCTGCTTCTGCGCTGTGGCCCCGGACGGTCCGCGGCACCTGGTACACCGTAAAATAAATAACTGGTCATCCTGCTTGTCTAAATCTCCGAGAGCACATGGCAAAAAAACTCAATGTACCCCGGTACACCCTCGCTTTTTTGCCATGCACTCTCGAAGATTTATCCGGCGCAATATAACCAGTTATTTATTTTACGGTGTACTAGTTCGCCCTGGCCTGCAGCCAGCAGCTAAAGGTGCCGCTTCGGCTTCGCCGCCTGGTTTTTGGGCAGAACACTAAGGGATTCTAAACATGCTTCCAATGCCGCTGGAAGACCGCACAAATCCCCTCTCCCGGCTGGTTACTGGCAAGCTTTACATGAGACATTTTCGAATGCAGCATGAATGCTTAATGCCTGCCGGCATCAGGTTAAAATCTGCTGGCTGTAAATAAAGATTCAGCACAGTGTCAGCAGCTTTTCTGAGTTCAGCGTATTTTGTCAGTATTTGAACTATATTTTGAATTTAACACTGGCTGCATAATCTATCATGGCATGAAATCAAAAACTTGCAGACTGATACATAAATAAAAATTCAGCACAGTGTCTGCGGTTTTTCATGTAAAGCCCGAAAAAAACCAGCTGGGTGACGGGAAGATGCACTGACTTCCTGCGGCATTGGAGGAATGTTTAGAATCCCTTAGTATTCTGCCCAAAAACCAGGCGGCGAAGCCGAAGCGGCACCTTTAGCTGCTGGCTGCAGGCCAGGGCGAACTAGGTGCCGCAGACCGTCCGGTGCCACAGCGCAGAAGCAGAATACTTAGGGATTCTTAACATTCCGGAGCCGCCGCAGGAAGTCAGTGCATCTTCCCGCCACCCAGCGTCCGCGGAGCCACCCCCCCCTATCACAACATCACCAAAAAATATCATTACAGGAGGATACAAAAAATGCTATCAATCGAGCACGTAACAAAAAAATACGGCGCATACACAGTCCTGGAAGACGTAAATCTGACCTTCGAAAACGGTGTATACGCCCTTCTGGCACCGAACGGAGCCGGGAAAACGACTTTAATAAAGATGCTGACGACTCTGTTATTTCCGACCAGCGGTTTCATTCGCTGGAATGGGGAAAAGATACAGGATATGGGAGAAAATTACCGGGGACTGCTCGGCTATCTGCCTCAGGAATTCGGATATTATAAAAATTATACGCCGAAACAGTTTTTAAAATATATAGCGGCGCTGCAGTGCATCGAACGTAAAAAAGCAGAACAGCGCATTGATGAACTGCTGGAAAAAACAGCGCTTTCGGATGTAAAGAATAAGAAAATGCGTCAGTTTTCGGGCGGCATGATTCAGCGTGTGGGAATTGCGCAGGCTTTGATGAATGACCCGAAGCTGCTGATTCTGGATGAGCCTACCGCAGGACTTGACCCCAAAGAGCGTGTCCGCTTCCGCAATCTGATTCATCAGCTTTCCAAAGACAGAATCGTAATTTTGTCAACGCATATTGTGTCAGATATCGAGACGATTGCGAACTGGATTATTATGATACGCGACCATAAGATTTCAGGGTGTGAAACTCCGGCACAAATCTGCGACAGGCTCTGGGGGATGCTTTATGAGGCTGCGGCTGATACTGCGCTTGCCGGAGATGATGTGCTGCTGAGTGAATGCCAGGGAGAAAACGGGCCGGTGCTGCGGATTGTGTCAAAAAGAAAGATTGCGGGGGCAAAACCGGCAGTGCCGAATCTGGAGGATGCTTTTTTATATATTTACAGGAATTATCAGGAATAGACAGGAAAAAAGAAAATATAAGAAAGGAAAACAGAAAAAGCGGAAGTAAGAAAATGGAAGAAAGCAAAACAGATATAAATATGGAAGGAAGAGAAAATCAGGTATATGATGTATCCGCAAAGGCACAGAAAGACAGAATGCGGGCAGTATACTGGGAGCTGGTGCGCTGGGAACTTAGGAAGCTTTGGGAAATGCCGGTGTTTTGGGTGTTTCTGCTGCTGTGCATCGTGTTCAATGTGCTGCTGGCGGCGGGCAGTCAGTACGGCACGGATTATATATCTTATGTAAAGGAAGTGCGAAAGACAGCCGGGAGCAGGATGGGAAAAGAGTTTGACGAAAAGGTGAGCCGGATGGCGGACTGTGGCCCAAAAGAGCTGCTGATACAGGAAACTGCCGGGGCACGAGACGTGTTTGAAACTTATAGTCCGAAAGAAACGGCAGAAATGTACATAAGCAGATACCGGATGACAGGATGGGCGGCGGATGCCTTGTACAGGAAATATGCTCAGCAGGAAGCGCGGGTACGCATACTTGATAAAGAGGATGCATCTATGGATGCAGGGGCGGCAGGGATGACAAAGCCGCTGATGGAGCTGCTGTTTGGAAAATTATGCAGGGCGGTTCTGACAGAAGGAATTTTGCTGGCAGTATTTGCGGCGCTGTATATCTGCGGCATGGAACGGACAGAGCGTACCTGGCTGACCGTGTACACGACGAAAAAGGGACGCGGGGTGCAGAGGGAAAAATTTCTGGCGGGGCTGTTTTACACGGCGGCAGCATATGCAGTGACAGCGGCGGTGTCTGTTTTGGTTTTTGCGTATGTCTGGCAGCTGGGGGATATCTGGAATACCGATATGTCTACGCAGTTTCATGATATGAATTCTATGGGAGTAAAAATCCCGTTTGTGTCCTGGGCGCCGTTTACGATGCGCAGTTATCTGGCAGCGGTTTTGGTTTTAGGGATGGCAGCGCCGGTTTTGTTTTATCTGTCAGCTTATCTTACGGCGCTATTGGTTCCAGACAGTTATGCGGGGTTTCTGCTGCTGGCTGGTGTGTGCGCGCTGAATTTTGAGGCAGTGCTGCTGGCGGGTAACAGTGCACACTGGGGAATGTTTGAAGCTGCGATGTGGACGCCGGTTATGTTCTGGTGGATGCAGCCTGTGTGGTTTACAGATATGGGAATCAGCGCGGTGGTGCCGTGGCAGGAATGCCGGGTGTTTGTGCTGTGTCTGGCGGTTCTGGCGAGCCTTTTGTATCCGGGATTCAGGTATTTTTACGGAAAAGATTTCAAATAAGCGGAGGGAATATGATTAAGGAAGAATTGAGAAAAATATGGCGTCCGGGGATGCTGATGGTGCTGATTGTAATGGGAGCCGTTTATTATATGATGTTTATGGAATTTTATATCAGATTCTTTCCGAACGGCCCGCATTATGAAGGAGAATTTGATACAGCCAGACAGATGAAAGAAGCGTATGGGACAAGTATTTCAGAAGAAGAAATGGCTGATTTTGTGACATGCATTCCGCTGCTGCAAAAAGAGGCAGACCGGTATGTGGCAGATAGTGAAGCCGGCAGGAGGTACGGATTAAAGACTTATGAGCAGTATGGGGAATTCCGCCAGAAGATTTACGAGGATATCGGCGCAGGAGAGCAGGCAGCTGATAAGAATGAGAACTATGCGGACTGCATGATTCTGGATAATTATCTTCAGTCAGAAGCCACGGATAATATTGAGGGGCGTCTGTATGCCGCATGCCTGTTTGAGGCAGAATACAGACGGGCTCAGGAATTAGAAGCGGAATGGGAAGGGGAGGAATATTCCCGCAAAGAACAGGAGCATGCCAGGCAGCTTTTTTTCGGAAAGGATAAAAAGTGGCAGAATATACTGCCATGGGAAGTTATCCAGGCAGCCGGGGCTTACGGCGGACGGCTGCTTGTATGGGTCTGCCTGTCAGTCTGTCTTTTACTGTCGCCGCTGATGGTGCATGACCGCATGGCAGGAATGCGGCCGCTTCAGTACAGCTCGAGGCATGGGAGGAAAATTTACAGAAGCCAGCTGGCGGCAGTGATGCTTTCGGCATTTCTGCTTACAACCGTAAATATCGTTCTGTTTGGAGGAATGTTTACGTCAAACGGTACGGCGGTGTTTTTTCCATGCCGCATGTATTCCTTTATGGGGACACAGTACAGTTGGCCGGACTGGACGCACGGTACATGGTGCCTGGCGCTGGCGGTGATGTGTTATCTGACGGCGGCCGGTACAGCGGGGGCTGTATTTTTCCTGTCGAAAAGCAGTGCGAATTATGTCGGTATGATGCTGAAAGTGGTTCCGCTGTTTATCGCTCTGGCTGTTTTATGTCCGAAAATGACAGAAGATGCATTTTATTATCAGAATGAGCTTTACAGGTATACAGGGATTCCTTATATCGAATTTATCTGTGCGGCAGCGCTGACTGCGGCCGGAGCGTTTCTGTGCTGGTACGGCGCTGGAACGGTTCGCAAAGAAAGCGCTTAAGTTGTGCAAACCGTAGAATATAGTTCCTTTCGGGCAGATTTTTTTGGTAACTGCGGGAATTGACGTTTTTACCATCCAGTGTCATAATATGCCAAAGCAGTAAATAACTTGTTATCCCGATACGTCTGCGCATCCTTTGGGATGGCTGCGGTGTGCGGGCCGCCTTCGGGCGGGGAAATGGAGGTTTTTATGACAAAACATAATGAATACTGTGTATACAAAGCAAGCCCGAGCGGGATTCAGAGACCGCTTTATTACGGAAGTGAGGAAGACTGCCGCAGATTCTGCGAACAAAAAAATTATGAATATATAGATGAACAGCAGGTTGTATGGTATTTGGAAGTTGCCCGCAGAAATCAGGCTGAGGCATACCGTGCATCTTAAATATTTGTGAATGCACAGCTGCGAAGACGGTGCTGTGCTGAGAAAAACGGCGGACATGATGTTCCGCCGTTTTTCGTTAGTGCCATTTAGTTTTTTACGGACTGTTTCATTTGATTCATGCAGAATAGAAAGCTGAAAAACAGTACCAGGTCAGCTCCCGCCCAGGCTGCGATTTCAGCATAAAAAATTCCATCCTGTCCAAGCAGTACCGGAAGATAAAGCGCGGCAGCAGTGCGCATGCCGAATTCTGCAAAACCGGATACCATGGGAAGCACGGTGTTGCCCAGCCCCTGAATACAGGAGCGGGTGACATGCAGATAATATAATACAGGCAGGCAGACGCTCATAATAAATAAATAACGGTAGGCAATGGCAAGCGTATCTGCAGTTGTTTTTGCGTCCCCGTTAATAAAACAGAGTAAAATCTGCTTACCGGCAAAAATCATAACCGCTGCTATTATAATAGAAGTAAACAGTGCAATGACAAGGGCATCCCGGTATCCTTTGCGAATGCGGGAGAGCTGTCCGGCACCGAGATTCTGTCCGGTATAAGTAGTCATGGCAAATCCGTAAGAAGTCCCCGCAACTTCAAGCATCCCGTACAGCTTATTTGTGGCAGTAAATCCGGCGATAAATGCGACTCCGAATCCATTTACGACAGACTGTACAATCATGCCGCCAATGGAAATGATAAAGTTTTGAAAAGCCATCGGCATGCCAAGGGTCATCAGCCGCAAATCAAGCCTGGCAGAAATCCCGCAGTCTTCTTTCGTAATTTTTAATATTTCAATATGAATGATTTTTAACAGACAGATGAAAAAGGAGCAGCACTGTGCCATGACCGTTGCAATGGCAGCGCCGAATACGCCCCAGTGCAGCACCGGTACAAACAGCAGATCCAGCCCGATGTTTACAAGCGATGCGCAGACCATTGCATACAGCGGTGTTTTGCCGTCACCCAGCGAACGCAGAATGGATGCGCACAGGTTAAACGCGGTAATCACCGGAATGCCTAGAAACATCGTACGCATATACAGCATCGTATCTGCCCAGACAGAATCCGGTGTATGCAGCATCTTTAGCATCCACCCGGCGAGCAGCTGTCCGCCGGCCAGAAGAATGCATGCGCAGACTGCTGATAAAAAGGCAGAATTTACAATGACATTGCGCAGCTGTCTGTATTTTCCGGCTCCGAAATCCTGGGACATCTGGATAGCAAAGCCCTGTGTGAATCCCTGAATCATGCCCTGCATCATCCAGATAATCCATTCGGCGGCCCCGACAGCTGCGATAGCCTGTACGCCCAGCACCTGTCCTACAATCGCGGCATCGGCAATGGTGTAAAACTGCTGGAAGAGGTTGCCAAGCATAAGCGGAAAAGCAAAAGAAATGATTAAACGTCCGGGTGTACCGGAGGTCATGCTGTGCAGTGACGGCATAAGGCGGCTCCTTTCATTTTCATCCTGTGTTTTTTGGGGATGTTTTTTACGTAATGAGCATATCATAACACAGACTGAACGGAATAACCAGTGTGAATTTTGAGAATATGCCCGGCTGAATAAAGAAACGGGGCAGAAGCCGGGATGTGAAAAAACGTATAAATAATGCGAAGGAATGGGTTCTTGCTGTTTTTTTCTGTCATATTATAATGATTTATATAGCTTCTGAACTGCCTTGCTGTGAACTGATGCAGCAGGGCAGTTCGTGCGGACTGTATGATGGGGCCGTCACTGGCTATAGACTTTAACAGGGGGATGATAGAAAATGATTCACATTCAGCAGAAAAACGGGTTTGGGCAGACTTCTGAGATAAAAAGTGCTGTAAAATTAAAAAAGAAAGAATTAAATCAGGCTGTGGCGTCGATTTCCGGGCTTTCGGACATGAAATATGAGCCGGCAAACGGAGGACTCAATGATATCCATAAACGGCTTGTAAGCGGCAGAAAGGAATTCGAACAGGCTGTGACAAAATCAATGGATGCAGTGATTCAAATGAGCGCTATGGATCTGGTACTGAAAGCAAATGCAGATACAGTGGATGAAATCAACAGCTCTATCGCGGATTCCGTAAATTCAATTACACAATCCGCTGCTTCTACAGCATTAATCGCCAGTGAAGTTGCAAAAGCGCATGAGAACCTGACTTCTGCGATTGTCAGCGTTTCGGACGAATCAGTAAAAATAATGGATGAAATTCACGACTGTGAAAAATACCTGGACTCCGTGAACGGACTTTCTTCGCATGCGATATCCAATGCAAAAGACATGAAATCGGATATACAGGAACTGCTGGATATTAACGGGCACATGAGTGAAGCGGTGGCATCTATCAGCGCCATTTCTTCCCAGACAAACCTCCTGGCACTGAATGCTTCGATTGAGGCTGCGCGCGCCGGAGAAGCCGGCAGAGGATTTGCGGTAGTCGCAGAGTCTATCCGGGAGCTGGCGGATAAAACAAAAACGCTGACAGAAAGAATGGGTGCGTTTCTTATCAGTGTAAAGGAAGCATCTGAAAAAAGTGCGGTCAGTGTAGATACAACGGTGGCAGATTTAGAGCAGATGAACCAGGACATTAAAAATGTATGGGAGATTACAGGCAGCAGCCGTACAGGCATGGTACATATTAATGATTCCGTTTCTTCGCTTGCTGCGGTCAGTGAGCAGATTAGCAGCTCTATGAATGAGCTGGACAATCATTCTTCGCATGTCAGCGAACAGTGCCATGATATGGAAGAACATGCCAGGGCTTTAAATCGGGCCAGCCGGACCATTGCAGGACTGGCCGGCCCGGCTGGAAACATTGAAAAGCAGCTGGGAGATTCTACGAAAATTATGGGGAAAATGGCTCAGGATGCATTTTATATGCTGGATAATCACATCCTTTTACAGTGTATCCAGCACGCTGCGGCTGCACATCAAAGCTGGCTGGATACATTAAAGGAGATGGCACAGAGCGGACAGATGAAACCGCTTCAGACAGACTGCACAAAATGCGGGCTCGGACATTTTTATTACGCATTTCAGCCGGTTCATCCAAAAGTGACAGATATCTGGAACGGCCTGGAGGAAAAACATAAAACGTTTCATACTTATGGTACAAAGATGATTGCTGCCATTCAGGAAGGCAGGAGCAGTGAACTGGAGCAGATTTACAAAGAGGCGGAAGCCTGTTCGAAAGGGCTGGGGGCCGATTTTGAAAAACTGATAGAGGTGATTGAGAGGCTGACGAAGGAGGGCGTGCGGATATTTGAAGCAGTGGCTTAAAAAACGGGTAACAGGTCAGCCTGTCTGAACTGCTACCTGGTACACCGTAAAATAAATAACTGGTCATCCTGCTTGTCTAAATCTCCGAGAGCACATGGCAAAAAAACTCAATGTACCCCGGTACACCCTCGCTTTTTTGCCATGCAATCTCGAAGATTTATTCGGCGCAGTATAACCAGTTATTTATTTTACGGTGTACCAGACTGTAATAATCTGTGAATTTCTAATTTTAAAGCGGCTTGAAAAGGGCGTGTATTCTGCTATAATAAAAGTTATGATGTAAATGACGGATTAGCAGACAGGCCTTTTTTTGATGGTTTTTTCAGTTCTAAACGGAAATATGGGCAGAAGTTTCCTGGAGATTTGCTTATTTTTTATCGCTGTTAAGAATTATTAAGAAAGATGTAAGCCGTTTTGTAAGATATATGCCTTATTATAAAATCCATAAAAAGCAGCCCGGCTGTATTCGGGAAGCTGTGGAAAAGGAGATAAGGAATATGAAAAGAAATTTAAAAAACAGGCTTTGGAAAACTAATAATCTGGAAACTGTGAATCTGAAAAAGATGAATCTGAAAACGATGAACCCGCAGACTGCAAATCTGAAAAAAACAGCTTATAAAATTACAGCGCTTGCTGCTGCAGCAGTGCTGTCGGCATCTTCGGTGTTCGTATCTGCAGGTGCACATCCAGTTCCGGTTCTCGCAGCACAGCACAGTGCGGCAAAGCAGTATTATATTACGGCTGATATTTTAAATGTAAGAAGCGGGCCTGATAAAGAATGCAGCGTGATTGGAACACTGACCCGGGGAATGCAGGTAAAGGTGTATTCGATTCGCGGAGAGCATGAAAACCGCTGGGCAAAAATCCGCTTTGCGGGGCTTACGGCATATGTATCTGCGAAATATTTGTCGAGAAAGGCAGAATAAGGGGAGAGAAGATAAAAGAACAAGATAAGGAGAGCGGGATAAGAAGAACAGGATAAAAACAGGATAAGAAGAACAGGGAAGAACAGGATAAAGAAGAACAGAGAAGAACAGGATAAGAAGAACAGGATAGAGGAGATACTGATGGAGCAAAGCAGGATACTGATAATTGAAGATGATGCAGCCATCCGGGAAGGAGTGCGCATTCTTCTTGAAGGAGACGGATTTCGGGCAGAGGAAGCCGTAAATGGGACAGAGGGGCTTTTGAAGCTTTCAGACGAAACAGGACTTGTTATTTTAGATGTTATGATGCCGGGTATTTCGGGATTTGAGACTTGTGAGGAAATCAGAAGGCGCTCGAAAGTACCGGTGCTGTTTCTGACTGCAAAAGGCCAGGAATCGGACAAGCTGTTAGGGCTGACAGTCGGCGGCGACGATTATCTGGCCAAGCCGTTTTCTTATGCGGAACTGCTTGCAAGAGTCAGGGCTTTGCTGCGCAGACGTAATGTATATGATAAAGCGGGATGGGATGATTCCGAAACATTCCCGGAGTGGCTGGAGCGAGGGGAAGTACGCATCCATACAAAAAGCAATCAGGCTGTTCTGCGCGGCATGCAGGTCAGCCTGACGGAAATGGAGTACGGAATTCTGCTGCTTTTGATGAAATATCCGCAGAAGATTTTTTCAGTAAAAAATCTGTATGAAAGCATATGGGGAGAGACATTTGAGTATACATCCAGTAATACAGTTATGGTTCATGTCCGAAGGCTTCGCAAAAAAATTGAAAAAGACCCGCAGAAGCCTGAGATCATAGAAAATGTATGGGGAAAGGGATATCGTCTTGGAAAGCACATGGTCTGAAAAAGGAAAGGCCCTGCTGCATGTGCCGGCTGTCTGTGCGGTTTATTTTCTGATGCATGCGTTTGGCGAAACAGCTTTAATGCTGCCTTATTCGTTATACAGGGCCGGTATTCCGGGGCTGCTGCTGTATTTGTGTCTGGAGCTGTTGAATGTATGGGCAGCCGTTTATTTCTATTCCAGATATATCTTAAAAACATCTGTTTTGAAAATCGGACTTGGAAAGCCCTTTTTCGTTCCGTACTGGTGCAGTGCGGCGGTGATTCTGACAGTGCTGATAAATGGGTTTTACCTGCTTTTTATAAAAGGAGAGCTGACAGGCGGGAACCTGGGACTGCGGAAGCAGCTGTATCTTATTTTTTCCAGTATTTTTGTGCAGGGACTCCGGCTTGCTGTGATGGATGGCATGCTGTTTCGCTCTCTTGTACCGGCTGTTTTTCTGAAACGCTTTAGCACAAGGGGTGCGGCTTTCATTTCGTCCGTTCTGTATGCAGTGATGCTGTGTGCAGCTGAGGCCGGGTCGCTTTGGAGCGCTGACAGATTATTTTTACAGTTTCTGGCATTGTTTTTAAGAGGAATGGCGCTGGTGCTTGTATCGTTTGAGGCTGGTTCCATCTGGCCGTCGGTTATGCTGGATGCAGTGTGGAGGGCATTTGGCGGAGACGCACAGATTCTGCATATTGATACGGAGCAGACATTTCCGGCAGTATTTACCTATACGCTTGCGCATGATAACTGGATAACAGCCGGACTGTCCGGGACATTCAGCCTGAATACGGCTCTGCCCGCACTGGCCGGGTATGGAGCGGTGATTCTGGCGGCTGTCTGGAGAATGAAAGCCCGCCAGGGAGCATGGCGCAGTCAGCGGACAAGGCAAACGCCTGGCCGTATCAGGAGAAAGTTTTTGCCGGACGATTTGACCGGGGATGTGCTGGAGCATCTGTTAGGCGGGACGGCAGCGGGAATGTATCTGATGCTTCTGATTTATTTTGGCGGCAGGAATCTGATGCAGCAGTATTTTTTTTCATACAATACAAACGAGGCAGCGCTGGCAGATGAACTGGGGGAATATGCGCGAAAGCATCATGTGGCAGCAGACAATGCCAGAGCACTGCTTTCCTGGGCGGAAGATAAGGGCGTGGAGGAACTGATGACGGCAAGGGAAGGCTGGCTGATATTCAACGCTGCCTATCCCGGAAAAATACTTCCTGAACGCAGAGAAATGCCGGCAGGGTTATGGAGGCCCTGGTATTATGCAGAATTTGCGGACGGAGGAGCGGATGTGTATGTTTCTACGGGATTTGATGAAAAATATTACCAGCTGCTGTTTGCTTTTTCTGCAATCGCGGGATTTACAGCCTGTCTCGGAGTGGTTACCTCAGGCATGCACAGACAGCTGCTGGAAAAAGAACAGATGGAACAGCAGCTTCGCATGGCGCAGGAGAAGCTGGTGCTTGGAATGTCGCACGATTTAAGGACACCGATGACTGGTCTTCTGGCATATATGGAAGTTATTAAAAAGCAGGAGCCGCAGGGCAGCTCTGTCAGAGAATATGTAGATAAGGCATATGATAAAATTCTTCAAATGAAAGATTTATCAGATCAGATGTTTGAATATTTTCTGATTGATTCGCAGAAAAGTGCGGTATTAGAGCCGCCGGAAGAAATCAGCAGTGCGCTGGGGGATTATTTATCCGAGCTGTGTGCTTTGTTAGACTGTAGCGGATTTCGTGTAAATATGCAGATGCCTGAGTGGAAACCGGTTTATATTCAGGTCAATACAGACTATCTGGGAAGGATTATCAATAATATTTTCTCAAACCTGGAAAAATACGCGGATAAAGAACAGGAAGTCATGATTCAAATGATTTATGAACCGCGAAGAACAGGGATACTGATTCAAAACGGCATGGCACAGGCGGGTACTGATACAGAAGGAACTGGAATTGGAGTGAAAAATATATGCCTGATGATGGAGCAGATGGGCGGAGAGGCACAGGCGGGCATGACACCGGAGGGTTACCGGATGATTTTATATTTTCCGATATGCGGGCAGAACTGCGTATAGTATGGCACGTAAACTTAGCAAAGAATCCATAAATATTCTGAAAAAGGAGCGTATATAGAATGGGAATGTTTTTGAATCCTGGAAATTCCGGTTTTGCAGCAGCTGTCCGGTCACGGATTTATATAGATAAAACCGAACTGCTTGCATTTACAAACACTGTGCTCGGGACAGAAGAACGGTTCATTTGTGTGAGCCGTCCGCGCCGGTTTGGAAAATCTATGACAGCAAAGATGCTGGCAGCATATTATAGCAGGGGATGTGATTCGAAAGAACTGTTTTTAAATCGTAAAATTGCCAGTGCTGCTGGGTTTGAAAAAGAATTAAACAGGCATAATGTGATTTATCTTGATATGCAGTGGTTTCAGAGTGTGGCAAAAGATAAGGGAATCGCAGAACAGACGGTATCTTACATGCAGACAGAGGTTATCAGAGAGCTTTGCTATGAATATCCCCAAATAATATCAGAACAGGAAGATTCCCTGCCGGAAGCGCTTTTAAAAATTCATGCCGCTTTGCAGGAACAGTTTATTATTATTATAGATGAATGGGACTGTCTGTTTCGTGAAGATATTCATAATATACGGATTCAGGAAGTTTATATTAATTTTCTGAGGGGGCTTCTAAAAGGAATTATTGCTGAAACATATATAGAGATGGCCTATCTGACAGGAATACTTCCAATCAAGAAATACGGAACGCAGTCTGCACTGAATAATTTTGATGAGTATACAATGGTATCTCCAGCGCATTTGAAAAGTTTTACTGGTTTTACGGAAAAGGAAGTCCTGCAGCTGTGTGAAGAAAATCATCTGGACTTTGAGGAAGCAAAACGCTGGTATGACGGTTATATTTTTGAAGGCGGACTTCATATTTATAATCCGAAATCACTGTCTGAAATGATAAAAAGGAAACGTTATGATAGTTACTGGACGCAGACAGAGACTTATGAGTCTTTGAAATATTATATAAATATGAACTATGACGGGCTTAGAGATGACATTCTTAAAATGCTGGATGGCGATAAGGCAGCTGTGGATACAGGCGCTTTTCAAAATGATTTCGTATCGTTTCGAAGCAAAGATGATGTGCTGACACTTCTGGTTCATCTTGGTTATCTTGCATATTTTGAAGGAAATGTTTTTATTCCGAATGAAGAGGTTAAAGAAGAGTTTTACAGAACAGTCCGTAATACAGACTGGGATGAAATTATCAAAATGACAAAACGTTCAGAGCAGCTTTTAGAAGTCTGACCGTGCAGTACATGCCAGAGGGGGCAGATACTGCACAGAACAGTCTAAACTGCTGCTTTAATAACTCTGCGACTGAAGAAGTTCATGATTAAGATATTTTACCAGTTCGCAAAATGAAATTGTTTCATTCGGTTCATCAGCCTCTGCATCACGGCGCCGGAGGCAGACGGTACGTTTGGCAGCTTCTTTTTCGCCGGCAATCAGGATAAAGGGTACTCTGTCCATGCGTGCTTCGCGGATTTTATATCCGAGCTTCTCATTCCTTGTATCTGTATGTACACGGAACCCGGCTGTCTGCAGGGATTCTGTGATTTCCTGGATATAAGGAAGACAGCTGTCGGAAACAGAAAGCAGTTTTATCTGTACCGGAGAGAGCCACATCGGAAATTTTCCGGCATAGTGTTCAATTAATATTCCGATAAAACGTTCTACAGAACCATAAATGGCCCGGTGTATCATAACCGGCCTGTGGGTCTGTCCGTCTGCACCCGTATACCCGGCATGAAAACGCTGCGGAAGCTGAAAGTCAAGCTGGATTGTTCCGCACTGCCATGTACGTCCGATGGAATCTTTTAGGTGAAAGTCAAGCTTCGGCCCGTAAAATGCCCCGTCGCCTTCATTGACAGAATAGGGGATTCCCATGGATTCTATCGCGTTTCGCAGGGCATTTTGAGCGAGCTCCCACTCTTTTGTACTTCCAATGCTGTTTTCTGGCTGTGTGGACAGTTCTACATGGTACGCAAATCCAAATTTTTTGTACATTCTGTCTGTCAGGCTGATTACGTTTCGAATTTCGTCTGACATTTGGGCAGGCGTCATAAAAATATGCGCATCGTCCTGTGTAAATTCCCGGACACGCATAAGTCCGTGCAGCTGTCCTGATTTCTCAAGACGGTGTACCAGGCCAAGCTCTGCCAGGCGCATTGGAAGGCTGCGGTACGAACGGGGAGACTGTTTATAGATTAGCATGGCTCCTGGACAGCTCATAGGTTTGACCGCATATTCGATGCCGTCCGCCTGTGACAGGTACATATTTTCCCGATAGTGCTCCCAGTGACCCGATATTTCCCATAAGTGCCGCTCCAGCATAACGGGCGTGGAGATTTCCTGATAGCCTTCCTGTATGTGCATCGTCCTCCAGTCATTCAGCAGTAAATTTTTAAGTACCATGCCGTTTGGCAGAAAGAACGGAAAACCAGGGCCTTCTTCTGACAATGTGAAAATTCCAAGTTCCTTTCCGAGCTTCCGATGGTCTCTTAGCTTTGCTTCCTCCTGCATACGCAGATAGTCTTCCAGCATAGATGCTTTTGGAAAAGAGATTCCATAAATGCGTGTCAGCATCTTTCCCTGTTCACTGCCTTTCCAGTATGCACCCGCAATAGATAATAGCCTGAATGCCTTAATCTGACAGATATTTGTCAGCTGTGCTTCGTCACAGAGCTGTGCATAGTCTCCCTGCTTATAAAAGACGGCTGTTTCGCCGGCGGCAGTATCCTGCAATAGCTCCAGCTGATAATCTTCATTCCGTGATTCCAGATATGACCGGGCTGTTTCTTTTTCTAATTCATAAACCTGTACAGACAGAGATTTTTTTATGAGCTGCTGCATTTCTTCTTCTACGGTATGGAGATGTTCCGCTGAAAAAGAAAATGGGAAGTCGAAATCATAAGAAAATCCGTGTTCAGATACCAGGACGGCGGCACATTTTGTTTCCGGGTAAAGCTTTTTTACCGCATGTGCCAGCACATGTGCACTTGTGAGCCAGAAAGCCTGGCTTCCATCCTGCTTTTCGAAATTTGTTTCTGCTGTTGTTCCGTTTTTTAATAAAATTTTCATTTGCGCTGCTCCCTTCTTTCGGCATATTTTTGGCAGCAACATAAGAAAAGCACCCATAAGACCATTTCAAACAGCCTTAAGGGTGCATGCGCACGGTTCCACCTTAACTTTTTACTTCAGATTCTGACAAATCCTATCCTTTAACGCAGGTATACGGTAATGCTTACTGGCTGATAAAGCAAAGCGTACTCTGCTTTTATCATATGATAATAACAAGCCAAAAGCTGTCTGGACTGTTACTGTCAAATCATAAACAGGTTCAGCATTACAGCTCGGGAATGGTTTTCGTCCGTCTTTCTCATAAACGGCTT
Organism: uncultured Eubacterium sp.; assembly: GCA_947384955.1. GTDB lineage: Bacteria > Bacillota > Clostridia > Lachnospirales > Lachnospiraceae > Eubacterium_J. Next base: position 27,858 of record CANDJC010000006.1, on the reverse strand, counting down.
CCACCAAATGCCGTTCTCTCTGGATGATTCTGTACAGACTACTCTTTCCGTCGTTGCTTTTCTTATATTGTTGCGGTTACTTTAGCAAAATTTTTGAAAACTGTCAATAGGAAAAATTTGAAAATATCTATTGACAGCACAATTGTATTAGTGTATTATTTGATTAGTACAAAAGTACAAAAAAGAAAAACGAGGTGAGCACATGCCATGGAACTTAGATTCAGACCGTCCTATATTTATTCAGATTCTGGAACGCATCCGCATTGATATTATCAGCGGGAAATACAAACCAGGCGATAAACTTCCGTCAGTGCGGGAGCTGGCAGCGGAGGCCGCAGTCAATCCGAATACGATGCAGCGTGCATTTGCAGAACTGGAACGTACCGGACTTGTATATTCTAAGCGTACAAGCGGACGGTTTATAACGGAGGATAAGGAAATGATAGAACGATTGAAAACAGATATTGCAAAAGATAAAATCAGGCTGTTTTTTGAAAGCATGAAGCAGCTTGGGTACGGTGCAGAGCAGACACTGCAGCTTATGAGCCGGTTTATGGAAGGAGAGGAAGAATGAGCACTTTATTGGAATGCAGAAAACTAACCAAACGGTTTAAAGAAAAAGAGGCCCTAAAACAGATAGATTTGAAACTGGAAAGCGGGCGCATTATCGGAGTATTAGGGCCGAACGGAAGCGGCAAGACCACGCTGATAAAACTGATAAACGGACTTCTGGTGCCGACGGAAGGAGAGATACTTTTCTGCGGAGGCGCTATCGGGGTCGAGAGCAAGAAGCATATTTCTTATCTGCCGGACCAGACGTATCTGAATATGGAGCACAAAGTAAAGGATACAATTGCGTTTTTTGAAGATTTTTATGAAGACTTTGAAAAGGAGCGGGCTTACGATATGCTGGATAAGCTTCATATCCATGCAGATGACAGGCTGAAAACACTGTCTAAGGGCACGAAAGAAAAGGTGCAGCTTGTGCTGGTCATGAGCCGCAGGGCAAAGCTGTATGTTTTAGATGAGCCGATAGCAGGCGTTGACCCGGCAGTCAGGGATTACATTTTAAACACAATTATTACCAATTATGACAGTGAGGCATCGATTCTGATTGCAACACATTTAATTGCAGATATTGAAAACATTCTGGACGAGGCTGTTTTCATCCGCGAAGGGCAGATTATGCTGCATGCTTCAGCAGAAGATATCCGGATGAAAGAAGGAATGTCAATAGATGCATATTTCAGGGAGGTATTTAAATGTTAAAAAAATATTTAAAACAGGAAATCAGGACACAGGGAAAAACAATGTTAATGATTTACAGCGTGCTGGCCCTTGCGACCATCCTGATGCTGATTTTCTTTCTCATTCAAAAAACAGCCGTCAATCCTTTTTTTGAAGGGGTATATTACATTGCATGCGGGGTTTATGCACTGACAGTTACGGTGTCAGCGGTTGTGAGCTTTATATATCTGTGTTATCATTTTTACCAGACAATGTATTCGCAGCAGGGATATCTGACACATACACTTCCGCTGAAAACAACAGATATCCTTCATGTAAAAATTTTAGTATCCTGCGGATTTCTGCTTCTGACAGCCGCACTCTGTCTTCTGTCTTTTGCGGGGCTGGGAGCCTTGCAGGACGGACTGTCAATGGGTGAGCTGCTTGAAGCTTTTATGCAGGCACTTTCTGAACTTGGCAAAGAAATGGGTGTATCCGCTGCAGTGGTACTGCTTTTGATAATAGGTATGGCAGTCGCTGGATGTGTGAGCTCGCTGCTTTTGTTTTTTGCCGGCAGCTCCGTCGGTCAGCTGTTTCACCGTTCCAAAGGAGTATGCGGAATTGCTGCAGGGATTGGAATTTATTATTTGAGTGAAATTGTTTCAGCAGTTGTAATCGTAGCTATATTCTATTTCGTATATACAGGAATGCCTGAGGTCATGAATTTTTCATGGTTTTTTGGCGGAACTATTCTTCTTCTGCTGTTTTGGTCAGCAGTATATTATACAGTCTGCAGGAGAATTTTGCTGAAGCACCTAAATCTGGAATAATCTGGATTGCGGTTGACAGGGCTGCGGTTAGGGAAAGCATATCCCAGTATCAATAATCCCAGTAGAAAAATAACAGAACTGCTGCCGTCAGAGTCCGACATCACCGCACCGTTTAAGATTTCCAGGCAGGCCTTTTCAAAAACAGCCGGATGACGGGGCACTGCACTGGATTTTGTGACATTGGAGGAATGTTTAGAAGCCCTTAGTATTCTGCTCAAAAAACAGGCGGCGAAGCCGAAGCGGCACCCGTAGCTTATGGCTTTAAGCCAGGGCGGACTGGGTGCCGCGTCCGTCCGGAGCCACAGCTTTAAAGCAGAATACTTAGGGCTTCTTAACATTCCGGAGCCGGAACAAAAATCCAGTGCAGTGCCCCGTCATCCGGCGTCCGAGAGGCCAAAATGCAGTGCCCGCCATCCGGCATCCGAGGGGCCAAAATGCAGCGCCCGTCATCCGACGTTCAAGGGTCCGCAATACAGCGCTGCTGCCAGAACGTCTGCCTTTCTCAAATGTTCAGGAACAGCTGTAAAATAATGCATTCCGGAGCCGGAACAAAAATCCAGTGCAGCGCCCGTCATCCGGTGTCCGAGAGGCCAAAATGCAGCGCCCGCCATCAGGTGTCCGAGGGGCCAAAATGCAGCACTCCAGCCAGAACGTCTGCCCTCCTCAAATGTTCAGGAACAGCTGTAAAATAATGTATTGACGGATTCCTCTGCTGGTCATACAATAGAAGATAGAAGGAATGTTTAAGCAGGAGAAAACGGAAAATAAATTAAAGAAGCATTCCAAACTTTTATGCCGTTAAAAGCCGCAACAGGAGGACAACAGATTATGAATATCACGATTACAGGCAACTTAGGCAGCGGAAAGACCAGTGTCTGCAGGGAATTGGAAAAGTCTGGATTTACGATTATCTCCGCCGGGGATATTTTTCGCCAGATTGCATCAGAAAAAGGAATGACAGTCATTGAGTTAAACGAAGCTGCAAAAAAAGACCGCAGCATTGATGATTTGTTAGACAGCCGGAGTACAGAGCTTGGCAGAAAAATGGACCATACGGTATTTGATTCCAGGCTGGCATGGAATTTTGTGGAAAACAGTTTTAAGGTGTTCCTTCTTGTAGATACGCAGGAAGCGGCAAGACGTGTATTTGACGGAGACAGCCGCAGTGCAGAAGAATACCGGAATGTGCAGGAAGCAGGCGCCGGCTTGGAATCACGGGCAAGACTTGAACAGGAACGGTTTCGGAAATTGTATGGGATTGATTATTACGATGCCGGCAATTATGACCTGATTATTGAAAGCAGCTGTGCCACACCGCAGCAGATTGCTGAAGAAATTATAAGAAATTTTAATATTTATAAGAAACAGCCGTTTTCCACGAAAATAGAACTGAACTTAAAGTGCCTGTATCCGGCAGAATCGGCAGAAGCATCTGAAAAGGAGCTGTCTGCGGGCCGGAGTGCGGAAGAAGAGAAACAGACATTATGCGCCGGGCGTCCGTTGTCTGTTGTAATTAAAAATGGATATAATTATCTGGCAAGCGATATCGATTATGCTGCCGCTTCGATAGCAGCTGGCCGGATATTCGCGGAAATAAAGGAAATTCAGACGGATGAAGCGGCACAGTCTGCAATTCATCTGCCGGCGGAGCGTGTTATCCAGCAGTTTGAACAGGCCGGGGGATTTCAGTATCAGACAAGTCCGGCAAAGGGTTCTGCAAAGCCTGGGTATGCGGTTGATTTTTCGAAAGTGTCTGGAAAACTTACGTCCTGAGTGCGACTGGTGTTTGTTAAGGACGGGAAGCGGAATAAAAATTTTCGCTGGATAGTTTCAGACAGCAGCTTCATGCGGAGTGAATTGCTGCAGGAGAAGGGATGTTTTCATGCACGGCCCTTCTCCTGGCAGATTTTCTGTGATTAGAATGTATGATGTAATGCCACAGTTATGTACGGAACCGGATGCTTTAATCGATGCCTGTTACGCTATAGTTTTCAAACTGTTCAATAACCAGACGGAGCGCTTCGTCAGATACAGGGGCATTTTTATCCATATATACTTCTGCCCAGTTTTTGTCTAATTTTACTTCTGCATAGCTGACACCGGATACTTCTTCCAGAGATTTTTTTACATTATCGGCACAGTTCTGGCATACCATGCCGTCTATTTTTACGACTTTATAATCCAGTCTTTCGATTTTAAAAATAACAGGGCGCGTGCCGTCATTGCAGCAGGCAATCATCATGCGTTCATCACTGGTCCAGCCCCGCATAATGCTGCCGCCCTGCAGCGCTGTATAAATATAACGGCTGATACAGTCCCATGCTTCCGCACACTGCGTACCGTCTCCTGCCAGCCAGAAGGTATCTTCTCCGCCGTAGCGTTCAAATATAAATTCATCCCCTGTCTGATAAAACGGGCAGGGACCGGATGCGGGATTGGCAAGATATTGATTCTGATATTCAGGAAAGCACTTCTTATCGATGACAGTTACTTTGCATTTGTATTGCATAATAGTTCCTCCAATTCACTTTTTGATTAAATATTCTACCACAAGTCCATAAATAATACTATAGTAAAATAGTGTCCGGGCTGTTTCAAATCATGCAGATGAATCGGCAGAGGGGCTCTGCGTGGTTTTTTTGTGGCATTGGATGCTGAAAAGCTGACAAAAGTTATGTTTAGGACTCTTATGAAAATAGCTGTGAAAATGCCTATGGAAATACCGCTGTTTAGCTGTTATAATGGATTAGGAAAGAAATTTGTGACAGGAAAGCCGTGACAGGATGACGGAAGGAGTGTGAAAAGAAATGGAGAAGAGAAAGAAGAAACTTCCGATTGGGATTGAAAATTTTGAAAAGCTTCGTTCCGATGATTTTTACTATATTGATAAAACAAAGCTAATCAGTGAGCTTCTTAATAACTGGGGAGAAGTGAATCTGTTTACCCGTCCCAGGAGGTTTGGGAAAACGCTGAATATGAGCATGCTGGAACACTTTTTTTCGATGAACGGAGATAAAAGCATTTTTGACGGGCTGGATATTTTGAAGGAAACTGCGCTCTGTGAGGAATATATGGGTAAATATCCGGTTATTTCGATTTCACTAAAGGGGATTGATGCACGGACTTATGAGACGGCATATCAGATGGCAGTCAGAGTTATCATAGAAGCAGCAGCAAAGTTTTACTTCCTATTGGAAAGTGAAAAGCTGAATGCTCATGACAAAGAAGAATACAAAGACCTTCTGGATAAAAATATGAACGAAGGTACGCTTGCCAGCGGCTTAAGACAGTTATCGGGAATGCTGGAAAAACATTATGGCATAAAAACCATTCTGCTGATTGATGAATATGACGTCCCGCTGGCAAAAGCCCATGCGAACGGATACTATGACCAGATGATTTCACTAATCCGAAGCCTGCTTGGAGAGGCATTGAAGACAAACAATAGCCTGAAATTAGCGGTACTGACCGGATGCCTTCGAATTTCAAAAGAGAGTATTTTTACCGGGCTTAACAACCTGAAGGTGCTGACGATTGCGGATGAGCGTTTTGATAAATGCTTTGGTTTTACAGACAATGAAGTGAAAGGGCTTTTGGAATATTATGGTGTAATGGAGCATTACGAGACAGTAAAAAGATGGTATGACGGTTATCAGTTCGGAAATGCACAAGTGTATTGTCCGTGGGATGTGCTGAACCATTGTGACAGAATCAGAAGCGAACCTGATGCACAGCCGGAAAATTATTGGATTAATACCAGCAGCAATGATGCTGTGAAACAGCTGATAAGAGAATCGGCCAATGCTGCGGTCAAACGGGAGATTGAGCGTCTGGCAGCGGGAGAAGTCATTACAAAAGAAATCCATCAGGAACTCACGTACGCGGAGATTTACCAGACAATTGACAATATCTGGAGCCTTCTTTTTACAACAGGGTATCTGACCGGGCGGGGAAAACCAGAGGGAAGGCAGATGAAACTGGCGATTCCCAATCTGGAAATCCGGGATATTTTTCATACGCAGATTATGGAGTTCTTTAAAGAAAACGTCCGGGAAGACGGGGAGATGCTGAACCGTTTCTGCGATGCCCTTGCGAATGAGGATACAAAAAATGTAGAAAAGATATTTACAGAATACTTAAGGAAGACTATCAGTATCCGGGATACAGCTGTAAGAACAGATATGAAAGAAAACTTTTACCATGGAATTTTAATTGGAATCCTGGGAGTGAAAAGCCGATGGGGCATTTCTTCTAACAGGGAAATGGGGGAGGGTTATGCGGATATTCTTGCAGAACCAGATACTGGGGATATGGGAATTATCATAGAAGTAAAGTATGCCCATGACGGAGACCTGGACGCTGCATGTAAGGAGGCATTAAAACAGATAGAATATACAAAGTATGAAGATGACCTTGAAGACGACGGGGCAGAGAATATCCTGAAATATGGGATTGCCTGCTATAAAAAGCGGTGCAGGGTTATGCTGGCAGAAAAAAGAAAAGTTAATACAAGTACAGGAAAGCTTTGAGACAGGTACGTTTCAGGGCTTTTTTTCACTGTGGTACCCGCTGGAACAGCGTGCTGGCGCCATTGTATCTGCAATAGTTGATTTAAACAGAAAAAAAGGGTATAATATACACGTAAGCCATTCAGTCCGGCCCGTACAGGCAGACTGTCTGGCAGAAATATAGGAACGGTCAGGGCATACAGGCCAATTTTACACAAACAGGGGGAGCATAATACCGTGTTCGGAAAAAGACAGGAATTAACGAGAGAATTAGAAGAAAAATTAAATATTACCCAGTTTCAGCTGGAAAAGCTGCAGACACAGATTAGCAGCGTGCAAAGACTGACACAGCAGATACTGCCTCATTTTGAATCACAGATTGTTGCACAGAGTGAAATGGATAAAGAGCTGACAAAAGTGGTCAGTCATGCCTATGATACACTGGAAGAGGCTTCAGAGAGCATGAAGGTAATGGAACAGCTTGTCAGAGAGCTTGCCGTTATGAGAGGGCAGTTAGAGGATGAAGAGCAGGATAAGAAGAAACTGCGGGATGCAGCAGACAGGCAGAAGCGGCAGACAGAAGATATCGAGGCAGAAATCAGACAGCTGACAGGACCGCTGACAGTCTTGCAGGAGATTCGCAACGGCCTGAAGGGCGATGCTCAAAAAATCCGTGAAGAGATAAGCCAGATGTCCGATTATGCGAAACAGATGACGGTAGCATCTTTAAACTGTGCGATAGAGGCCGGACGTATGGGCGAAGCGGGAAAGAGTTTTGTGGAAGCGTCAGAAGATGTAAGGCTGCTTTCCAGTGCATACGAACGTGCGGCAGCATCGGCGGGGCGAAAGATGGATGATATTGAAAAGCGTATCGGCCAGATTGAGACTCAGACAGCCGCACTGACAAATACCTGCAAGGATAACAGTCTGTCTGTATCCCGTCTTTCCCAAAATGCTCTGGAACAGGAAGAAATCTGCACCAGAGCGGCAGAACGGCATTATCTTGAAAAAGCCGCTGCGATATCGGATTATATAAAGAAGATTTCTTCCAAATTTGATGCCATTGATTCATTGCAGCATCAGACTCTTTCGGACATTGAGCATATTGGAGAGAGCTTTATGAATGAGCAGGAAGCCCGTAAAGAGTTAGAGCAGATTACGGACCAGATGATAGAAAGCATGCGGAGCTGAATGAAAGCTCATTTCTGAGAAAGGAAGGGTACAGGGGCTTGGTGGATGTGATAAATAAAGAAATGATTCATAATCATAATAAAGAAGCGGTTCAAAAAGAAATTTTTCATTTTCTGTCCAAAGACGGCAAAACCAAGATACATGCAGTAAAGTGGATTCCGAAGACCGAAAAAGTGCGTGCTGTGATGCAGATTACGCACGGCATGGTGGAATATATCGAGCGCTACGATGAATTTGCCTGTTATCTGGCTGAGCGGGGATTTGTAGTTGCGGGGCATGACCATTTAGGGCACGGGGATTCTGTGACGGATGAAGCAGAATGGGGATATTTTGCAGCGAAAAAGCCTTCTGAAACAGCCGTTGCGGATATCTATCAGGTGACGCGGATTTTGCAAAGCCAGTATCCGGACTGTCCGTATTTTATTCTGGGACACAGCATGGGCTCCTTTATGCTGCGCAGATATCTGACGCTGCACAGTGAGGCTGTAACAGGAGCTGTAATTTGCGGAACCGGAAGCCAGCCGAATGTTCTTACTCTGTCGGGAATGTTTTTATGCGGACTCATAGGCCTGTTTCGCGGAGGACATTACCGGAGCAGGCTGATAACGGATTTATGTTTTGGAAAGCCTTATGCGGAGTTTGATAAAACAGGGGAGGATGTTTCCAGAAACTGGCTGTCGAAAAATGAAGAAAGCATCAAAGCGTATTATCAGGATCCCCGATGTACCTTTACTTTTACAATTAACGGGTATTACGGGCTGTTTTCTACGATATATTATGATAATCATATGAAGCATATTTCTAAAATACGCAAAAATCTGCCAGTCTTTTTTATCGCGGGAGCAGATGACCCGGTCGGAAATTTTGGCGAAGGGGTTAAAAAAGCCTATGCGCAGTACCGCCAGGCCGGAATCAGGGATGTTAAAATGAAATTATATAAAGATGACCGTCATGAGATTTTACAGGAAAATGACAGGGAAAAAGTCTTTGCTGATATTTATCAGTGGTGTAAGAAATATATGTAACATATGCTGTCAGAGGCACGGTGAAGCGGTTTGGCAGGAAAGATTTTCCACCTGCCGAAAAGCAGCTCAGACGGTAAGCAGCAAGGGAGGATTGCATGTGAGGAAAAGATGGAAGAAGTGTGTGGTATGTATGCTGGCCGGCATACTTATTCTGACAGGAGGAACCGGTGTCTTTTCTGTTTTGGCACGGGAAGCAGGAGCATCAGGCAGTACAGAAATTATCGCCAGAGCGGATAATGCCGGGATAATCCGTACGAATTCAGGCGTAAACAGAGCGGTCAGCCTGGCAGGCGGTGCAGAAAACGGAGCAGATGATGGCAGAAACGGTATGAAATCGGGTGCCCGAACCAATGATACAGAGCCGGATATAACCGGGGCGGATAATGGAGCCGGCACAGGCGCTGCGGATTCAGGCACCAGGGCTGGCGGCGGTACAAATGGCACGGACAGCGATACAGCCGGCACAGATTCTGGTGCAGCCGGTACAGGCAGCGGTGCAGCCGGCACGGATTCTGGTTCAGCTGGTACAGGCAGCGGTGCAGCTGGCACGGATTCTGATGCAGCCGGCACAGGAAGCGGTGCAAATGGCACGGGCAGTGATACAGCCGGCACAGGAAGCGGTGCAGCCGGCACAGGTTCTGGACCGGCAGGAGCAGGCACGGGAAGCGGAGCATCCGGGGATGGTACGGACAGCAGAGCAAATGGCACAGAAACAGGAGCAGCCGGGGCGGATTCTGCCAGTACAGCGGACGGTACAGAATCCGGTTCAGATGGTACAGTGCGGGCAGATATCGATAAAAATCCGACAGTGAGCGCGGATATCACGATAGAAGATGAGGATGACGACAACGTCGTAATCAAGGAAAATGACAAGCCGTATCTGGCTCTTGGTGCAGATTTAAAGGAAGAGCAGAAAAACACGGTTTTGAATCTGATGGGCATTTATCCGGCAGACCTTGAGCAGTACAATGTGGCAACGGTTACAAATGAAGAAGAACATCAGTACCTGGATGATTATCTGGATGCTTCTACAATCGGGACACGGGCACTGTCTTCCGTTGTTATCGTAAAGCGGGAGAAGGGAGCGGGAATTCATATCTCTACGAAAAATATTACGTACTGTACAGTCGGAATGTACAAAAATGCGCTGGCGACGGCAGGATTAGAGGATGCGGATGTGATTGTAGCCGGACCGTTTCCGCTGTCGGGAACCGCGGCATTAATCGGGGCCATGAAGGCTTATGCCGATATGGAAAATGAAGCTGTGGACGCAGAAAGCCTGGATGCGGCTATGAATGAAATTGTAGTTACCGGCGAGCTGAATGACAGCCTGGGCGATGATGTGGAAACAGAAGAGTTTATTGCTTATGTGAAACAGAAAGTGGTAGAAGGCAGTCTGCAGGATAAGGCGAAGATTCAGGATGTGATTGCTGATGCATGTAAAAAATTTGAGATTTCGTTAAGCGAGGAAGAAAAGGCGCAGATTACTGCTCTGATGGAGAAAATCGGGTCGCTGGATATTGATGTGGACAGTCTGCTGAAACAGGCGGGGTCTATTTATGATTCTTTGAAGGAGATGGATGGCGGGAGCGGGTTTTTTGGAAGTATTGTGGCTTTTTTCAGGAGGCTGCTGGAGGCAATTGCTGAATTTTTTAAGGGGTTGTTTGGATAAGGGATTGTTGGATGGAGGGACGCCGGGAGAGGGGATTTGCCAGGTCTTCCTGCGGCTGCTCCAGAATGTTAAGAATCCCTAAGCATTCTGCATTTACGCTGTGGCACCGGACGGGACGCGGCACCTATTCGCCCTGGCCTTCTGCCAGCAGCTACCGGTGCCGCTCCGGCTTCGCCGCCTGGTTTTTGGGCAGAATGCTAAGGGATTCTAAACATTCTTCCGATGCCGCAGGAAGACCTGGCAAATCCCCTCTCCCGGCTGGTTATCGCAGAGTGTTACTTGAAATATCTTAAGTGCAGCGTTTCAGGTATCAAGAGTGGTTATTGCACATTATTATTTGCGTCAGTGTATAGCCATGTTATCCGGGATTCGAGTGGTGTTATATTTTTATTGATTCTGTATTAGTCTGCGGTTCTTTTCGTTAAATCCTGATAGAATATTTGGATTTGCTTCGCATAAATAGTCGATGATACTGTCTATATCTGATTTCAGATGGTTCGGATACTGCAGATGCAGATGTTTTCTGGCTGTAATATGCAGGGTATCGGAAATGCTGAAATGGTACCATAAAAATTTGTGCAGTGCGGAATGTTTATAAATCCATGTGATTTCCTGAACTGGTATAACAGCGGTCTGGCTGTCTGCTAAAATAATCAGAAAGTGCTGTGTAAGGAACAGTTCTTCTGTGGACAGGAGCGGTTTGGCGGTCAGTTCTTTTTCGGCCTGGGCCAGGAGTTCTTTTGGGCTGCCGTACCGTCCGAGACGTCTGCAGGCGGGCGACAGGGCTGGAAAGAGGATGCAGGCTGCGCAGGACAGGAAATGAAGGAGGGCATAGATGCCGCTGAAAAAGAAAAAGATTAGCAGCGCCATGGATGCCGGTTTGTTAAATCCGGGTTCGCTTAACAGGTAATCCGGTACCTGGCTGCGTATGCCGGATGCTGTCCAGTTTAAGTCTTTTGCAATATCTGCTGTCAGTGTTTCGTAATCTTCAAAGTTTCTGATTACACGTACCCGTATGGTAATTTCTTCAATGTCAGAAAGTCCCTCTTCACAGGAGTCAGGTGCCAGCAGCACCAGGATGCACTGTCCGCCCTGGAAGGTATAATAATAGTAGCCGTTTGTATACGTTCCGTATTTCTGTGTGTATCCTGTAAAATGCAGGCTGGTGAGTGTCGTTGTAATATAGGTAAAACGGCTGCCGTGCAGTTCTCTGACGGAAACCGGAGAAGACACAAAGCGGGGAAATACCAGTGCCGAAACCGGGGCTGTCAGCCAGAAAACGGTCAGGATTACAAGGTAAAGAAAGGGAGAAAGCAAGCGTTTTCTGTAAACATGTCTTATGTTGTTTGAAATGGATAATGTCTGATAAGTTTCCAAATGTAAGCCTCCGTATTGCTTTTACTGATTATAGTATAAAAGCGGCTGGCAAAATAATCAAGAGGGGCCCGCATTTTTTATGTTGCAGTTGAAATTTCTTCCATTTCTTGTTAGTATGTTAAGGAATGGAAGAACAGGAGACGGGGAAGAATGGAAGCATATACAGGGTTTGCAGGCGTATACGATATGTTTATGGAAGATATCCCGTACGAAAAGTGGCGGGATTTTCTGACCGGAGTGCTTAGAAAAGAAGGAATTGAGAATGGAATTGTATGTGAGCTTGGCTGCGGAACAGGCAGGATGACAAGGCTTTTGGCAGAGTGCGGTTATGATATGATAGGAATTGATGCTTCCGAGGAAATGCTGAGTGTTGCCAGAGAGCATGAGAGTGAGGGAATTTTGTATCTTGCACAGGATATGCGGGAGTTTGAACTGTATGGAACGGTGCGGGCTGTTATCAGTATCTGTGATTCCATGAATTATCTGCTGGAGGATTCGCAGATACTTGCGGTGCTGCGGCTGGTGAATAATTATCTGGACCCTGGCGGTATTTTTGTGTTTGATTTGAATACGGATTATAAATTCCGTACACAGTTCGGGCAGCAGACATTCAGCGAACACCGGGAAGAAGGCAGTCTGATCTGGGACAATTTTTATGACGAAAAAGAACGAATCAACGAGTATGCCCTGACGCTTTTTATTCAGGAAGAGCAGGGATTATACCGTAAATACGAAGAAACGCATTATGAACGCGGTTACAGCCTGGATGAGATAGTACGGCTGATAGAATGCGCGGGCATGGAATTTGTCTGTTCTTATGATGGTGAGGATTACGGGCCGGTGCGTGAGGACAGCGGGCGCATTTATGTGATAGCGCGTGAACATGGCAAGCCGGTATTGGAACATTAAAAGCAGCAGCTTTTATCACAAGAAGGAGATTTATCGTTTATGAATGATTATATTGTAAGGGCAAAGGCGGCAGACAATGCAGTCCGTGCGTTTGCCATTACGTCAAAGGAACTGACGGAGCGGGCAAGATGTGCGCACCGGACAAGCCCGGTTGTTTCGGCGGCGCTTGGAAGGCTGCTGGCAGCGGGGGCGATGATGGGGGTTATGATGAAAGGCGCGGATGATCTTCTGACGCTTCAGGTAATCTGCGACGGGCCGCTGAAGGGACTGGTGGTTACAGCTGATTCCAAAGGGCATGTAAAAGGGTATCCGAAGACGGCTGATGTGGAGCTTATGGCGAATGCGATGGGCAAGCTGGATGTGGGAGGCGCAGTTGGAAACGGAATTTTGCGCGTGATAAAGGATATGGGCCTGAAAGAACCGTATACGGGTACGACAGAGCTGCAGACAGGAGAAATAGCAGAAGATCTGACCTATTATTTCGCTTCTTCCGAGCAGGTGCCGTCGTCAGTGGGGCTTGGCGTGCTGGTTGACACAGACTGTTCGATACGCCAGGCTGGCGGTTTTATTTTACAGCTGATGCCGTATGCCTCTGACGAGGTCATTGAGACATTAGAGCATAATTTAAAAGGACTGCGTTCTGTAACGGACATGCTGGAGCACGGTTTATCGCCAGAAGATATGCTGGGGGAGCTGTTAAACGGCCTGGAGCCTGAAATTACAGATAAATATCCGGCGTCGTTTCAGTGTAACTGCTCGAAGGAGCGTGTGAGAAAAGCGCTGATAAGTATCCCGCAGAAGGATATGCGCAGCATGGCGGATGATAAGGAACCGATTGAAGTAAAGTGCCAGTTTTGCAATACGGCTTACCAGTTTGGGGCGGATGAGCTGGAAGAAATGCTTGCGGAACAGCTAAGCCGGAAAAAAGAAAGCAGTCACGAATAGCAGACAACTTTTAAAAGGAGTATAAGAAAACATGAAACATGGATATATCAAAGCAGCTGCTTTATCGCCAAAAATTAAAGTAGCAGACCCAAAATACAACGCGCAGGCAGTCATCGCTCAGGCTAAGGAAGCCGCGGCGCAGGGAGCGTCAGTCCTTGTGTTTCCGGAACTGTGCGTAACGGGGTATACCTGCGGGGATTTGTTTTTGCAGGAGCTTCTTCTTGAAGAAGCAAAAAAGCAGCTGTTTGTGATAGCGGAAGAAACCGCAGGGCTGGATGCGGTAATTTTTGCAGGGCTCCCGCTGGAATATATGGGCAAGCTTTATAATACGGCAGCTGTTATCAGCAGGGGAAAAATCCTTGGTATCGTGCCGAAAAGAAATCTGCCGAACTATGCGGAGTTTTATGAAGCAAGGCATTTTGAAAAAGGAATGCGCAAAACCGTGCAGATGACGCTTCGGGAAGATGTCACCGTACCGATGGGAACGAATCAGCTGTTTATCTGTGAGAATCTGCCGGATTTAAGAATCGCGGCGGAGATCTGCGAGGACGTCTGGTCTCCGAATCCGCCCAGCATTTCACATGCGCTGGCTGGTGCGGACGTGATTGTGAATCTTTCTGCCTCTGATGAAGTGACCGGAAAGGCTGTTTACCGCAGACAGCTGGTGACCGGACAGTCTGCAAGGCTTGTGTGCGGTTATATTTATGCCAATGCTTCCGAAGGGGAATCGACGCAGGATGTTGTGTATGCCGGACACAGCCTGATTGCGGAAAACGGAATGCTTTTAAAGGAATCAGAGCGGTTTTTAAACCAGCCTGTTTACGCCGAGATTGATATAAACAAACTGAGCGCGGAACGGCGCAGGATGACGACATTTCAGCAGAAGGGCATAAAAGATTACACGGTCACGCATTTTCCGCTGGAAATTACGGAAACGAAGCTGACAAGGTTTATTGACCCGGCTCCTTTCGTGCCTGGAAATAAAGAGGACAGGGATATGCGCTGTGAGGAGATTCTGGCGATTCAGGCGATGGGGCTGAAAAAAAGGCTGGAGCATACCGGATGCAGACGTGCGGTTGCCGGTATTTCCGGCGGACTGGATTCTACGCTTGCGCTGCTTGTTACCGCACGCGCATTTGATTTATTAGGGCTGCCAAGAGAGAGGATTCTGGCAGTGACGATGCCGGGATTCGGTACGACAGACCGGACTTATGAGAATGCGGTGCATCTGATACAGCGGCTGGGCACGGATTTAAGAGAAATCAGCATCTGTGATGCGGTGAATGTGCATTTCAGAGACATTCAGCAGAGTCCGAATACGCATGATATTACGTATGAAAACAGCCAGGCCAGGGAGCGCACGCAGATTTTAATGGATATTGCAAATAAATACAATGGCATGGTAATCGGTACGGGTGATATGTCAGAGTTAGCGCTTGGCTGGGCGACTTATAACGGGGACCATATGTCTATGTACGGGGTGAACGCGTCTGTGCCGAAGACTCTTGTCCGTCATCTGGTAAGATATTATGCGGATACCTGTGAGGATACGGCGTTAAAGGATGTGCTCTTAGATGTGCTGGATACTCCGGTAAGCCCTGAGCTGCTGCCGCCGGACCATGGGACGATTTCACAGAAAACAGAAGATCTGGTGGGGCCTTATGAACTGCATGATTTTTTCATGTATCAGATTCTCCGGTTTGGGTTCGAACCTGGCAAAGTCATGCGTCTGGCGAAAATTGCTTTTGCGGGCAGGTATGACGAACGGACGATTTTAAAATGGCTCAAAACATTTTACCGCAGATTTTTCTCACAGCAGTTTAAACGTTCCTGTCTGCCGGACGGCCCGAAAGTCGGTACAGTGGCAGTTTCTCCGAGGGGGGATCTGCGGATGCCGTCGGATGCGTCGGCGCAGCTGTGGATGGATGAAATCAGCCGAATGGAAGCGGACCTAGAGCAGGCAGAATAACAGTCCGGCTGGTACGAAAGAGCGGCTGCACAAAGATGCCTTTACGGCTGAAAAAGAAATAGAATAAGGACAGCAGAGTGCGGTATTTTGCGTATCTGCTGTCCTTTTATGCAGTTTCCGGCTTTTTGCTACAGCCTGAGGCCGCGCAGTACCAGTCTTTTTTTCAGTTCCTTTGTACGTATCAGAACGAGTACCTTCTTATAAGCTTCTCCGTAGACTGCATAATACATGACAGCCGCCAGCCCGAAAGCCGTCAGTACATCAAATACGGAATGCTGCTTTAACAGCATGGTAGATAAAATAATGGAAACACATAACACCAGCGAAAGCGCTCTGCCAAGCGGATGCTTCTGAAACCGCTCGCTGTGTGTGAGTGCAATGTGCACGCCGATGGAATTGTATACATGGATGCTCGGAAACAGGTTGGTGGAAGTATCCGTGCGATACAGCCAGGCGACAAGCTCCGTGCACAGGTTTTCACGCTCAAATTCCAGCGGGCGCAGGTAATGCCCGTTTGGATAAATCGCGGACACAATAATAAAGACCGTCATGCCGGTAAACAGGAATGCGCATATTTTATAATAATCTTTTTTATCATGAAAGAAGAAATACATAATTCCGAATGCTACGTAGGCAAACCATAGCAGATACGGGATAATGAAATATTCACAAAAAGGGATTTTCAAATCCACAGGCATTGTGATAATATGGAATTTCTTCGTGACAGTCTGTTCCAGATATGCGAAACATGCGAGATAAAAAAACAGATACGATAAAATCCACGCATGGCGGTACTGGAATACAAGGTCTTTTAAGGAACCAGTCTGATTTTTCTTTTTGCAAAGCTGCATTTCTCACCCTTCTTTAACTAAAAATAAGATTCAGGCACAATCATTGATACATCATACAAATTATCCACACACTGCGGATTATAGCACATGGATTTTCCACATACAAGCAGGTAAAAATAATATTAAGAGAGTTTTAATAAAGTTTATGGAAAAATTAAAAAAACATGCATGGGAAGCGAATCCTTTTGTGCAGTTTTAAAAATGCAGCGCGGCGGCTTGTCTGAACCGTTGTGAAAAGCTGTCTTTTTGTTGCATCTTTTCGGAATATTGTTGTAAAAGAGCCGCTGGAAATTGAAATCTGTCCTGTCATTGCGTATAATTGAATCATACGTAAGGACCCTTTACAACTACTTACAAAAATCGAATACAAAAAAAGAAAGAGAGGAAAAGAAATGCAGGAAAAATTACTGGCAAAATTTAAAGAGATTTTTGGAAAAGAGGGGGATATCCGGGTTTATTTTGCGCCGGGACGCGTAAACCTGATTGGCGAGCATACAGATTATAACGGCGGCCATGTATTTCCGTGTGCGCTGACGATTGGCACTTATGGCATTGTAAGGAAAAGAGAAGATAAAAAGCTGCGTTTTTATTCTATGAATTTTGAACATTTAGGCGTCATTGAAGCCTCTTTGGAGGAGCTTAAGGCAGAAAAAAAAGCGGACTGGACGAATTATCCAAAGGGCGTTATCTGGGCTTTTGAAAAGAGAGGCATGAAGGCAGAGCAGGGCATGGACCTGATGCTGTTCGGCAATATTCCGAATGGCTCCGGACTTTCTTCCTCTGCATCGGTAGAAGTGCTGACCGGATACATATTAAAAGATTTATTTGGATTTGAGGTATCGAATCAGGACCTGGCGTTAATCGGGCAGTATGCGGAAAACAATTTTAACGGAGTGAACTGCGGCATTATGGACCAGTTTGCAATTGCAATGGGCAAAGCAGGCCATGCGGTATTTTTAGATACGGCGACACTGAAATATGAGTATGCGCCTCTGGAGTTAACGGGCGCTAAAATTGTGATTTCGTGTACAAATAAAAAGCGCGGGCTTGGGGATTCCAAATATAACGAACGCCGCAGCGAATGTGAGACAGCGCTGGCAGAAATCCAGGAAACGGTCGGAATCGAAGCTCTGGGCGATTTAACAGAAGAGCAGTTCGAACAGTATAAGAGCGCCATTAAAGACGAGACGCGCGTAAAACGTGCAAAACATGCGGTATATGAAAACCAGAGGACATTAAAAGCAGTGGAAGCGCTTAAAAATAATGATGTGAAGCTGTTTGGCGAGCTGATGAACGCATCCCACGTATCCCTGCGAGATGACTACGAAGTGACCGGCATTGAGCTTGATACGATGGTGGAAGAGGCATGGAAGATAGACGGCGTCATCGGCTCACGCATGACAGGCGCAGGCTTTGGCGGGTGTACGGTCAGCATCGTCAAAGATGAGGCAGTGGATACGTTTATCGAAAAGGTCGGAAAAGCCTACAAAGAAAAAATCGGATATCCAGGCGATTTTTATGTCGTAGAAATCGGAGACGGCCCGGCAAGACTGGCGTAAGTATTATGAGATTACGAATCGAAGACATGGACAGACAGGCGAGGGGCTTTAAGGCTGACTGTCTGATATCAGGTTTGGAAGGGAGAGTTTATGATTCAGGAAAACATATTAAAACTGACAGACTACGGGCTTGCAACGGGACTGCTGGAAACGGAAGATAAGCAGTATACGATAAACCGGCTGTTAGAGCTGTTCGGGCTGGATGAACTGGAGGATGACGCAGTATCGGCATACGAAAAACAGCCGCAGATGACGCAGGAAGCCGCAGAAGATATGTTAGAAGATGTCTTAACGCAGATGATGGATTATGCGCATGAACACGGTATTTTAGAAGAAGACAGCATTGTATACCGTGATTTGTTCGACACAAAAATCATGAGCGTGCTTGTCCCGAGGCCGAGCTGGGTTATTCGGAAATTCCGGGAATTATATAAAGAAGATGCTCAGAAAGCAACGGATTATTTTTATAAATTAAGCTGTGATACGAATTATATCCGCAGATACCGCATTAAGAAAGATTTGAAATGGACAGCGGATACCGAATTCGGCGAGCTGGATATTACGATTAATTTATCTAAGCCGGAAAAAGACCCGAAAGCAATCGCTGCCGCTAAGCTGGCAAAGCAGAGCGGTTATCCGAAATGCCTGTTATGCAAAGAGAACGAAGGATATGCAGGCCGCGTGAATCATCCCGCAAGGCAGAATCACAGAATTATTCCGCTTACCATTAATCACAGCGACTGGTATTTTCAGTATTCGCCGTATGTATACTACAATGAGCACTGCATTGTATTTAATTCCAGGCATACACCGATGAAAATCGAGCGGGCGGCATTCGGCAAGCTGCTGGACTTTGTAGAGCAGTTCCCGCATTATTTCGTAGGCTCGAACGCGGACCTGCCAATCGTAGGCGGCTCGATTTTAAGCCATGACCATTTCCAGGGCGGACATTATGAATTTGCGATGGCAAAAGCGCCGGTAGAAAAGGAAATCAGTTTTGCGGGATTTGAAGATGTATCCGCGGGCATTGTAAAATGGCCGATGTCTGTTATCCGTATTGCTTCCGATAAGAAGGAACGGCTGGTGGAGCTGGCGGATAAAATTCTTTTGAAATGGCGCGGGTATACGGATGAGGATGCATTTATTTATGCGGAAACGGACGGAGAGCCGCATAATACGATTACGCCGATTGCCAGAAAGCGGGACGGAAACTATGAGCTGGACCTGGTACTGCGCAACAACATTACAACAGAGGAGCATCCGCTCGGCGTTTATCATCCGCACGCAAATCTTCATCATATTAAAAAAGAAAATATCGGACTGATTGAAGTCATGGGTCTGGCTGTGCTGCCGGCAAGGCTTAAGGATGAAATGGCACAGTTAAAGAAAGCAATGCTTGACGGGGCGGATATCCGAACAGATGAAGTGCTTGAAAAGCATGCGGACTGGGTGGATGAATTCCGCGCAAAATATGAAAAGAACGGGACTCAGATAGAGGAATCCAATATTGACGGGATTATCAATACGGAAATCGGGCTTGTATTCCAGCAGGTTTTGGAGGATGCCGGGGTTTATAAGTGCACGAAAGAGGGCCGGGAGGCATTTTTGAAATTTATTGAAGCAGTGAACGGTTAAGGAGCCAGGATGTATTTTCGAAGGCAGGCAGAAGGATAAATTCTTCTGCCTGTTTTCTGCCTGTTCTTAAAATTCAGAAAATCAGGGATGAAGCGGGGTATCAGGAAACCAGCTATTTACAGTGTCAGGTTCCACCTCTACAATCTCTGCAATGTCTTTATTGGAAAATCCTCTGGATTTCAGATTACGGGCTGTCTGCCGGGCTTTTTTCAGCTCGCCTTTCTTTGTGCCGATGAGCTCCCCGCGTTTTTCGCCTATCAATTCCCCGCGTTTTTCGCCTGCCAGTTCGCCTCTTTTTTCAATTCTGTCCAAAACTTCACACATATTTTTGGATTCCCCTCCTTCCACAGTATCGTTTGCCGCCTCTTCAAAACGTCTGTCCTTTGTCAGCACGGACATCAGCTGCAGGATTTCTTTTACATGCTGAAACTGAATGTCAGACGGTTTATAGTCCTGATTCTTTCTCATCTGAACGAAATAGTCCGCGACAATACGGAAATCACTCTGAAACATCGCGACCTGTTCATCGGTCAGGAAGGCAATTTCGAACAGGTTGATTTTCAGGTCTGTTACAAACGGCTTCATTTCCTCGTCAAGGCATCCGGCTACGCATTCGTATATAGTAGTGGGCTTATTCCAGCGTGATGTGCCAAAGTAAAGAACTGCGGTGGCAACCGGATAGCGCGGATTCGTATTTTTGCGGTATCTGCCGTTTTTATCTTTGACAGAATAAATCTGGTCACGGTAAGAAGCACCGTCATATCCGAAAATGCGCAGCGGCATGTCATCTTCGGATACGGTTTCGTTTTCTATGCCCAGAAGGGATATGCGGATGCTGTGGCTGCGCCAGTATTTGGCGGTGTCGCGTTCCTGTTCGCGGAGCTTCTGGTCTGCTTTGTAAACAGACCTTGTGACAGCCTGTTCGAGTTCTTCCTCTTTGATTTTTCTTTTTCCGTTAAAGAACAGGACATTTATGATGTCTGCGAATACATCATTGTAAGATTCCAGTGTTTTTTCAGTCATGTCTTTTTCTGCCATGCGTGTACCTCCGGGATTTTATCAGTGCAGTCCTTTGTCTGGTTATATCATACCACGGATGCCGGGTATTTTCAATGTTACGGTTTGCGGGGTGCTGTTTCGTTCGGGACACCGGACAGGCAGTTTTTGCCATATGTATTTACTTTTTTGCTGAAATGTAGTAAAGTATGCTGGATTACTTCTATTATTAATAGGAAAAGAGGATGACATCAAAAATGAAACCATGGGAAGCGAATATTAGAAAGACAATTCCATATGTGCCGGGCGAGCAGCCGGACAGACCGCGCATGATAAAGCTGAATACAAATGAAAACCCTTATCCGCCGGCGCCGGGTGTTGCAGAAAGCCTGTATACGTTTGATGCAGATAAACTGCGTCTGTATCCTGACCCGGCGGCAAAAAGCCTGATTCAGGCACTGGCAAAGCGGTACCGGGTAAAACCGGAGCAGGTATTTGCGGGAGTCGGCTCGGATGATGTGCTGGCGATGGCATTTCTGACATTTTTTAATTCTAAAAAGCCGATTCTGTTTCCGGATATTACGTATTCGTTTTACGAAGTATGGGCGGATGTGTTTCGGATTCCATATGAAAAGGTACCGTTAGATGATAATTTCCGAATCCGCAGCCAGGATTATCGTAGGGAAAACGGCGGCATTATTTTTCCGAATCCGAATGCGCCGACTGGGGAGCTGGAAAATCTTACGGATGTGGAAGCGATTTTGAAACAGAATCCGAATGTGATTGTGATTGTGGATGAAGCTTATATTGATTTTGGCGGAAAATCTGCGCTTGCGCTTTTGGAGCAGTATGAGAACCTTCTTGTTGTACAGACGTTTTCCAAGTCGCGGTCGCTGGCAGGGCTGCGGATTGGATATGCGATTGGCAGCGTGGAATTAATCCGGTACTTAAATGATGTGAAATATTCGGTGAATTCCTATACAATGAGCCAGCCTGTGATAGCTGCCGGGACAGCTGCATTAGCGGATGAGGCATATTTTAAGAACACAATCCATAAAATTGTAACAACAAGAGAGCGCGTGAAAGGGGAGCTTCGAGAACTCGGATTTGTATCAGGCGACAGCCAGAGCAATTTTTTGTTTGTAACGCATCCTGAAATACCTGCAAAGGAGCTGTTTGAAGCGCTCAGGGAGCAGAATATTTATGTACGGTATTTTGAGAAGCCGAGGATTGATAATTATCTGCGGATAACAATCGGAACGGATGAAGAAATGGATACACTGCTGGATTTTCTGCGGGAATATTTAAAGAAAGCATCCCGTGCATAAGGCGCTTTCAGACATCTGGATAAAGGATATCCGTGAAGTAAAAAAAATAGAGAAGAAAGAGGTTTTGCATGTTTATCATACAGTTTATCAGGGGATTTTGCATGGCGCTGGCTGACAGCGTGCCAGGCGTTTCCGGCGGGACGATTGCGTTTCTGCTCGGTTTTTATGACCAGTTTATTACTTCCATTGATGATTTGCTGCGGGGGAATTTAGAGAAAAAAAAGAAAGCGCTGTTCTTTTTAATCCGGCTCGGCATAGGATGGGCCTGCGGCATGGTAATGGCAGTGCTGGTGTTAGCGAGTGTATTTGAATCCCATATTTATGCAGTCAGTTCGATGTTTATAGGGTTTATCCTGCTGGCAATACCGATTGTTGTCAGGGAAGAAAAAGAAGCGCTGAAATCGGATAAGAGTGCTGCGCTGTTTTTTCTGATAGGAGCGGCGGCGGTATGTGCGATTACTTATTTTAATCCGGTTTCCGGCGGCAGCAGCGTGAATCTGGAGCATTTGGATGTAAAGCTTGGAATCTATGTATTTCTGGCCGGAGCAGTAGCGATATCCGCAATGGTACTGCCAGGCATTTCAGGGTCGACGCTGCTTTTGATTATGGGACTGTATCTGCCGGTGATTACGGCGATTAAGGATATTCTTCATTTTGATTTTGCGGCATTCTGGACGGTATTTATTTTTGGATGCGGAATACTGACAGGGATTTTCAGCGTTGTAAAAATCATCCGCGGGGCGCTCGAACGGTTTCGGCCGCAGACGATTTATCTGATTATCGGGTTGATGGCGGGTTCGGTCTATGCGGTTATCAAAGGGCCGGAAACGCTGGATACGCCGCAGGCTGCGCTTTCGTTTGGGACATTTGATATTTTGTTTTTTATCATAGGAGCAGCCGTGATACTGGGGATGCAGAAAATGAAGGATGTGCGGGAGGCATAAAGCAGTAATTCCTATGTGGAAACAGCCAGACAGCAGCGGTTTTTACTGTCGGGCTGTTTTCGTCCGGCATCTGAGAATCACAGGCTTTAAACAGCCGGGGTTATTCTTCGGGCTTTGAACATGAATTCTTCCTCTGCCAGTGACGAAGCTTTGGAATGGCTTCGGAAAAATACAGCTTTGCCTGTTCCGGCGGAAAATCTTTGCTGGACATATGAATAGTTAAAAAACGGATGAGGTCATCCATGTTTTTGTAAGTAAACGTTCCATTATAATAGCATAATTTGCAGTATTCTTCATTAAAACTGCGGTCTGGTTCTCTGCTGATATTTAGGTCATTTAAAGGCATGCCGCAGCACTGGCAGTACAGCCTTTTCGAACTGCCGAGCAGTGTGCTGACGGAAATATTGCATGCTGTGGAAATTTGTTTTAACGTATCGGCATCGGGCATTGCTTCCCCGTTTTCCCATCGGGAAATATCCTGGCGGGTGACAGAAAAGCGTTCTGCCATTTCATCCTGGGTAAGGCCGTTTTTGATGCGCAGTTCTTTTAAAATTTCACTTGTGGTCATTACAGATTCCTCCTGTTTAAATAAATACCCATTGCTGCTGGTTCCTTTCTGTCTGAAGGACGTTTTTGGGGAGATTGTAGATGGGTGTAATCGCATCAATATTATAGCACTGACAGGCTTTGCCCTGCAAGCGGCTTGTGGATGAAAAGGAACAGCTTATCGTGCAAATGAAAAAACAGTTAAGGTTGACAAGTGCCTACCTAAATGTTATAGTAAATCTATAAAAAGCCTGGTCAGGTCAGACGGCAGTGAAAAGGAAGTTCAGTTCGGAGGATAATGATGAAGAATAGATTATCGGATGCAGAGTGGAAAGTCATGGAGGTGTTATGGGAAAAAGCGCCGCGCACCATGATGGAAATTACGAATACGCTGAAAGAGAAGACAGGGTGGACGAAATATACGGTGATGTCTTTTTTAAAGCGGATGGAAGAAAAAGGAGCGGTACATTTTGAAGAGGGAGGCAGAGCCAGGATTTATTTTCCAGACTGGAAGAGAGAGGATGCGGCAATTCAGGAAACAGAGGATTTTCTGAAGAAGGTATTTCATGGCAGTGCGGGAATGATGATTCATGCCATGGTAAAACAGAAAGCGCTGTCTGAGCAGGAAATTGAAGAACTTTACCAGATTTTAGAGGAACATGAATCGAATTGAAGCTTTCAATGGCAGCGACAATCAGTATGGGAGGGAGAAGCATGAAAAAAAGAATTCAAAAGATTGCACACAAAGGAAAGGCGCCTTTATCGGTCTGTATTCTGGCAGGATTATTGTCTGCCATATGTTTTGTCAGTGTCAGCACGGCAGAAAATGCGAAGGTGAATGAGATATCAGGGACGGAGAATGCACAGAAGAATGAAACAACAGGAGCGGAGAATACCCAAAAAGCAGATGATATGTACAATTCCGCGGCGGAGCCTAAAAACGAAAGAAAAAGAAATTCATCGGATAATACTGCAGACGCCGAGTCTGGAAAAGATGATACGAAAGACAGCGGTTCCGATTCAAATAAAGACGGCTCTTTGGATGAAACGCCGGTTACAGATTTAGATAAAGCAGTCGGCCTGGCGGTGCTGTCCAGAAATGAAGGCAGATATTCCCAAGGCGAATGTGCGGCAGAAGGACATATCATACTGGACCAAAAAACAGGGAAAGACGGACAGGTTACCGTGTATGCACTGACTATGTACGGGGAATATGCTTTTCATGATAACTATTTTATTAAGGATTCAGGCACAGGGTCAATTCCGGCAGTTATCAGGTTTTCTTATGATGACAGGACGGGATATGTGCTGAACGATTATCAGCTGCCTATGGATGGAGGAGAATATAGCAAATCAATCCGCGGCAGCATGGGGATTCCAGAGCATTTATGGGATATATGCATATCCCCGGATGAGGAGAGCATAAAGAATCTTGACAGACAGGAACAGCGTTATGCGAAACGGTATTTAAAGACAATCGGCCGCGAGGCGCCTGTTGGACGGTATTCGGATACAGGGCATCCGCTGCTGACTGATGCGGGAGTCAGCATTCAGGTATCAAATAAACTGTGCGATGCATCCAAATACAGAAACAGCTTTCAGTATTATCCTGACTGGATTGGAAATCTGGAACGCATAGAAGACGGCGTACGTTATGTTTATGAAATGGCTCTGGATAAAAAAGCGGGAGAGATTATTTATACAAAGAGCGTATACGATACAGGAGAGATTATAGAGAAATTTGCTATTGATATGGAAACCGGAGAAGAATTATAGTGCAGGGAGCGCAGCTTTTTGTATTTCCCAGGACGCTGGACGCTGACGAAAATCAGCCGGGCGGGAACGTCAGAATTTTCCTGTAATCTTTCAAAAAATTCCTGATTTATGGGATTTTACGTAAAAACTTACACAGAAATTCTGACACTCTCAGACGGCGGGTAAATGATTCCCCGCCCGGAGTCTGTTTATGGGATATAGGCTGTCTGGTACATCGGAGTTTTTCTCAATCACTGCCCGTCTTTCGCATCAATAACAGGAAATTTCAGCCTGGCTGTAAAGCGGCTGTTTTCCGTCTCAAAAACCAGCGTCCCATCCATAAATTCCATCATCCTGCGGACACTTTTTAATCCGATTTTTGTACTTTCAGTTTCATCGTATTCCGGCTTTATGCGGTTTTGAAAAACAACGGTCAGGTTCTGACCGGCAGAAACCGTGATGCATACCGTTTCTTTTTTATCAGCATATTTGATAATGTTAGAAAAAAGGTTGTTCCACACACGCTTTAACATTGCCGGTTCTGCCATAATCCGGACATTGCGGCTGTCTGGCAAATCAGAGAACTGACAGGATGTCGAAAATCCGGCAAGATGCAGAAAGTCTTCATGTTCCCGCAGACTGTCTAAAATGGAATCCAGCGGGATTTCGGACAGAATTGCATGTCCGCCGATGCTGTCAGTATTTTCATATACAAGGGCATATTCAAACATCCGGTCTGTCATTTCCTGAATATCATCCGCTTTCCGGAGGCAGCGTCTGATATATTCTGCCTGCATTTCTTTCTGGCGGTTCAGGCGCAGGATTTCCAGATAGCCTTTTAATATCGTAAGCGGTGTGCGCAGGTCATGGGACAGAGCGGCAGTCAGTTCCCGGTTTGATTTATGAAGCTCCTGTTCCTGGCGGAAATTTTCATACAGTGTAATGCGCATCCGGTCCAGCTCCTGTGAGAGGATTCCGAGCTCATCCTTATCCCGGCACGGAACCGGTGTGCTTAAATCGCCGGAAGACATCTGCAGCACACTTTCTTTCAGCATAATGACGGTTTTCATTTTTTTATTAACGTAATAAACATTGATAAATACAAACAAAGCAATACATACAGTCAGGCAGAATAGGAAATACGGATAAATAAAACAGGAACTGTGGTAAAAAGAGATATGCATCGTGCCATAACCGTTTTTAAACTGCAGCGGGAAGGCAGCAGTCTGTTCACCGGAACCATCTGTCCAGTCATATCCGATGTCAAAAAAAGTACGAAACGGGTCTGTATTCATAATTTCGGGCATATAGCCTGTCCGAAACATCCCGTCTTCTGCACCGTACAGGTACATGGCTGTATAATCGTCTGCCAGGTCAAAAAGAGGCGCGATGGCTTCGACTGCATCTTCGTCATCTTCGGATTCCGGGATATTGTATTTGAGCGCTTCTTCTGCCATTTTTTCGAAAAAATCGTCTGACGGCATTGGAAGAATATTCAGCCTTACTGGAAAATCATAAGCGAGCAGACCCCAGACATCCCATTTCTGCAGCCACAGAAAGCGGAACAAAAGCAGGCAGCCGGTGCCGGTAAGGAGAATCAAAAGCAGCATCTTCGTGCGTATCCTGATGCGGGCAATGCGTTCCGCCAGGACGGAACCTGCCGCAGTTTTCTTTTTTATTTCAATCACAGTGATAACCCTTTCCCCATGCAGTTTTAATGAGAACAGGATTCTGCGGGTCCCGCTCTATTTTTTGCCTTAGATTACGGATATGCACCATAACCGTATTGTTTGCACCGTAATAGTAAGGCTCTTTCCACACAGTTTCATAAAGCTGCCTGGCAGAAAAAATCTGATGGCGCCTTGAGATAAGCAGCCTGAGCATTTCATATTCCGTATTTGTCAGATCAATCTGTCTGTTATCCAGAAACACAAGCTCCTGCTCAGTGTCAATCGTGAGTCCGTGACAGGACAGGATTTTGCAGTCAGGCGGCGTGTCCGTGTGTTCCTTTCCCTGATAAACCTGGTACCGGCGAATCAGTGCTTTGGTGCGCCCAATCAGCTCTGGATAAGAAAACGGTTTGGTCAGATAATCATCCCCTCCGCTGGAAAAACCGAGTATTTTGTCGCTGTCCGTTGTTCGCGCGCTTAAAAATAAAATTGGCGCATTGCTTATTTCACGGATTTTCTGGCAGGTTTCATAGCCGTTCATGCCAGGCATCATAATGTCTAAAATAATCAGGTCAAATGACTGGGCTTTCAGGGCTTCTAAGGCAGTCGGGCCGTCTTTTGCTTCGGTGACGGCGTATCCTTCACCGGATAGCAGTATTTTTATAATTTCGCGGATTTCCGGGTTGTCGTCGGCAGCCAGAATGTGCGGTGCGTTCTGAGACATAAAAATCACTCCTTCTTTACCAGCATCTGGTTTGCAGAAAACTGTCAGTTTCAGTATGGTTGTTATATGGAATAGTTCAGGACGGGGGGATTGTGGCGCCGCGGACGCCGGGAGAGGGGATTTGTCCGGTCTTCCTGCGGCGGCTCCAGAATGTTAAGAATCCCTAAGCATTCTGCATTTACGCTGTGGCCCCGGAC
>CANDJC010000005.1 GCA_947384955.1 uncultured Eubacterium sp. | reverse complement strand
GAATGCTTAGGGATTCTTAACATTCTGGAGCAGCCGCAGGAAGACCGTGCAAATCTCCTCTCCCGGCGTCCGAGCGGCCACAATGAATCCCCCTTTACACTTAACTGTCTATTTGATATAATTTCAATACAAAGTTACCTGCGATACCTGTCATAACTGAAAGGAGTGTTTGATTTATGGGCATGACAAACAAGCAGTTCCAGGGATTTATCAGGCTGTCACTGGGCTGGCTGGAAAAGGCTTTAGAAGAATCTCCTGAAAACAAAAGCCTGGCTGCATTAAAAGATATTTTCCAGTCAATGCTGGAAGATGATTAAAAAGCGTTTATAATTTTTCTAAGGAATACTGCAGCAGAAAGCGCAGAATCATAACATCTGTAAAAACACCTGTGCAGCCGCAGGCACAGCATCCGCGGCCTTCACAGGTATTTTGCAGTTCACTCTATTCCTGATAACGGATTCGCTCCACCAGCGATTCCTTCTTCAGATTCCTGCTCAGCAGATAAGACAGCAGCGTCTGCAGCAGCCCTACTGCCGCTATCATGCAGACCAGTTCCGCCACCGGCACATGATACACATTAATTCCAAGCAGCGCATTTTGCTTTGCATAGCAGAAAAACCCATACCCGGCTGGAAGTCCGACAAGCAATGCTACAAGAACCGTTCCCGCTGAAAACAAAAATCCCTGAATCTGCAGGCTCCTGTTCAGCTGCCGGTTCGTCATGCCGACTGCCTGCAAAATGCCATACTCCTGTTTTTTCGTAATAATGCTTATAATCATTGTATTCGCAAGATTCATAAATCCAATCAGGCCTGTCACCGCCAGAAACAGATAGCAGACGATTTTCATGGTCCTGATGCCGGACCGCGACTGTGACAGCATATCCGAAAATACCGTCATCTCCACATGTTCTGTTCCGTTTAGCAGTAATTCCAGTTCTGCACGCACTGCCGGCACATCCTCTTCACTGCAGTCCACCCACAGCCATCCCGGCGAGTCTGTGTTAAAATTCAGTTTCTGGTACATATCTTCTGTAATCACCCACGTGCCGCCGGAATTTCCAAATGCTCCCGGCATTTCCCCTGTTACAGATTTTTTCTCTGCCCCGTTATTCAGTTCCAGTGTAACAGACTGCCCCAGCGTATATCCGTAATCTTCCATAAAATGTGACCAGCCGTAATAAATCAGGTCCTGTTTTCTGCCGTCTTCATACTGCAGTCTTCCGATTGTGCCTCCCTGCTGTATTCTTGCTTTAAATCCAGCCTCATCCAGTATCTCCACATCCTCCTGCCTTCCGCCTGTTTCTGCCAGAAGGAGATTTCTAGTCTGCACTCCGGTTACGCCGTTTATATTCTGTATCTGTGTTATCAGCTGTTTATTCAATGGATTATGTTCCAGTACGGAATCCAGGTTATTTTCCGGATAGGCTTCATCGCCAATCAAATAATCCAGTTCAATCTGAAACTGTCCCATCTCCACAAAATTTCTCGCATTGTATTCCGGGTCCATATTGCCTGCACAGTTTGCTATCACTACAAACAAAACACAGGACAGTCCCATCGTAAATATTGTCATAACCGTGCGTCTGCGGTCCGCAGCTATATTTGCCGCTGCCAGCCGCCAGACTGACATCTGATTCCTGCCTTTGCGGATTCCTGCCTTTCTGCTGCCTGTTTTTTCCATGTAACGCAGCGCTTCTACAGGCGAAATGGCACTTACGATTTTCATAGGCCTTCGCAGAGCCAGAATGATAGTAAGCAGTGACATCCCCGCCGCCAGCAGCAGATGTACGGGTGAAAAAATACTAATCTGCGCCTCATACTCCCCCATTGTGATTCCCTGTGCCTGCAGCCACTGAAAGCTGGCCCAGGCAGCCGCATAGCCTGCAAGAAGCCCCGCCGGAATACTGCATGCCGCCAGCAGCATTCCTTCTTGAAAAATCAGCTTTTTCATCTGCTTCCTGGATGCCCCGAGCGCACGTATTTTGCCATATTCACGGATATTCTGCACAATTCCGACCTGAAAAATATTATAAATAACCATGACCGAAAAAAGAATCACACCCGCCGCAATGACTGCACAGACTGTCATCGTTTCCTTTCCCGGTTCGAGTGTCAGCAGCAGATAAATCCCGTTTACAGACACATATTTTTTATCAATCCCGCAGTCCGCCGCAATGTCCTGTATCACCTTCTCTGCACTGTCATAAGTAATCGGAACCTCCTGTGAAAGCCGAAACGACACCGAATATTTTCTGTCATCTTCCGCAGCATGCGCTTCATAAAATGCCTGTGAAACAAATCCGAGAAACACAGTCTGCGGTACGTCCGTATCCGGTACTTCAAGTAATCCGCTGATTTGAAATTCCGCCGGCTCAAATTTGTGCTTTAAATCCGCACGGTATGAAAATGTCACAAAATCCCCGATTTGTACATTTTCATATCCGGCTGCCTCAAAAAATTCCTTCTGGGCTGTAATCTCATTCTCCTTTTGGGGAAATCTTCCCTCTGACAGCATGCCTGACAGATTTGACATATCCCTGTAATTTTCATCTGTCATAAACAGCCCGTAAACAGCATCGTTATCCAGCTGCCCGGCCTGTGCTGTCATACCGATTTTGGAAAATTCACCGTGCCGTTCTGCTTCCTTTAGCTGTTCTGAACTCACGGAATGAAATGTGCCGTAATTGCTCCCGTAATTGTGCGCCGCATTTTCTTTTTCCAGCTTAACAAGTCCGTAGGCAAACGTACAGATTACCGTCAGCAGAACCGTCGTCAAAAAAACCGACACCATTATCAGAATGCTTCTTGTCTTATTTTTCTTATTATTGCTCAAAGCAAGCATTGTAACTGTATTCATATATTTTCACCGCTCTTTCCTGTCTGTCCTGTTTTCATGAAAAATCCGCCACATGTCCGTCCTCAATAACAAGAATCCGGTCCGCTGCCTGCGCAATTTCCTCGTCATGCGTAATCATGACAATTGTCTGCCCGTATTTTTGCGCGGACATTTTCAGCAGAGCAGTTACTTCCCCGCTTGCGCGCGAGTCCAGGTTCCCGGTCGGCTCATCTGCAAACACAATGTCCGGCTTTGCCGCAAGCGCTCTTGCAATCGCCACTCTCTGCTGCTGCCCTCCTGACAGTGCATTCGGAAGATGATGCATCCGGTCCGCAATGCCCAGTGAAACAATCAGGTCTTTGATATACGCCGTATCCGGCTGCTGCTTATCCAGGCCAAGCGGAAGCACAATATTTTCCCACACATTAATCGAAGATACCAGATTATAAGCCTGAAACACAAATCCGATTTTTCTCCTGCGAAATACCGCCAGCTCCTCCTCCTTCATCTTAAAAATATCTTTGCCCCGTACCAGCACACTTCCCGAGGTCGGCGTATCCAGCCCTCCAAGCAGATGCAGAAGCGTGCTTTTGCCAGAACCGGATTTCCCCACAATCGCTGTAAACTCTCCCTGTTCAATGTCCAGACTGATGCGGTCAGCCGCTTTTACCAGATTTTCTCCGGTTCCGTAATATTTGCATAAGTTTCTTGCCTGTAAAATTGCATGCATAATATAAACTCCTTTCTTTCAGGTACTGCCTTTTCATCCAGTTTTCTCTAAACTCAGGCTTGTTTTCACCTAAAATTCCTTTTTTGAATCAGGCCTGCCTTTACTTTCAAAATTCCTTTTTTGAATCAGGCCTGCCTTTACAGAAAGAATATCATGCCAGCCTTACATTACGCTTGCAGAATGAGCACATCATGCTTACAGTTTTGTAAGAAACCGCTACATAAAAGGCAGGCGGATAACAAAAACGCTGCCCGCAGACCCTTCTTTCTTTCCATTCCCTGCCTTTACAGAAATCATGCCATGATGCCCGCTGATAATCTGTTTCGCCAGATACAGCCCGACACCCGCTCCTTCTGCCTGCTGCACCTGTCTGCTGCTGCCGCGGTAAAAACGCTGAAAAACCTTATGAAACTCCTTTTTCCTGATTCCGATTCCCTGGTCCTGTATTTCAATCTTTGCAAAACTAATCCCTTTTTGTATTCTGATAAAGATTTCGCTGCCGCAAGGGCTGTATTTCACCGCATTATCCAGGACATTCATCAGCGCTTCGCACAGCCATTTCGAATCCTGCAAAATCTCTGAATCTTCCATCTGCGGTTCACAGTCAAACACCAGCTCCATCTGCTTTTCCGATGCTTTCGGATAAATCCGGTTCACTGCCTGAATTACCGTATCCATCAGCGGCGCTTTTTTCCTTTTAATCTGAATCATGCCGGATTCCATACGCGAAATCTGAATCATAGACTCTAACAGCATTTTCAGCCCGTCCAGCTCATCCCTGCAGCGCTGGTAAAATTCTCCGCGCTCCTCCTCCCCAAGTTCTTTATCCTCTAAGATTGTAAAACAGGTATCCAGAGCTGCCACGGGCGTCTTTAGCTGGTGTGAAATATCTGTCACGATTTTTTTTGTCTTTTCCTTTTCTGAAAGAGCCTGCTCCTGTGCAAGCGATAAATATTCTTCAAACCTCTCAAGCTGCTCATAAATGCGGCCGGATTCCTCTTCATATCCTTCCAGTATCAAAGGTTCCCTGACTGCTTCCTCACTGCGGTACACTTGCCTGCTCTTATCAGGCTGCCTGCTTCCCGCACCGTCTTTCGAAAATTCTTCCTGTCTGTCAGTACCCGGACAATTTGCATAATCCCGAAACACTGACAGACACCGGCCCAGACTGTTTAAATACGTCTCCAGTTTATTCCGTCTGTATTTTTCTGTCAGAAACAGACCTGCCAGTAATACCGCTGTAAAAACACCTAAGCAGACAGCGGCCGCCGCTGTCTGTCTGATAAAATCTACATAGAACCTGTTTTGATAACTGTGCTGATACCCATACTGCTCCAGCTGCTGCTGTTGCCACTGCTGCTCTTGCGAATACTCCTGTTTTTGTTCTTGCGGTTGCCCTTGCTGTTCTTGCGGCTGCTCCTCTTGCCACTGCTCCTCCTGCGGCTGCTCCTCTTGCCACTGCTCCTCCTGCGGCTGCTTCTCTTGCCACTGCTCCTCCTGCGGCTGCTTCTCTTGCCACTGCTCCTCTTGCGGCTGCTGCTCTTGCAATTGCTCCTGCGGCTGCTCCTCTTGCAATTGCTCCTGCTTCTCTTCATCTCCCCTCAGCAGCCCGACTGCCATATCCAGCCCGGAATCATAATCTGCTGCCATATAAGCTAAGATATCCATTTTATCCTCATAATTTCTGTAACAGCACAGGACAAAGCATGCAAAAAATACAGCAGCCGTTCCAGCCAGCAGAAGCATCCAGACATACACATCTTTGATTTTTTCTTTTTTTCCTTCTTTTCCTTTTTTGCTTCTTTTCTTTTTTTCCTTCTTCTCTTTTTTTGCTTCTTTTCCTTCTTTTACACCTTTGCTTTTATCAGCTTTCGCTTTCAGAACTTTTTCCATAACTAATCTCCGCGTTTCCCTTTTTCTCCATTTAAAAAGTCCCGTAAACATAAGTTTACAGGACTTTTTGCCAAAAATCTTTCTATTAAATAACTCCCTGTGCCAGCATTGCCTGTGCGACTTTTTCAAATCCGGCAATATTTGCACCAGCTACATAATCGCCTTCCATGCCGTATTTCTTAGCCGCATCATCAATATTGTGGTAAATATTAACCATAATCTGTTTCAGCTTTGAATCTACTTCTTCAAATGTCCAGCTCAGTCTCTCGGAGTTCTGTGTCATTTCCAGTGCGGATGTAGCTACACCACCCGCATTCGCAGCCTTGCCGCCGATAAACCATACGCCGTTCTCCTGCAGATACTTTGTAGCATCAATGGTGGTCGGCATATTTGCGCCTTCGCATACGGCCTTGCAGCCATTTGCTGCTAACTGTTTTGCATCTTCAATCAACAGCTCGTTCTGTGTTGCGCAAGGAAGCGCAATATCACATTTAATCTGCCATACGCCGCGGCCTTCATGGTATTCCGCGCTCTTTCTTGCAGCTGCGTATTCTGTTAAACGTGCGCGCTTTACTTCTTTTACTTCTTTTAATAATGCCACATCGATTCCTTCCGGATCATAAATCCAGCCTGTGGAATCAGAGCAGGTAACGACCTTAGCGCCCATCTGCTGCGCCTTCTGTGTAGCATAAATAGCCACATTGCCGGCTCCGGATACGACAACTGTCTTGCCTTCCATGGATTCGCCATGGCATTTCATTAATTCTTCTGTAATATATAATAAACCGTAACCGGTAGCTTCTGTACGTGCCAGGGAGCCGCCGTATGTCAGACCTTTGCCTGTCAGCACGCCTTCATAAGTACCGCGGATTTTCTTGTACTGGCCGAACATATAGCCGATTTCTCTTGCGCCTGTCCCGATATCGCCAGCCGGCACGTCTACATCAGCGCCGATATATTTGCAAAGCTCTGTCATAAAGCTCTGACAGAATGCCATGACTTCACGGTCAGACTTGCCCTTCGGGTCAAAATCAGAACCGCCCTTGCCGCCGCCAATCGGAAGTCCTGTCAGAGAGTTTTTGAAAATCTGTTCAAAACCTAAAAATTTAATAATACCCAGGTTTACAGAAGGATGCAGGCGGAGTCCTCCTTTGTACGGCCCGATTGCATTGTTAAACTGTACTCTGTATCCTGTATTAACCTGAACCTGTCCTTTATCGTCTACCCATGGAACACGGAATTTAAACTGCCTGTCCGGCTCTGTCAGTCTTTCTAATAATGCTTCTTTCCTGTAAAGCTCTTCGTTTGCCTCGATTACAGGCTTTAAGGTCTCTAATACTTCCTCAGCAGCCTGAAGAAACTCCGGTTCGGAAGCGTTTTTTTCTTTTACCCTTGCAAGTACCTCATCAACATAGCTCATTTTGCAGTCTCCTTTATTTTATATAATTTGTCTTTTGCTCCTTATTTTATTATGAAATTCGGGATACTGCAAGATATTTTTTGTAATTCCGGTGAAATTCCTTATTTTCTTAAGTCCGGCACACAGATTATCTGCAGATTACCTGCGAAGCAGTAAATGCTCCAAAGACGAATCTGCTTTTAAAAACAGCTCTTCTACCCCGGATTTGGAATAAAAAGCCACAAATTCCCCCATAATCTGACGCACGTATTCATATGTAAGTTTATATGGCCGGCGTAAATTTTCAAAATCACTGCATAATATTCTGTTCAAATCCAGGCTGACAATTTTATGATACTGCCAGATTACACGCATCAGCTTATTTTCATCTTCCACTCCCGGCAGAATCGTAAAGTGTTCGCTGTCCTTCAGATTCCTGTCCGGCTTCTCACTCACAATCCTGCCTTCTACAAATAAAATATTGCCATCCACCTTTTTAGGCCTTAAAATATGACATGACGGAACGATACACAGATAACATTTTTCAATGCCGCCTTCTCGTTTATATAAAATATCACCTGAATTAAGCTTATTTTGCAGCAGCCCCAGCTTTGGCCTGCCTGCCTCAGTCTTTAAGCACATATATTCTTCTTCCTGAGTATAGCAGTCACGAAAAATTTCCGGGAAGACGTTATCGCCATCTTTATAATTTACAATTTTCAGTGAAGTAATCAGTCTGTTGATTTGATAACTCTCATCGGGATTCGTCAGAATCATCAGACATGCCGGAAATATTTTCTCTGCTTTCTGCCTGAACTGCTGCCGATACAGACGCGACAGCTCCTTTTTAATTCCTGCATTGCCATTCGCCGCTCCGCTTTCTGCTATCAGCCTTTCTGCCTTCTGTATGCCATACTGTTTCGCCAGCATTTCACTGGCACTATGTAACCCTTTTGATAAATCCCTGGGATTTAGAACTGCTTTCTCAATAACTTTTTTATAATGTTCCAGCGGAATCTCCTTTAGAAGTGCCCGTTCACTCTCCGGGCATTCCAGGCGGTCTGAAATAATATCCAGACTCTTATACAGCCTTTCCTGAAACCGTTCTTCATCGCCTGAAAGCTGCTTGAGCAGATAAATCTGATTTTCGAAAATGCCGTCAAGAACACTTTCGTCAAGATTGATATCAGCTCTTATATTGTTAACAACCATATCATTCATCGTGTGATATACATCATTCATCGGAAGGCCGTCAGAATTAATCTGCAGCATCAGCAGCTTATCAAACGGACAGGAAAACTGGTTTAAATAGTACGGCACTTTTTCCTCCAGTCTTGCAACCATATCAAGGAAAGCAACCGGGAAATATCCTATTTCCTGGATAAATATCTCTGTTAAAGAACTCATAATCATATGAAAATCAAATTTATCCTTTTCACAGATGAGATAAATTACAGAATCTGCTCTTACATACTCATATTCTTTCCCTCTGCATTCCCCTCTCTTAAGTCCGTCTCTTTTCACATTGGGGATTTCATTTATAAATTCCCTTTTTGCATCATCCAGTTTCGAAGTATAGATGACGCAAAACCGAAGCTGCCCAAAAAACTCCGCCCGCTTAAGAAGTTTCACCGCTGTAACTCTCTCAGACAGACTCCAGTCCAAAATAAGCATTCTTGCCTGTTTCATATGAATAACCAGGTTCTCAATATCCATCGGCTCTTCATACACAACAGGAGTAAGCAGTATTTCAGGATATTCTCTGCGCACAATCTTACAGAATGCTTCCAGATTACTCTCTAAAGCAGCTGCATCATCCTGTTCTGCCTGCGAACCGGCATATTTTCTGCTGCTTCTTCGCGGGGGCTTTTCTTCATCATGCTCCCGGGTGTTCCAGGATATTTTAAATTCATCATCAATGTAAACGATATGATTTAAATAACGCTTCAGTATCTCCGCTAATTTATCTGCACCAGTTCCTGTCATTCCCCTTCCTCCGTTCCAAACGTAATTTTAAAACATGCTCCTTCCAGACATTTGCTTTCCGGCTCAGTAACGGCTTCTATTTTATGTCCCTGAGCTTCCAGCACATTTCTGGAAATTGCCAGCCCGAGTCCCCTTCCGTCCTTCTTCAGGGAAAAGAACGGTTCAAAAACCCGTTCCTTATTCCGGACGGCAATGCCTTCTCCGGAATCCTCGACATACAGGGCTTCTTCTGCTTTTTCGTATCTTACCAGAATCATTCTGTTTTTCTTATCTGCCATCCAGTACAAAGAATTGTAAAACAGGTTCGATATTACCGGATATATTTTCGAAAGCGATATTTTTAATACCAGCTCCCGAGGCACATCATTGATAAACTTCACACTCTGTTTCTGCATCCGGCTCTCAAAAAAAGAATGCACATCTTCTAACATATCATGTATATTTACTTTCTTTTTGTACATGCTCCTGCTTCTGTACATCGGGGACATCTGACTCAGACGGTCTGATACAGACCGAAATCCAATATCTATCTGATTCAGATAATATCTGCCCTCTTTTGAAACACCCTGAAACCGCAGCTGGTTCACTGCGTCATAGATATTATGAAACATCTGATTAAATTCATGACTGACAATCTCCGCCGCCATTCCCAGATTAGCCAGATCCGCATACATATCGTTTAACTGTTTTAGCTCATTATTCCGCGTCGTCAGCTGACGTATGAGCGACGCATCGTCGGTATCGTATCTGCATAATATTTCATCTAATCTGCTGTCAATCACAGCATAACGCTCCTCAATATTCCTGACAGCCTGTTCCATTTCAGAATATATCTCTTCTTCCCTGGCGCTGATTTTATCCCGGGCATCTATCAGCTCCTGCGGCGTTCCCGGGTCTTTCACCGCATATTCGACAGCGTCCAGATTTAAATTAATAGCACACAGTCCATGGTAAATAATTTCACTGGATTCACGCTTAAACTTTAAAATATCCTGTTCATAGTCCCTGATGCGGTCAGCTTTCTGCATTAATTTATCATATCTGATGTCTGCATGATCCTGCGCTTCTTTTGCCATCTGCGCAAGCATCGTTCTTGTCTTATCCAGATATTCCTTCACATCAGACAAAACTTCATCCATTCCTGCCCCGGTCTGTTTTTCAAAATCCTCATGGTATGCCTGCAGCCGTAAATGGTTCAGGTTCAGAATATATTCGCATAATGACCGCATCTCTTCCGCTGAACTTTGTGTCACATCTTCTAATCTTTCATCAAACATATCTATCCGTTCTAACAGCTGCGGTTCATATCTGCTTTCTAATCGTTCGTTTATACTAATGTGCAGAGTCCTTTTTGTATCTGAAATATAACCTTCCATCCCATAGCGGCAGGATTTCACTTTTCTTTCATTTTCAATCAAATGATTATACCGGGTGTATGAATCATACTCTATCTCTCTCAGTGCCTTCAGCCTTTTTTGAATCTCTTCTTCAAACTGTGTAAGCTTCGGAATATTCTCCTTCAGCAGTCTCTCTGCTCTCGCGCTGTCCTCTGCCAGCAAACGTTCCTGTTCCTTTTCAAACTCCTGTATCTGTATCTGTTCTTTCTTTTTCTTATTATTGTAATTCAGGTAGCTTCTTCTTAGCTTAAAGGAATTTTTATTCATCTCGCCTGCGAATTCTACTGCGATTCTGACTAAAAGATTCTGAATGGTACGGATAAAATAATTGTAATACTGATTTTCAATAAAACCCTCTCTGCTTGATTTATCTTCCAAATGCGGATTCTCAAGAGAAGTAATGTCTATCCTCCCAAACATATTTCGATGACTGAACAGATAAAATGTAGCACTTTTACTTCTGCGCATTTCCAGTTCCAGAAAATCATTATCCGGTTCCCCATAAGGCAGTACACGGACGTTATCACGATACACACCGATTCCGCCTGCTTTATCCATGCGCTGCTTAATGAGATTCCATTCTGTGAAAGTCAGTCCCGTATTTTTTTTATCCATTTCGAAATGGCAGAACTTCACTTCATATTTTCCGCAGTCTTCATTTTCCCAGTCCCTGATTCCTGCTGTAACTGTAATTCCTTTTTTCAGTATCTCGTTACACTGATTTAAAATAGCACTGTCAGCATTTCTTGCATCGATATGTCCCTGAAACAAGCCATGTTCCACACTTCCCTGAATTCGTAAATCGTATATTTCGTAATCTTCTTCTGTAAAACCGGATGAAAATTCAAGGGATTTTCCATTGTGAAAAAGTTCCACCTGAAAATCAGGTTCCTTTGTTCCAAAATCCGTAATAAAAGCATTCAGCCGGTTATAATTTCTGACAGCCAGCATATCCATATCGGCAGTTGTATCCGGGTCCAGGTATCTGTCCCAGTCATCATTTAAATTCAGGGAAAAAATAACCGTTCCCTGTTTTACACCATTTTCTTCAATAATACTGCAGAAATCATCTATCAGTTCCTCATCCAGTCTGGATTCTTTTATCTGCTTTTCTATCAGCTTCTTTTTATTCACATTTTTCGGAGTCTTCCAGCTGGCGCTTTTCAAATTGCCTGTCTGCATTTTCTCAAGATTTGCAGTTATCTCTGAAATCTGGCTGAGCTTCCCGTCATAAGAAACCGGAATATTAATATCTTCAATAAACAGGTCCGGGTTTTCAAAAATATTCCAGTTGATATATACAATATTCCAGCCCGTATTTTTCTTTTTCGTAAACATCCACATCTGCTGTCCCAGACGGGAAATGGCAAGTCTTCCTATCCCCTTTTCTCCCATCAGGATTCTGCCGCCCGGCGACTTCTTTTCCCGGTTATCAAATTTGGACGAAGTGCCCAG
Source organism: uncultured Eubacterium sp. (assembly GCA_947384955.1). Taxonomy (GTDB): domain Bacteria; phylum Bacillota; class Clostridia; order Lachnospirales; family Lachnospiraceae; genus Eubacterium_J. The sequence goes on along the minus strand of CANDJC010000005.1, from coordinate 55,424 downwards.
TACAAACCACTTATTTTCCAAATCTTCCCTGTCCATTCCCACCCCTGTATCACAGATGACAATACAGGGAACCTGTTCCTGTTTCGTCAAAAACTCAACCCTTAAAAGCCCGGCATCCGCATCATGTGCATTTTTCATAATCTCAGCCAGCGCAGTCACACTGTCACGAATCTGCTTTTTCCCTAATAACTCAATGGCCCTTGCTTTTGTTTTAAAAGCTCCCATGCTGCATATTTCCTTTCTAACTATCATATAATTCATACAGGTGATTTTAATGAAACGAACAATCTATAACTTTTACTGTTACCGGTGCTATACACAGAATACCGCAGATGTCTCTTTCCCGCTTGACACCTGCAGCGGTAAAATCCGTCAGATATTCTGTCCGGTCTGCGAAACATGGATTCCTTATACAGATACCAGTCTTTCTGCAGAACGGTACAGACTTGTTCATAGAAATGACTGGTGTATTATAGATGAAGACACGCCGAAACATCAGCCTGTCTATACTGTGAAAACGTATCAGACAGCACAGTCAGTCTGCAGCGCTTTAAATAACGGCACAATTTCTATCCGTTATTTACACCGCAGTCTGTGCTTTTGTTCAAATTAGATTTCATAACACGGAACATTTCTGCAAAATACAGTCCGCTTGCCTTTGCCAGCTCAACCGGCACAGCATTCCCTATCTGAAGAGCAATCTGGGCGTTTGTTCCCTGAAAAATATAATCGTCATCAAATGACTGCAGCCTTGCTGCCTCTCGCGCGCTCAGCGCACGGTTCTGATAAGGATGCCCGTATCTGCCTTTTGAATAATACATGCATCCTCCGGTAATCGTAGGTGCGGGTTTCTTCATATCCAGTATTCCATATACATCCGTATGCCCGCTCTTTCCCTTATGGCATTCTAAAGCCAGCTCCTGCGGCAGACAGGCGCGGTTTCCCCCGTGCTCCCGAATATACCTGATTCTTTTTATATTTATATCATTCATGCTGTTGCAGACATGATTATAAACGCCTTCTCCCGTATATTCTCCTCCTGCTTCTATCTCTGGCAGCCCGAGAATCACGTCTGCAGTTTTCCACACCGGAAGACTGCAGTCTTTTTTCTTTTTTCCAGCTGAAATATGTGTCGGACGCGGCAGGCGAATCTCTACGCCTTTCTCCTTCCACATTTCATATAAATCATTCCGAATCCCATGAAGCACCAGACGTTTTCTTGTCTGAGGAACTCCATAATCTGCCGCATTTAAAACATCATACTTGCATTTGTAATATTTTTCAAACTCCTGATATGCGCTGCGGAATGTCTCTCTCCCTTTTCCCCTTGACATACCCGCTACATTTTCCATCAAAATAAATGCCGGCCTGAGTTCCTTCACCAGCCGCAGAAATTCAAATACCAGCTGATTGCGCTCGTCATTTTCTCCTCCCCGCCGTATTGCAGAAAATCCCTGGCACGGCGGACATGCAACCAGCAGCAGCTGCTCACTGGCTGACATCCCGGAAACCTCTTTCAGTTCCTCCCCGCTGACCTCGCGTATATCTCTTTGAAGCAACGCCACTTCTTTGTTATTTTCCCGATATGTAGCTGCTGCAGTCTCATTAATCTCTACAGCTGCAAGCACTTTAATTCCCGCCTTTTTTAATCCGGCCGTCACTCCTCCGCAGCCGCTAAATAAATCAATTGCACAAAGCTCATTTTGCAGCATTACAATGCACCATCTTTCAGAAAAACCAGAAGCAGGAATCTCCCTGGTAAAGTCGATTCCTGTTCCTGTATCTAAACTCTCTGTTTTTTCCCAGCCAGTATCAGCCCGCATCCTACAAACACAAGCCCGATAATCAGAAACAGTCTGGGATCAATCGAGCCGTCTCCTGTTTTCGGCGTTTCATCCAGCGTATGGCTGCCGGAAGATGCTCCCGCATAAACCCCGGAAGAACTGCCGCTGCCGGAAGATGCCGAAGAACTGCCTCCTGAACTGCTCACAGACGCAGTGCTGCTGCCAGAAGCTGCTGTACTGCCTCCCGAGCTGCTGCCCGTACCGGAACTGCCAGCTGAGCTGCCTGCACCGGAACCGCCGCCGGAAGAAGCTGTACTGCCTCCTGAGCTGCTGCCTGTACCGGAACCGCTGCCGGAAAAACCCGAACTGCTCCCGCCCGAAGAGCCTGAGCCGCTCCCCGAATCTTCTCCTAAATCTATGGTTGTACTTCCTACCGTTTCATCATCATCCGGTTCTTCTTCTTCATCGGCTGCATCATCCCCGGAAGAAATATCACTGACATCTGCCGTCGTACTTCCTGCTGTACCGGAATCACTTTCATCATCATCGCTGCTGTCTGACGAACTTCCACCGCCATCCAGACTGGAAAATGTATAACCCGCCGAAGCAGCAAAAGAAGCTGCCGCGGAGCTGCTGTAACCTGTAATCACATCCGGCGACCAGCCCGACTGGGAACCAATCGACGTTACCGAAGCCGGAATGGTAATGGAACGGATTCCGCTGCCGGAAAATGCACCGCTTTCTATCGTTGTAAGCCCGCTCGGCAGAGATAGCGATGACACCCTGCTGCAGCCGGCCAGAGCACCGCTGCCGATAATTTTCGTAGACGAATGCAGGGAAACACTCGATTTGCCGACCGGAACCATAATCAGTCTTGTTTTCGATGCGTTGTACAGGCATCCTCCATCTGATGCATAAGCCGAATTGCCGCCTGCTACATTAATCGTAGTCAGATTCGAACAGCCGGACAAAGCACTGCCGCCAATGCTGCTTGTGCTCGCCGGAATAGAAATCGCCGACAGACTCGAGCAGTTTGCAAAAGCGCTGTCGCCAATGCTGCTGACTCCTGACGGTACCGACATAGAGCTTAAGCTGCTACAGCCCGAAAATGCGCCGCTGCCAATGGAACTAACCCCTGCCGAAATCGCAATGCTTGTTAAAGACCTGCATCCGCTGAATGTCGATGCAGGAATTGAAGAAACCGAAGCCTGCATGCTGACAGAACTCAGTCCGCTGCAGCCCGAAAATACGCCGCTGCCCATACTCGTTACACTGCCAGGCACTGTAATGTTTGCCAGCGCGGTACAGTTTGCAAATGCATTATCGCCAATGCTCCTGACACTGCCAGGGATACTGACACTGCTGACTGCCTTGCCCGCAAAAGCACCAGGCCCGATGGATGTTACTTCTGAAGGAATCGTGACTGCACCGCCTCCGCCATTATACGCAGTCAGTACACCGCCGGAAATCGTCATATTTGATGCAAAAACGGTTTCGCGCGGCATCAGGAATAATACCATTGCCATTGCCAGTGTGAAGGCAAATTTCTGCTTTACTATTGAACTAATCATATGCGTCACTCCTTCTTCGCAATGAGGAACAGCCTTCCGTCCTGAATATAACTGTTGCAGGTGGATAATGTCAGCAGCTCATCCCCATACGAAATATCAATTGTCTGGTCAAACACCGTCAGCTGCTGGATATTTGCCAGAAAAGCATTAAATTCTTCTTTCCCCGACGCTTCCAGAAAATTATAATACCGGAAAGCCTCGTCATCCTGATAATTTACTTTAGACAGACATACCGCGACAACCTTGTAACGCGCCTTTTCATATATCGTGTCAAACACAATTTCCCTGTGCTGCTCCATATACTCCTTGTCCATAAAGCTCTTCAGCCCGCCGAACATCGTCCCGTCCCGCATATTATGCCCGTAAATAATCAGGTTTGTGTCCCGGTTCACATAATCATTTCTTGCATCCAGAAACAATGTGCCGTGGTCACTCTCTTTTTTCTCAAAATCATGATGCAGATAGTAATCTGAGTTCTTTCTGCCTGTCTGCATAACCGGATAATCAATTACCGTACCTTCGATAGACAGCCATCCCGCCAGATCCTGATTCTGCTTATACAGTTTTTTATATTTCTTTAAGACTGTCAGGTCAGCCGGGTCGATTTTCTCCTCCGCTGCCTGGCTCTTGTCTGTTTTTTTCTTTTTTGTTTTGCTGTTATTCGTTTTGCTGTTCTGTTCTGTCTCAGGGCTGTCTGCCTGGCCCGATTCCCCGGAACCGTCAGCGCCTTCTTCCGAATCGCGGATGATATGCCCTGTCAGATTCTGCATATCCTGGAGCCTTTCATACTCCTGGCTTTCCAAATGCTCCTGCCATAAAGTAATCCCGTAATACCCCAGGCAGAGAACAGCCGCCAGCATGCACAGCATGCCCGCCATTCCAAACTTCTTTCCTTTTTCCTGCTGCGCTTCCCGCTTCCGCTTTTCCTCTAGCAGATTCTGGGAATTCTGCGCCAGCACATCTGTCAGATACCAGGAAAAGGAAAGTCCCACCTGACTGCGGAACACAATTTCCTTATTCCTGATTAGAGTGTAGAGCCTTACGGCGACATCGGCATCCGTAATATCGACTTCCTTTGTAATAAAATCGATTTTCTTTACATCCTCCTGCGCCGCAAGGTACTCTTCATAGGTATTAAATTCATAATCGCCTATTTTGTATTTTTCACTCATGCCTCTGCTTCATTCATGCTGCAGCCTGGATTTCATGCGAAATGAACTGCAGATTATTTCACTGTGATGACTTTCAGCGGATTCAGCGCACTGTATACCTTCTTGCTTCCGTTCTTTCTAAATGCACGGATGCGGAAGTAAGCCCTGTCGCCGCTCTTCATGCCGCGTACGGTACATACCCGGACATTCGGATTATTTACAGTCTTCAGTTTCTTATACTTCGCTTTCGAAGATTTCTTATAATAAATCTCATAACCGGATGCTCCCGATACTTTAGACCAGCTGATACGTGCCTGGCCCTTCGCATTCGAAACAACCTTAACCGTCGGTGTCCGCAGCTTTGTCGTAACACTGAGAACCGATGAGAATGCTCCGTAAGACTTCGTTCCATCTGCATTGCGGACATAAGACCTTACTTTGTACTTATAAGTCTTCCCTGCCGAAAGCCCTGTAATGCTTGCACTGTTCTTCTTCACGGTCTTAACCACTTTCGAACTGGAATTGCAAATCTGATAACCGTCTGCATATCCCTGTTTCGTCCATGTCAGCTTCAGGCTGTTATACTTCACAGAAGATGATTTCAGTCCCTTCACAGCAACTGCTGAAATCTTAAAGCTGATTACCTTCGTGCCTGTATAGTTATTACTCATACCCTGAATCAGAATCGATGCTGTACCTGGATTCGTATTATTCGTATAAGTAACCGTATAATCTACACCCTTCGTCAGTACCTTGCCGCCGTCGCTGACCGTAATGTCCGGCGTATAAGCATCGCCTGTATAAGTTCTGTCTGTAACCTCTGTCGTATCACAGCTCTGGATACTCTTTGCTTCAATAATAAAGTTCGCTGTCTGCGTACCGGAATATTTTCCTGTACCTGTAACTGTAATCGTTGCTGTACCGGCATTTACATTGTTAGAATAAGAAACCGTGTAATCCGTGCCCAGCGTCAGCGTGCTGCTGCCTGTTTCTACAACAACACCCGGTGTAATCGCATTGCCCGTATAAGCATAGCTCGGTGCAAATCCGCTGATAATAAATCCGCCTACATCATTGCCAATGCTGAATTTTACAGATGCTGAACCTGTAAAGTTAGCATTATTCAGTGCACGAATCGTTGCCGTTGCCGTACCAATGTTAATATTATTCGAATACGTAACCGTATAATCCGTACCTTCCATCAGCACCGTATTGCCGCATCTTACCGTCAGCGACGGAGTTACTGCAGAACCCGTATACTGCTGTGCAGGAATCGGTGAAATGGTACACTTCGACAACGGAGCAATAATCCGGAAATTCTTAGTAATGACACCATTGTTATTCCCGATACCATTAATCGTCGCTACACCCATGCCGACTTCCACATTGTTACTAAATGTAACTGTGTAGTCCACATTTTCCGTCATGCCTGAAATCGATACTTTCGGATATACCGCTTTGCCTGTATAGTACATCGCATCGCTCGTATCCATCGTCAGTTTTACATTATTCGGCGCTACCGGCACTGCTCCCGAAATCTCGCCTGAGCCTTCATCCAGGAAGCTGTTTGAACCATTCCAGCCTCCGCTGCTGATGGTAGAGCTTGTAATCAGGAAGTTCGTAGATGCGGAACCGCTGAAATTGCCCTGGCCTTTAACGTTAATGTATGCGATACCTGCATTCAGGTTGTTGGAGTATGTTAATACATAATCCTCTTCCTCTGTCAGCCTGTATTTAATATTGTCAATGTAGTCTGTAACAGAAATGCCTACCGGGCGGATTTCGTAGCCTGTGTATGCATATTCCTTCTTAAAGCCGTCAATGACGAGTGAGTTGGAGAACGCTCTTGGAGTAATCGTAAATGTAAGCGTTTCCGGTTTTGTTGCATACGTACCCTTAGACGGGTCGCCTTCTACACGGATAAAGTATGTGCCTGCATCGATAAAGTCCTTATCGGTAATCAGATTTTCTACTAATACTTCACCGCGGTAATTTCCGATTGTACATTTGTTCTTGTCAACACCTGATATCGTAACCGTCGGATACTGGTTCTGTGAGTTGAAAACCGCTGTCGTCGGCGAAATGCTGATTTTCGCGTCGGAACTGATATCGTCGCCGATAAAGTACCAGAAACTTGCTTTTCCTGTGTAATTGCGTTTACCGGTAATGGTTACTCTGACTTTGCCTGCGTAATCAGGAGTCGGTCTTTGATATTCTTCCCGAATATCGGTATCATCTGTATCCGGCTCAACATATTTGTACTCGATGTTGATTCCATCCGGGTCTTCCTGGCTGCCGTAGTCTGCACTCGGGACGAGGAATTTGCCGTGGTTGGCTTTTGACGGATAATTGTAGTACATGCCGATTTCTTCTTCTGCCAGTTCAGCGTCAGCCGGAGCATACTTCGGGTATACCGGACTGCCTACGCCAATGAACGGGAATGTAAGTTTATAACTCTTTAAGTCCACATCTGCACTGGCACCCTTTGGCCGATACATGAAACGTACATGCTCTTCAAGAGGAGCCGGAAGAACTGTAAACTCCTTCGTTATCTCACCTTCATAGTTACTTCCTGCTATAATCTTAACCGTTACGCTTGCCTTTTTCTCTTCTGTGGATGCGTCTGTATTATCGTAAAACTTAACTTCTACATCCGAAGCCTTTAAAAACTCTGTCGTTACCGGTTTGCCATTTCTCACAGTTAAAATATTATCAATATTTCCATAACTGAGCTTAAATGCCGGTGTCTGCGGCAGGCTGTCATATACAGGGGCTTCTTCCGATAAAAACGTCAGTTTTGTATCAGAAAGAGGAAGCGGGTCTACTGTATAAGTAATTGACCTTTTACCGGTAAAATTGCCGACACCAACGATTTCCATGTGTTTCGTACCAGCATTCTTTACGTTATCAAGGTAACGATACGTAAAGTGTATTCTGTACTGACTTCCATATTCGCTGTCTTTGTCAGAACTGTATTCCTCTCCGCTTAATGTAAGCAGAATTTTTGCATCTTTATCCGGTGTCTCTCTGTAGGTTATCGTTGGAACAGGTTTAATCTCAATCCCATTCTGATATTTTAATCCTAAAATATCATCTATGAAAATATCACTGTCCTCAATACTCTTCTTTTCAATAAGATAATTCGCTGTCACCTGCCCTGTATAATTATTCATACCATACACAGCTGCTTTTGGAATTTCGCCATCTGAATCTGTCCAGTTAACATGTACAGGGTCATCTCTATCCTTTGCTGTCCTCACCCCGTAATCTCCGGCGTTACTATCGTCAATCTGTACCAAATCATACGGTGTATCATAATCGCCATGTTTTACAGTTACACTGACTACCTCTGGAAGAACAGAACTTCCCGTAAAAGTAACCCGGCCTTGATTTTTAAGCTCTATTGTTACTTTGCCCTGTGCATAATCCGCTCCAAGATCATACGGCCTGATTCTAAAACTTCCTGTGATTCTGTCACCATAACTTCCTATTCCAACAATCAGATAATTATATGTTCCGCAGTTTTCCGGTTCCGTCACTTCTGTATCATTCTCATCTGTAACAGTCACCGTATAATCAATACCGTTAATCAGATTTTTCCCATTCAGACTTAAGCCAAAATCAGTTGTTGCCGTATTGAAAAACTTCTGATGTTTATAAATGTATTCATCTTTTATATTTGGCACCATACCAGTAATGGCTGAAACAAGATTATAATCAATCCGTTTTGTATCATCAGTCAGATATCCGGCTGCCAAAGCCTCCGGTGTCGGCTTGATTAAAATCGAGCCCTGACCGATAGTCGTATTCATCTGTCCTTCAAAAATATAATCTTTTCCCCATACCAGCGGTCTTCCTCCGCAGTAAACTGTCAGTATCTTAGATAAATCTTCATGGCTGATTGCTGAACCAGTCGTAATACTCATACTGATATTTGACGAACCGCCATTGTTCTCCCAAAGTCTGTCTTCATCAACATTCTGAAGACTGTCAAAAATAACAGCCGGAACAGTCACCCCGTTAGGCCCCGAAGTCCTGATTACACCTTTTGACACACCATCGCTCAATCCTCTTACAATCATTGTCCTTGGATTGTCATCTGAACCGCCAATCGTTTCTACTGGAAATTCAACAGTATAATCAGCTACATCGGCTGATGTCGGAGGAGTTCCTATCTTCATCGGATAAGTTGTATAATCTACATCCAGTTTACCGCTTCCATAACTTCCGCCTTCCTTCCATTGCTGAACAGAAAGGTTCAGTCCTTCGAACGACTTACTTATTACATTCTGATATGAAATCTTCAATTTAGGGTCAGTACCCCAATATAGTCTCAAATTTTTCGAAGCAGTTGTTAAACCATTACCAGGATCAAGGTCTGCATAAATAACGTAAGGCTCTGTAAATCCTTCAATATAATTTCCATTGCTTGCTTCGTCTATTTGTATCCATGTTGTGCATGTTGTCGGGTTATTCCAATCATTCGTAATAAATCTCTTATTATCCGAATAAGTCAGCGTATAATCTTCGCCCTCTGTCAGTTTATACGTCTTACCATTTTCTGCCTTCTGTATTACTTCTATCTTAGGAAGAATTTCTTCGCCTGTAAATTGATTCCACTTTTTGTTATTTACAAATCTCACGAAACAGGATTCACTCATATTAACCTGATTTACCCGATATTTAGCATGAATTATTCCCGTAAAATTATTCTTTCCCTCGATTACTGCATAACAATCACCTACTTTTTTCGGCTTAGTATTTTTATCATATTGATTAGCCGCAGCTGCTGCAGTACAATAATACGAATAATCATCCTTGGTCAACTCTATAGGTGCTCCAGATAATCCATCTGGATAAAAGTTAAGCTTAAATGTCTGCCATGCTCCTTCTACGGTAATATTACCCGTGTCAGTTATTCCTTCTGCAGCAGAATTTGAATCCAAATATGTGTATGGTACATACATGATACCACTCAGCGTATTATAACCATCATTAAATCTGATGCCATTGATGTTCATATTATCTACGCCATCCGTTCCATTTGTAATATCAAATGGCTTTATAACAAACCATCCCTTCAATGGACCGTCATACCCAAACTGACCATGTATTGTTACTTGTGAAAGTTCATTCGTATCATACTTGCCATTCGTTCCGTAAATTTCATTTGCATTTTTGTTTCTCAGCCATTCCACAGTATTCGGGTCATAACAATCATCTGGAAGACGTTCCCAGTCCGTTGGATTAGGATTCGCATCACTTTTACCAGTTGCACTATACCAGACAGTAAATGCCGGTGTCTGCTCCTTACCATTATAAATCTGATCTGGAATCCTAATTTCATAATGTGTCTGGTCAAAATGGTGGTTTTCTACTTTGATATAAATAGTTACAGTTCCATGAAAACCACTTTTACCCGTAAGCGTAACAGAGGCCATCTGCTGTTTTTGTGGATTACTGCTGTCTTTTACAGGTTCAATAAATGTCCCAACTGTATATTTTTGATTGACCCCTATTATATCTGTAAAATTTCTGCCTCCAGAATACACACATGTATAGCTGCCGTCATCCGCATCTCCAAAATTCAAGCCATACAAATCCCCCGTAGATGACACCTTACTATAAGGATTATCCAATGTTGTTTCTCTATTTACAAACGAATGGTATACTGTCGTGCCTTTTTCCCTCACCTCCGTCTTTGCGATATCTTCACCAGTATAAATAATCAATTTTTCTTTTTCATTCTCATAGCACCCATTCGGTGTTGCTACAATTCTAAATACAATTGTTCCATTTTCATCTATTTTATTACTATTGTCTAAATCAATTGTATAATTCCCTGGGTCTACTGCCTGCTTTAAATCCTCATCCCATACTTCAAGATGCGAATTAAGCCATTCTTCTACCTTTTGCCTATATTCAGCCTCAGTATCAAATTTCCATCGGGTCATAACAAGATCACCCTTTGTTGATTTGTCTCTATAGGTAATTTCTTTTGCACCTAAGTCCTTTTTGATAAATTTAAATGGTCCAGCTAGTACATACTTCTTATCCCCACTGATAAATTTACCTTCAAAATTCCCCTTCGGCTCAATTGCATAGTAATAAGATGCATCCATACTGATTGAATTCAGATTTACCTTGTTTCCGTTTGCATCATAAAGCCCTGGCAAAACATCATAATCATCATTCGAAAGTGTACCATCTTCTATCTGTACTCCAGCCTTCTCATACATTGTTAATGTTTCTGTTGAACCACCTGCTTTCTGATAAGAAAGTTCCAGTTTATCCAGCGCCGGAACTTTATCGTCTCCTATGCCATTAAATAAATGCGTAGTGCCGCTTGAAGTATTCTGGAATCCTGTCGCAGTAATTTTAACCTTTCCAGTTTCAACCTGCCGAGGATGTATTTTAAACTTTCTAGTTGTTTCTGCACCGCTTTTAAATTTAATTGTTACTAACACGTTCTGGTCTTGACCCGAAACATTCACTCTGTCAGAAGCAGCATCATATTCCAGCCAGTAATCTCCCCTTCCTGGTCTGTCACCCTGCACCAGTGGCGGTCTCGACGGATCATCTTTCACTGTTACTACAACATTCAATGAATGCTGTTTTCCATTATATATATGCTTTCCATCAGTCTCGCCTTCTTGATTACACCAGTCTTTGACATCGATTTTAACATTGGTAAGTTCATACGCAACCATCTTTAATGGTATTACAACAAAATCTTTCTGATTCCCAGTAAATGTAATTTTAGCATAATATGTCCCTCCAGCTTCAATATCTCCGTCTTCGACAGATTGCTGCCAATTTTCAATATAATCACTTTCCGCGCACGCCTGTTTGAAATAATAATCTATTGAATAATCCTTTATAGGAGTCATATGCGCTAGGTAAATGGTCCTAAGATTCTCGTCCTTTGGTTTAAAATAAACATTCGTCTCAGCTGTAGCAACATTTGGCGGCGTATCTTCCAGCTGATAAGTAACATCATTATATGACATATCGTATTCACTAATGCTCTTTGCCTGAATAGTATATGTCAATGCATCTGGATAACTCTCCCCCGTCAAAGTACCATAATATCCCGGCAAATCTGTCCTTGAACCCGGTTCACCTGTACCAGCTTTGCCTGTAACTGTCATAGAAACAGTTCCTGCATCAGTAACAACATCCTTTCCGCTGCCTGTCACCACAGAACCATCTCCGCGTTTTTTCAATGAATAAGTTAAAGTATAGTCCGTATCTTTCACCAATTTATATTCTACATTATCTGGAGCATCATTAAAATATATATAAGGTGTTCTATAATGCGTATTTCCATTATATTTGATTTGGTTCGCATCTTCATCACCCTCATTATCTTTAAACCTTGCATTCGCAATATTTCGCCGGATTCCATAATATAAATATCCTGTCGTATTTGGAGCCGGGTTATACGTAGAATCCGTTTGTATTTCCATCATAATAATTCCGGCTGTTCCGCCTGGAATAGGGGTGTTATCCCTCTCGCTTTTTACAACTGTATAACCAATAATCTCATATCGGTTAATATCCAGAGCATAGTCAGTTCCTCCTACTCTGACCGTCAGCGGCTGTTTCTGAATCTCGTAAGTCTGCACCCCTTTATATCCATCCACCGCATTATCATAATCCATTACATCCAAGGTTCCATCTGGACGTCCATTCCTAAACTTTACATCTAATGGTTTTTCTGAAACTGTCCAGCTTTTTATTACATCTCCGATGTAATTAGATGTTTCCTTAGGTTTTGCTACCACTTGTTTAACAGTTGTTCCATCTCCCTTTGTTTCATACGGATAACTAAAATCAAAGAATGCACTTACATCCGTTGTTCCATCAAACACTTGCACCTTCATCGGGTTAACAGAAACATTCGTTGGGATATACTCTTGCGTACCCTTATCATCAGCCCATGCCTGAATCGTAAAATTAGAAGCATCCTTTTTTATATCAAATTCAAAAGATTCTGAAACAACATTTTCATTATTTCCAAGATAAAAATTTTTATATTTAATATATACTGCATATCGTCCTAACTTATTCGGAACCGGATTCAGATTATTCGTTTCTGTATAAGAACCCGAACTGCCCTGAGCCTCATATATATCATACTCACTTTCCGGCAAAAAGAAAGTTTTAGAGCCATAGGTAACGTTAATCTTAATATTCTTCGGAGTAATTGCCTCGTTTCCATTTGAAACCAACACCGTCCTAGTAATATTCTGATATCCCGGATTATTCGTTTGAATAGCATCCGTTGCAATTTTCTTTAAAGAGGACTTTTTAATGTTATACGTAATTGTACAAGTTTTAGCATCATCTACTAAATAATTCGACCCCCTTGCCGCTTTAATTTTTATATCTACCCCATCAGGCGCTATTTTTTTTGCTTGATCTTCCTCCGTATTATCAGCAAAAATATAATCATTGCCCTCATAAATCGTTTCTGTTGTTTCCTTACCGTTGTCATTCAGATACTTTAACGTCAAACTAGACGGTATCGCAGCTATCACTCCGCCATTTTCATCCAAACTATAAAACTGATCAGCTTGATTTAGCGTTATAATTGCCGCTCCAGACGTTATCGAAGGTTCATTGCCGCCAGCTTCCACAAAAATAACATTTTCCAGCGATACCCCCCTATCAGCCGCAAGCAGCCTCGGCGCAGCAATCGCCACTCCCCCCACTAACAGTATGGAGCACAATACAATGAATACTTTCGCACCAAATTTCTTCCATACATCCTTGTACATAAATTCCCTTCCTCTCCGTCTTCCCACATCAGACTTCTTTCCACACCAGACTACCTAACCTCCGGGAACCGGAAAACCATCTCACATTCCATGCACCGCAGTTCGCAAAACACCTGCCCCATGCTAAAGCAGCCGCATTGACCGCCAGTCTCATCAAACACAGGCGTCATGCCAAATGCGGTGTGCCACACCAATATGAAAATCTGATTTCCTTCCTGTCCCGGCACTGCAGCCTGCCAGCCCTTGTATCAGCCGTCCCATAAATTCAAATCCCGCCGCCGTTACACACCCGCCAGCGTTCCCCAGCCGTATCCGCACACATTCCCATCCTGTCATGCAAAGCAGACACCCCAGGCTAAACAGGCCGTATTCTGATACAAAATCCACAGCTGCTGCATTCATGTATGTTCTTTTCACCCGAAGAGCATACACTATTATCTATATTCAGGGAAATGCCTTCCGGTTCACCTAAAACAGGCCGCCAGGCAGACTTATCCCATTAGATAGTTTAATAATATATCGGCTCGTTTTTTTATATTATTAACCTTAATCCTGGATTTTTTTAACCTTCCCGAAAGAAGCTGACTGGCTGATTCTTTCCTAAAAACCAGGAAAACTGCCTGTAATCAAATACCTCTCACTTTATATTCTAAACGCCGGACATTAAAATGAAATGATATTCCGGCAAACTCTCTCAATAACAAAACTGCACGGCCCGGAACACTGGATATTTCCGTCCATGCAGTTTAAGCTAAAATCATAACAGCCCGTCAGAAAACCCATTCAGCACGCAGATTCACAGACTGCACTTCCTTTTTTCGTAACACGGATTTCCTGAACTTCCTCCCCGGCTGCCACTGTCATAAATGCCTGGCACTCTAAGACAGATGTTCTGATACAGCCGCGCCAGCCTGGCATCAGCAGCCGGAATATACCCGGTACAGCTCCCCGGCTTCTTCTGTCCCTATCTTTAACTGTTCCGCTATCATGGATATCTGCCCCTGTATGTCCAGGCCGCTGTATTTTCCCATATTCACAGTTAATGACACTACTGCACGTTCTGCTTCTGATGCCTTTTTCTTGGATTCTTCCAGTTTCCTTGCTGATTCCCCTGCCTTCCTTTCCGATTCTTCTGCTTTCCTCTTAAATGTTTCTTTCCATTTTCTCTCGTCTTCTGCTGATTGTTTTAATTCCTCCATTGCCGACGTCATGCTTCTTCTCTCGTTTTCCGCTGCCTGTTTTAATTCTTCCATTGCCGACGTCATGTTTCTTCTCTCGTCTTCCGCTGCCTGTTTTAATTCTTCCATTACTGACGTCATGTTTCTTCTCTCGTTTTCCGCTGCCTGTTTTAATTCCTCAATTGCTGACACCATGTTTCCCTCCTCGCTTCCGCGCTTGATAATCCCGCGGTCATAATAATACTGTTTTCTCTGTCTGCTGTCTGTTTTTTCCGAAAGCAGATAATACAGCTCCGTTATCATTTCTTCACTGTATTTTCCGCTGTGCAGAAGGGCGCTGTCTCCATACACCCGCTCCACGTCCGGCACGGATACCAGCACGATCCCCATCAGGTCCCCGCTGTCATATTTCCTTCTGCACTCTGTCAGCGGCGTGCCGTCTTTATATTTATACTCCTCTTCCGGCCGCAGGCTGTACCGGATGACCGGCTCCCTCATGTCTGGAACCGGACGCTCGTAGCAGAGCCATACGCTGTATGCTTTCCTGATTTTATGGTATTCGTCTATTGCCTGAAGCTGTGTCGCCACCGCAAGCGATGCATAATAGACTGCCCGCGCGGTCAGCGGATAGGACTTCAGGTTCCTTTCCTGAAACGATTTCTGCTTCGTCTGAGCCTCCTCGTTTATCCTCAGCATCATCCCGGCCGCCGCATGCTCAAACACAAGGTCCAGCCGGATGTCCTTCGTATAAAGGCTCCCGACTTCCGTGGCCAGGCCTCCCAGCGAGCTTCCCGTAAGCACATCGGCACCCGTGTGCCTGCAGAAATCATCCAGCGTCTCTCCTTCCAGCTCCCTGAGCAGGGCTGCCAGCAGCGCCCCTGTAAACCTGGCATTTTTCAGCAGCTCCTTCATCACTCCGTCCGCTGCCCTTCGCTGCCCGGTAATCCTGCCGTATTCCTCCGCGCTGCTTATAGATGCCGCATGCGATGCCGCATTCACTCCCGCTCCTGCCGGATTCCCCTGTACGGCCCTCTTTTCTGCCGTTTCATTTTTCATTTCTGTCTTCCTCCTGTATGCCGCAGGGGCCTTCTCCCGGAAAACCCCTGCCCTGTTTTTTTATGATTTTAAAGCATGGATTTTCTGTGATTTCGGCTGCAGCGTGCCTGAACGGCAGCCGGCAAGAATTGTCTTTCTGACGGGATATGTCCCCCTGGCATGCAAGATACGGAATCTCTGCATGAAGAAAATATGCTTTATACGGATTATAACATACGCATATGCAGAACACAACAAAAATATACATCCGGGGCAGCATTTTGTAACAAAATAACAAAACTGCCGCCACACTAACTAGAAAAAAGAATGTCTGGAGCCAGTACACCAGACATTCTTTTTTAATTACGCTGAATAATGAATAAATCCTTTATGAATTCCATAAATAATATACGCAATCCACGCTGCCTTTACTGCCAGTACAATTTTCAAAATATCCCATCCAAACAGCAGAACCTGACGTACCAGTTCCTCCATAAATCTTATCCTCCTTTTCTTATGCAGTAACTTTTAAACTGACTTTTCATCAGCACATTCATTATGTAAGTATTCTTTTTCTAACCTCCCTTTTCTCTTAATTAATATAAATACTTAAACTATATTTCTAATATCTATAAAATACCATAGTTTTCGGCCGGTGTAAACACTATTTGTACTGATTTTCAGATAATCTGTCACTATTAACGTAACTATTCAGATAGTCCTGCACAATTGCTGTGCGAGACACAGGAAAGTGATTCAAGAGTGTAAAATCCCATCATGAAGCGATTTTAAATGAATATTACACCAGCAAAATTATAATTGCAGCAATTCAATGGACTATCTAAACAGCTGTTTATCAACTTACAGTTCAAACAAACGAGCCAATTGGCACTTTATTTTTATCCCAAATCAACATCCACTTTACAAATCTCTCAATTACTTATAAAATGTAATCAGGTTTTATTTATATGAAAAAGCATTTATTAACCAAACCTGCCCAGAAAGGAGTTTATGCAATGTCCAGATACTTATCCTATCTGCCCGACAGACTCATAAAAAATCTTATCAGCCATAAAGTGATTCCTATTATCGGCGCCGGATTTTCAAAAAACGCACTGCTGCCGCCTGAAATAACTATGCCAGACTGGGAACAGCTTGGACGTTATGCTGCATCCCGGTTAAAAGGCTTTTCTTATAAAAATGCCTTGCAGGCATTATCAGCATATGAAGCCGAAAACGGCCGCCTGGAATTAGTCCAGCTGCTTTCAGAATTACTCTGTTCTGCCAGAATAAAACCCGGATCCGCCCATACTGCATTATGCAGTGTATTTCATGATATTATTTTTACAACCAATTTTGACTTTTTATTAGAAAATGCCCTGCAAGCATCCGGATGGCTGTCAGTTCCGATTTATTCTCACCAGGAACTAGCCGTAGATTTAGAAGGATATGTGAAACTTATAAAACTTCATGGTGATTTTAAACGCCCAGAAGAGCTAATCATTACAGAAAATGACTATGACACATTTACAGATAAGAAGCGTCTGCTTACAGAATATATATCTGGCATGTTTCTCACCCATACGCCTCTTCTAATTGGCTACAGCTTTGATGACTACGATATTCGAAGCATCTGGCAGACCATGAATGCACGTCTCAGTGAATTACAGAAGCGTGCTTACTGTATCATGGTAAATGCCGACATGGAAGAGATTATTAATTTTAAACACCGAAATGTAACAGTTATCAGTCTGCCAGGAAACAAATCAGACTACAATGAGATTCTGACTGAGTTTTTCCAGAATATCCATGCGCTGATTTCAGCCCAGACGCCAGAATCTAATGTGTCTCAGCTGCTGACCGTTTCACCAGCCAGCACTGATAACCCTGATATCAGTAAAACAGCAGCTGATTCTTTCAGCCAGCAAAATACTTTTCATATGAATGACCTAAATAAGAACAATTTTTCTGGCAGCAAAGGCAGCGGCAGCACTGTTAAAATGGAGCATTTTTCTCTCTTGCAGCAGCGAACTCAGACCCGAATTCGTATTCGCAAAAAAGAGTTTATTATCGGCAGTTCCGATAACTGTGATTTCACAGTCGAAGGAAATGTTCTGGTTAGCAGTAAACATGCTTCCATTTCAATTGATTTTGAAAATATCAGAGCTTTTCTCTGTGACCTGAATTCCACAAACGGCACCTATGTCAACGATATAGAAATAACTGGAAGAACCGAACTGGAAGACGGCTGCACAATCACTCTCGCAAACGAAAACCTGATATTTCATATGCCCCGTAAAAAAGCAGCTGACAAATACATTTAAGGAAATGATAAACATTATGGAAACAAAATTACAGAACAGATATACCATGATAAAGCTGGAAAACCAGGAAGATTCTTTACTTTCATATATTACATATGACACCCATACCGGCACCAGGGTACGGCTTATTCAGTGCTGCCTGTATGAATCTTCCCATATATGGCGTTTATATTTAAAACAAGCTTCGGAACTTTCTAAAAAAATACCTGAAATCAGCATGGTTACAGACCTGTTTGAAGAAAACGGATTCTTTTATTATGCCGAAGAATACCCCGAAGGAATGTCTTTACAGGATTCCTTTTTTAATAGAAAATGTGATACGCAAACGCTGTGTCCCGTTATGCAAAACATTTGCCGTACTCTGGCAAAGATGCAGCATGAAAATTTCTTTTTTTCCCGCCTGGTTCCATCGTCAATTTTTATTACAACGACGGGAGATATAAAATTCATCCGCATTATTTCAGGATGTCCCAAATTTTATATAAAAACTGTCGCTTTTAAAAACTGTATTTATGAAGCTCCTGAACAATGCGGCTTAAATCAAAATAAGATCAATGCTTCTACGGATGTTTTTAGAATGGCTCTTTTCATTTATTTCTGCATGACTGGAAACCATCCTATGCCTGTATCCGAACGTACAGCCGGCTGCTGTAAGCTTTTAGATAATATAAAACCTTTTGTCTCTGAAAAACAGCTGCGGGCAATAAAAAAAGCACTCTCACTGCACCCAGACAGACGCCAGTCCAGCTTGTCTGAATTTATGGAAGAGATGTGGGAACCATCTCCATTATCACCTGCCATAAATAATAAAAATATCATCAGGCAAACTTCCATACGCAGCATTGTTATCTTTTTATCTAGTGTATGTGCTGTCTTGCTACTGTTTATTATCGGCAGCTCCGTTCAGCATAATGCCGGGCAGATTCTGCCTGATGATAATTACACACAGACTGACAACGGCCCGGAGCAGTCTGGAAGCAGCGAAACAGCCAGTAACACAACTAAGAGCACCGCTGTAAAAGACCTGATTGATTTAAATCAGAATTTTTTTGAATCAGAAGAATATGGTGAAACTCCTTCTGGCGGAACTTATGGCGTATGCGGTATTACTATTCCCGGATCATCTCTTGGGTTTCTTTCACAAGATGAATATAAGGGACTCACTGCAGTGAACTTATCCTGTACATTTACAGAGCGCGGCTATCTAAACAGCCTTACCGGCATAGAATTTATATCTGAGACACTAGAAAAACTATATCTCTATAATAATGACCATTTGGAAGATATATCGAAGCTGAGTTTAATGAAAAAGCTAAAAATCCTAGACTTATCAGACTGCCAGAATATTCTAAACTATGAACCGCTGCAGTCTGCAGCTTCCCTCGAAATTCTGAATTTAAGCAATACAAGAGAAAAAAAACAGAATCAGGATTCTTATTTTAAAAAAATACTGCCAATAACTAAAATTCCATCATTAAAGCAGTTAAATTGCAGTTCAAACCAGCTGTCTGATATTTCCTTTTTAAAAGATATGACAAATTTACAGGTTCTGGACATATCTGAAAACAATATTTCAGATTTTTCTCCAATCAGCAGCCTGGCAGCTCTGCAGTACCTGGATGGTTCTAAAAATATCCCAGACAGCTTCCAATTCCTGCGCGAACTGAATCTGCGAATGCTGCGGCTAAACCACACCGCCTCATTACAGGACTGCAAGGATTTTTCTCATATGAATCAGATGGAAAAACTGTATCTTTCTGGATGTAAAAATTTAACAAGCCTTTCGGGATTAGAAAATCTTTCCCAGTTAACAGTGCTGAATATCGAAAATACAGCTGTTTCGAACCTGACTCCAATTCAGCAGCTGAATAAGCTGGAATATCTGACTCTTCCTGATCTTCCTGTTCAAGATTTGTCAGATTTAAGCCATCTGAAAGCACTCAAAGCATTACAGCTGCCTGGCAAAAATATAACCAATTTAAGCACGCTTGCTGATCTGCCTAACCTGATGCTCCTGTCCATTTTCGATGCACAGTCGCTGAAAGACCTCTCCGGACTGGAAACTTCAGATCTTTCTATACTGGAATTATTTCATGCTCCGCTTCACAGTTTAAAAGGTCTGGCTGCAAACAAAAACCTGAAAGTCCTTAAAATATCGGACTGTCCAATTACAGATATCTATGACATCGCCGACTGTCATAAACTAAGCGAAGTGAATCTTTCGCAAACAAAAATAAAAGATTTGTCGCCGCTTCAGGATAAAACATCAATAACATCACTTTTATTGCCAGGCATCCCGGCTTCCGACTTTTCTTTTATAAAAAATTTAACCCAGCTTAAATACCTTTCACTTGCTCACACTTCCTTTTCAGATATCCGTATTCTGAAAGATTTAACAAACCTTTCTGCAGTTACCCTTTCTGATACGAATGTTACAAAAAAGGACATTGCAGACCTGAAAAAATGGCTGCCCGACTGCTATATAGTATATTAAAAGGAGATGTCTATATTCATGTGTTTATGTAAGAACTGCCCAAAGCAGCAAAACAGCAAAAATTTATGTTCATTATTCAATAACACAGGCACCGTCCCGCCATATCACCTTCCGCTCAAAAGCATTTTGAAAAACCGCTACTGTATAGGTCCCGCCATAGGCGAGGGAAGTTTTGGAATTACCTATACCGGATATGACACCCGTCTGGATATTAAAACTGCAGTCAAAGAATGTTTTCCCAAAGAATTCATCTGCCGTAATACAGACATGCCGAGCGGGAATCGGATCTGCCTTTTAGAAAATACAGTTAAAAGCGATTATCAGGACATACTAAATAATTTTTATGACGAAGCACGAACTCTTGCATATTTAAGCAGAGAAATTAATCTGAGCGGAATTGTATCTGTATCTGACTATTTCATGGAAAATGATACTGCATATATGGTCATGGACTTTATTAAAGGGCAGAATCTGAATGAATATGCACAAAGCAAAGATGGTCGCCTGTCAGTGAAAGAAACTCTAAAACTGATGTACCCGGCAGGCCAGACAATTGCCAGACTTCACCGCCATGAAACCCTTCACCGTGACATCAGTCCTGAAAATATTATGATAAATCTTTCAGGGGAAACTTTCCAGACTGTACTGATTGATTTCGGAGCTTCCAGAGAATTTTATAATCATAATAAAAATAATGATATATGTAACCGGGATTACTCTCCGCTAGAACAGCTGCAAAGTGCTGAACAGGGCCCTTATACAGATGTTTATGCTTACTGCGCTTCCATATACCGGCTGATTACCGGCCAGTCTCCTAAAACAAATGGACTTATAACGCCATCCAGACTTGGCATACGCATAAATCCTGCCATTCAGAAAGCACTCATGCGGGGCCTTGAGCGCAGTTCTTCGAAACGGTATCAGACAATGGACGCTCTTCTTACCGATTTGTACCAGAAACCTTTTCGCAGAAAAATCATCCAGACCGCTGTCATCAGCGCATTAGCAGTATCCGGCATCCTGTATTTTATCGTTGCAGCCTCTAAAAAAACTCCGGTAACTTCTTCGGTTACACCTGAATTATCTGTATCCGATGCATCCTATGATACATCTGCCATACTGCCTGAGCAAAAATCACCGGTTTTAAATCCGTATACAAATGAACAGGGAATACTGGAACTGAATTTATCCGACCTGGAGCTGACAGACCTGAATTTTTTCGCAGCATACGACCCGCATGACCTATCCGGCATTAAATCTGTCAATCTTTCTAAAAACAGACTGTGTGATATCTCAGGCCTGAAATATCTGACAGGCCTGACTAATATAGACTTAAGCTATAATGACGACTTACAGGATATTCAGCCTCTTTCTGTATTAAAAAAACTGCGTATCCTGGACTTGTCTTCAAATACTTCTATCCGTGATTTCTCTGTGCTAAACGATTTAACAGATTTGGAATCACTTATTTTATATGCAGTAAAAATCAGCAATATCGATTTTGCAGCAAACCTCCCGAAGCTAAAAAACCTGAATCTGGAAAACTGCCTGAACTTATCAAAAATCAGCATTGTTCGCCAGCTGAAAAACCTGGAATCTCTAAATATTAGCAGCTGTAATGATTCCGTATGGCAGTCGCTTCCTAAAATGAATCAGCTGAAATCACTCTTTGCAGACGATTATTCGTTTAACAGCCAGTTTGATTTTACAGCTTTTCCCAGCCTGGAAACATTAAGCATTTCAAATACTGATGTAAACTTAAACCAGCTGCACTCCTTACCGAATTTAAAAAATCTGTTCATTTATAATATGCAGTACGGACTGGAAAATCTGGAAGCCCTGAAAAAGCTGGAAAAGCTAGGAGTCAGCAGCATTCCTGCAAATATGCCATTTGAATCCCTGGCTGGATTAAAGGAACTGGATATCTGCTGCATAAAAAAAACAAACCTGGATTTGAACAGGCTTTCGGTTCTGACTCATTTAGAAACTCTAACAATTTCTGGAGACGAGCCCATTAGCATTCACAGTCTTAATCCTTTAAAATCTCTGCCTTTAGAGACTCTTGACCTGCAGATAAAATCAGACGAACAGTTAGACTATACCCCTCTCTCGGGACTGTATGATTTAAAAAACTTACGCATTCACAAATTTAAAAGCTTTTCAGGCAATTCCGAAAAAGAATTGGATTTACAATTCCTGGAACCGCTTAAATATTTAGAAACATTAGACCTTAATATCGGAACCTGCAAAAACTACGATACCATAAAAAATCTCGTAAAACTAACATCTTTAAAACTAGCATCCCTTGCAAACATATCGGATGTTTACTTTCTTGCTGATTTAAAACGGCTGACCGAACTGGAACTAAAAGACATAGAAGCGGCAGATTTTCAGGCTATTGCGGAACTGTCCAATTTAAAAAACCTATACCTGTTAAATGCAAAAATTTTAAATGCCGATTTTTTGAACAGCCTTGTCAGTCTGGAAGCTTTAAGCATACAAAACACCAGGATTAGTACGAGCCTTAAAAACCTGGATTTTATTAAAAACCTTCCCTGTTTACTTGCTTTTTCAATAGACGGAGTTCAAATCAATAACATATCCGGCCTTTCGGATGCATCTTCTCTGATTTCACTCCACATTGACAGCTGCGGGAAAGAAAAACCCTTGAACTTAGATATGTTATCATCCCTGCCAGGCATCTCTAGTCTTTCACTGTCCAATATGATTATTGAAGACATTACTCCGCTTTCAAAGCTGAAATACCTGTCTTTTCTGAATCTGGACGAATGCAGTTTTTCACAAAACTGCTTTTTTGAATCTTCAGGATTTAATAACCTAAAAAACATATCAGCAAAAGGTGCCTGTCTGCCATCCATACAATGGCTTGCAAATGCTGCTGATTTAAGAATTGCAGATATTACTACGGCTTCGGTCCGAGATCTGACAGCCTTGTCTTCCTGTTTAAGCCTGCACACACTCTGCGCAGATAACATGGATCAGCTGCAGACTCTGGAAGGATTACAGAATATGAAAAACCTGCACACACTAAATCTGAATCACTGTATTTTGCTGTCAGATTTACAAGCATTAAATTCCATAACAAATCTGGAAAATTTATCGCTGGACGGTTTAAAGTCTTCTGATTTATCAGACCTCAAAAACCTGACCAGATTAAAATTCCTGTCCTGCGCAAAATCAGATGTATCCGATTTATCAGCCCTGTCATCGCTGAAAGAACTCGAAATACTGAATCTGGACTCTGCACCCGCAAAAGACCTGAGCCCCCTTTCCGCATGCAGCAGACTGGAATACTTATACCTGAACTATACACAAACAGACACTGTTTCAGATTTAAAAAACCTGCCTTTAGAACTGCTGTCAATTTGTGGAACACACATACCTGAACTATACAAAGAACTATCCCAGTTTACCAGTCAAAATCTCCTGCTTAACTATGACAAACAAATGCTGACCAAAAAACAGAAGAAAAAACTGCAGAAAAACTTTCCAGACTGGAATTTCTATTAGAAATGCTCATGCAGCTTCTTCTCCCCTTGCACTGCACTCATAAATATGCTATAGTGCTATCGACCATAAAAACAACCACCAAAAGGAGTATCACATGACCGATATATTCACAAAACAAGCCCCGGCATCCTGGGGCCCGGATGCCGTCACCCTTACCACAGCCGGAATCGCAGCTGTCGTCCTATTAATTACAGCCTTTCTGGCAGCATCCCTTTTACTGCGCCCTCAAAAAGAACGCACCGCCCGCCTGACCACCCGGCAGCTCGTCTTTTCAGCCGCCGCCATGGCTCTCGGAACAGTTACCTCCATGATAAAATTCCTAAACCTCCCAATGGGCGGCTCCATCACCCTGTTCAGCATGCTTTTTATCTCGCTCATCGGGTACTGGTACGGCCCCAGAACAGGCCTTACTGCGGCTGCTGCCTACGGACTGCTGCAGTTCATCCTTGAACCCATCTTTTACACACTGCCGCAGGTAATCATCGATTATCCGCTCGCATTCGGAGCGCTCGGCCTGTCCGGTTTTTTCAGCCAGAAGAAAAACGGCCTGATGTACGGTTACATTGCCGGGGTGCTTGGAAGATACTTCTTTGCATTCTGGTCCGGCATGATTTTCTTCGGTGCGTATGCCTCCGACTACCACATGTCTGTACCAGTTTTTTCCTTATTATATAACGGCATGTATCTGCTGCCGGAAGCCATGCTTACCGTGCTGCTGCTTTCTCTTGAGCCGGTAAAGCAGTCATTTTTCCGTGTAAAACAGACTGCGGCAGAATAGAAGCTTCTATTCTGCCGCTTTTAAAATCACCGCACATTTATGAAAGCGCCGGCATCCTTCCAGACACCGTCTGTCTTCTTAATAGCTCAAATCATGCACATAACTAATCATGCTGCTGGAATCCCCGTTCATCAAAATACCGATATTCTGTCTGTTATAAAACCACTGTCCCGTCGTCAGCTCCGAACCTGTAATCATAAAAAAATCACCCTGGGCCGTTACCGAAGTATCATCATCGAGCGGGATATAATCGGTATTTCCCCCATTGTTGCGAAAACACAGATACCCTTTTTCCTTCCCTTTGTGTATCTCATAAAATACGCTGGCCGCCGGCGCATAGCTGATCATGCTGCACTGGTATGCCTTTGATTCGCCGCCCTGCAGCGAGATTTCGACAACCGGTGTCAGCTCCGGCAGATTGTAAGCTGTCGGGTCTGCGGAAAAACGTACTACCTGATTGTCCTTAATCAGCCCTCTTTTCACAAAACTGTCAAAATACCCCTGCTTATCTTCCTTAGCCATGCTGTAATTATAAATAACTTCCCCGAACATGGATTTCATATCCTCGTCCGCATAAGCCTGTGCCTGTTCTTTCGGATATTTCAGCAGGGAATAATTGTAAGACAGCGAGTAAAACAGCCGCTCCTGATAATCCATCATATCATTGACCGCAGCGACGACTGCAGTTTCCCCTTCCACGCCGTTGCCGCTGTTGCCGGAAAGTCCTGCCGCTAACAGCTTATCCTTTAACACCGTTATCTCGGAAGGCTCGACAAAGCTGTTATTCTGAATGTCTCCGCCTTCTACCAGCTGGCTGTAAATATCTTTAATTTCGGAATCTGACATTTTACTGACAGTCCGGTCTGAGAGGTCCATCACATAATGGCCGATGCCTTCTTCGGCATCCTTCTGCGCCTCTTCCTCGGTCTGCCCCACCACATTAAAATAATACGTATACAGCTGCGTTTTCAGCTCTGCCTGGCTCTTCGCATAAGCAGTCACCATATTGCGCCTGATATCTCCGTTGCTGTCCCCGCTGCTGTTAAAGGAAAACAGGCGCGGCGAAAATATGCTGAAAATAACAACACAGGCGACAATGACTACTCCGATGGCAAAATTTCTCGGTGTAAATATCTGGAATTTTTCTTTCTCAGTTCCGGCGTCCTGCTTTGTTTCTCTGACAGGCTTTAGGGAAAATTTTCTGCCTTTTTTCTCCTCTGTGTTTTTTTGTACCGTCCGGCTGCCCTGCGCTTTACTGCTGCCGGCTGTCCCCCGGGCTGCGGCCGCCTCTAGCTTTTCCCTGAACTTTACGCCGTAAGGAGAACGGAACGTTTCCGGGTGTGCTTTAATGGAAGCAAGGATTTTTTGAGCCTGCTGCGGGTCTTCCGGATTATATTTATCCACAATTCCCTTAATCCTTTTTAAATCCATGGCGGCATCCCGGTACTCCTGCTCCGTTTCAAATTCAAGCTCGCCTAATTTGTATTTCTGTGCCATAATTTATTCATTTCCTTTCATAAAGATACCATTGATTCCCGCCCATACGTTTTGCCCGTTCCAGCGCTTCATCTGCATAACCCAGAAGTTCCATAAAAGAATTATGTTCCGCCTTCCTGTCTGCCACCACTGCTCCGACAGAATATTTCAGCCTGTTTTCCGCTGTAGCCAGCTCGCGTCCGGCGCGTACCAGTTCATCGCACTTTTCCTGAATCGTTTCCTGTGACGGCACGTCTACGAGAAAGATAATAAATTCATTTCTCTGATACCGTGCCAGTATATCACTTTTTCGAAAACAGCTGCGTATCCGCCCGGCAAATTTCAGTACAGCCATGTCTGCCGTCCTGCATTCTGCATTTTCATATAACTGTTTTAAATTATGAATATATACAAGAAGCAGCGCCTGAAGGCCGGCCGCTTTCTGCATGGCCTGAATCTGCCCGGATTCGTTCCTGTTATAAAGTCCCGCCAGATA
The DNA here is from genome assembly GCA_947384955.1 of uncultured Eubacterium sp. Lineage (GTDB taxonomy): Bacteria > Bacillota > Clostridia > Lachnospirales > Lachnospiraceae > Eubacterium_J. The sequence goes on along the minus strand of CANDJC010000005.1, from coordinate 28,823 downwards.
ACGGCTCTGTTCCTTTGCGGAGCTTCCCGCTTTTAACAGCAGTCTGCTCGCTTTTTTCTGCGATTCCAAAACATTGCAGACCCTGCGGATTACGACTTCCGGTATAAACGGTTTGACTACATAGTCATTTGCCCCCATAGACAATGCATGAATCTGCTGCTGCGGCGAATCTTCCGATGTAATAATCACAACCGGAATCTGCGAGATAGACGCGTCGTTCTGTTTATGCTTTAAAAACCCTCTTCCATCCATAACCGGCATAATCACATCCAGAAGAATCAGGTCGATATGGCGGCTGTTCTTTTTCACAATCTCCAGCGCCTGCGCCCCGTTTGATGCTTCCAGTATATTATACTCGCTTTCAAACATATTCCGCAGCATCTTCCGGCTCATCTCGATATCATCTACAATCAGTATCGTTTCTACCTTACTCTCAGATGAAAGGATGACTTTCCGGTATTTATAAAGCTCCTTCTCAATCTCTTTCTGGTCCGTGATATCTATCAGCGTAGCAAATATCACACTTCTGCCGCCAATCTCACGCATGTATTTCAGCTTCATCTCAATCCACTGTTTACTGTCCGTTCTGCCCCTGCAGCAGAATTCGCACCGCGCTACATTTTTCGAAACGGACACCTTTTCAAATGCTGCGGCAACGCCTTCCCGGTATCCCGCATCGATTTTTCCCGGCATACTGTTTCCTGTACGGTTCAAATCTGTATATCCAAATAAATCATAATAAGAATTATTCACCCGAATGGTGTCAATGGCTCCTGTATCCGGCGTATATTCAAAAATCGCTACCGCCTGCAGCATATTGCTGAACAAAAGCTCCATCTGCGACGATGCATCCCACAGCTTATCCGCGTCATGACTGGCGCCGCCGTTTCTTTCTTTCTGAAGATGCGTGTTTTCAAAGGCCAGATGCTCATATTCTTCCACAGGCATCGGTTTTGCAAAATAATATCCCTGAACATACTCGCATCCGATGCTTCGAAGGAATACCGCCTGGGATTCTTTTTCCACACCCTCCGCAATCACAGGTATTTCCAGCCATTTTGCCATGCGCACGACCGAAGCGAGAATATTCTCCCCGCGCCCCGGCTTATCGGAATCTTTAAAAAAATCCATATCTAATTTTAAAATATCGACGGCAATATCTTTTAATGTATTCAATGACGAATACCCGCTTCCAAAATCATCCATTAAAATGCAGAATCCATATTCCTGAAGGCGGGCCATTGTATTTCTGATAACATCCGGATTGCTTGCATAAGCGCTTTCTGTCAGCTCTAACTGCATCAGCCGCGGCTCAATTCCGTACTGTGTGACCAGATTATAAATAACTTCTGACAGCTGCGGATTATACAGGCTGACTCTGGAAATATTGACGGATACCGGAAACGGCTTTCTGCCCTGGTCCAGCCATGCCCGTATTATCTTGCAGGCATGCTCCCAGACATAATAATCCAGCTTTGCAATAAATCCATTGCGCTCAAAAACCGGTATAAATTCCCCAGGCGGCACCATCCCCTTATCCGGCAGCAGCCACCGCACCAGTACCTCGCCGCCGTTAATCCTGTTTGTATGCAGGTCATACTTCGGCTGGATATATAATACAAACTGTTCTTTTGCAAGCGCCTTTTTCATCGTATTAATAATTTTCTGCTCTTTTACCAGCTGTTCACTCATAGAGGCATTATAAAAGGAATAATTTTTGATATAGCTGCCCTTGCACTTTTTCGCTGCCAGATTCGCCCGGTCACTGATTGTAATAATATTTTCCCTGTGGTCATCAATAATATAAATTCCAAACACCGGCACTAAATCATGCTCGATATGGAACTGGTTAATATCCTCCCGCAGCTTTTCCATCATTTTTATTACAGCTGCTTCATTTTCAAACGGCATACAGAAACAAAAAACGTCAGCGCGGTATCTTCCGTAAGTAAATCTGTCAGACCCGCCCGCCATATCCACAATCAGAGCCGCAATATACTGCAATAACCGGTTCGCCTCACTGATTCCGTAAAACTGATTTACTAAATGAAACTGATAAATATCCATATGGACAAACGCAAACCGTTCATTAAAACAACGGCACAATACTTCCTCTGTCCGGTGCAGAAACCTGTTTTTATTATAAATTCCTGTCAGTTCATCATATTTATGAATATACTGAATATGTTCCAGCGTCTGCAGCTCACTGCGCCCGGTTACATTTCTGACCCGCGCACGCAGCGCTTCCGGCTCAAACGGCATGCGTATGACATCCCATGCACCTTTTTGAAAACAAGCGGCTTCCGCCTGCTCATCCTCCGCTCTGCTGACAGCAATTACCGGAATTCTGCTGATTACATCATCCTCCTGCCACTGCCTCAAAACATCATATCCATCCATATGAACCGTATCTGTAAAATCCAGTATCACCGCCGCAAGCTGGCGCTCATACCAGTGCATCAGCTCTAATGCTTTCTGTTCGTTATCAGCTTCTAACAATTCATACTCGCCCTTCAGTATGCTTTTATAAAGCCGGCGGTTCTTTTCCTGACTGTCCGCAATAAGAATTGTACTTTTTACCATATTGAAACCTCTTGTTTTTACATGATTCATTGTACAGATACTGGCATTTTATCATATTTTGCTTTACAATTCAATGATTGGCTTGCGGCATTCTGCGCGGAATCGGGGGAATTGTAATCGGTAAGGTATAAAAAAAAGGGGGAATTGTGGCTGCACGGACGCCCGCACCCCTCCCCAGACCGCCACCTTTAATTCGATACAAGCACCGCATAAATCGTAAGCGCATGCCCTTTCGATTTCCCACTGCGCACAATACGCACCGTATGAGCCCCCTTTTTACTGGACGAATAACAGGGGACCGCACCCGGTTTATTATGCCGTCCCCCAGTATTATCTGCGTCAATCACAGCCGTTTTTTTTCCATCTACATAGACATCAAACTGTCCGCCCCTGCCGTTAATCTGCTGCGCAAACAGAATCCCGATATTCTTTGCAGTCACCGTAAACGATAAGTTCCCGTCTCCGCTGCTGCTTGTCAGATTATTTTTAAAAGTGCTGCTTTTATTTGTCGCTTCAAATGTGCCCATCCTCTGTATCGAAATATTTTTACAGGAGAGCACCTTCGCGCTGTTATACTTTTTTGATGTAACGTACTTTGAAGGCGATTTCTTATAAGAAACCTCCCCCAGAGTCTTATCCTCTATCTCGTCTAAGTATCTTACAATAATCTCTCCTGCCACAGCGCTTCCCAGTGCAGACGGGTGAATCGCATCCCCGGACAGCTCCTCCATGGTATAAATGTCCTTGCTTATCAGGTCCTTCATAACATTTCCGTAACTGAGCATCGGCAGTTTATAATGCTGTCCGATCTGCGCCTGCTGAGCCTGGCAGCTCCAGCCGTTTAACTTCGCCATAAACAGCAGCATGACAGCCGGCTTGGAATCCGCAGCCAGGATTTTGCGGATTAGGTTTTCATATGACTGCTTATAATGCGCTGTCTTCTTATCATTCACCGCAAATTCCACAAAAACCAGGTCCGGTTTTTTATCCAGCACATCCTTCTGTACGCGGTGCACCCCTAAATAAGAATCCGTGGCACTGATGCCCGCATTGATAAAATACAAATCAGCCTTTGGAAATTTCTTATACCACCAGTCAATGACATACTCTGCATAAGGCAGCTTCTTATTCATGCTTCCGTCTCTGGTTCCTTTGGAAATCGTGCCTTTCGTAATGGAGCCTCCGATAAAAGCGATGTTTACCCGCTGCCCGCTCTGCGCTTTGCGCATGACATTGTATAGCGGGCCTTCGTTGACTTCTGACCATGGATTTGCCAGCTTCATCTGTTCTTCTGTTACATAGCCCGCTGGCAGGTGGTTTCCTTTAATCCCGCCAGAACCTGCCGCATGCACAGGAACCGCTCCCTGCAGGATTTGCAGTATGGATGTGCACAGCATGACGACTGCACAGGCCAGGGAAAGAACGCGGTTTGTGAATTTCTTGTTTTTTGCCTTCATGATAGACATCTCTCCATTCTATGTGATTTACGTTTATTTTATCATAGAATAACACAGAATTGCTAGATATTCCAGATATTAACAGGCAAATCAGAAAAAGCCAGGCACACACTCTGTTTCAGTGCATGCCCGGCTCTGTTTTCAGTCCTCTGCCATTCCAATCAGGTCAAATTTCTCCGCCGATACGACAATCTGGAATTCTGCCGCATCCGGCTTCGGGCATTTTACCCAGACAGTACGGTCTGACAGGTTATAATACCATCCGGCGTCCGCTTCTTCCCATCCTTCGCGCACAAGGAACCTTGGAATGCGCTTTCCGTCCACGCTGACCCAGCACGCACCCTTTTCTTTGCTTACAAAGCGCAGCGTCAGGCGCTCCACAGTCTGCGGATAAGTGCCTTCGGTGCGGAATGTGACTGTCGTGCGTTCTCCGCTTTCCACCCGGATATGCGTCCGCGCAAAGACTCCTTTTTGATACTCCTCGGAATGCCCGTCATCATCATACAGGACAAATTCCGAATCTCCCTGTGCAGCAATCAGGAAATCCAGCTGTTTTACCTGGTCGCGCAGAATGTGCTTCACATCCTCGCTTGTCACATAAATGCCCGAGCCGCGTAAAAACATCGGTATGGAATCCAGACTTACCGGAATCTCAATGGTCTGGCCTCCCTGATATTCGCGCAGGCTGTCATTCATATCATACCAGCTGCAGCCTGCCGGAAGATATACCGTTCTGGATACTGCGCCTTTTTCGACTACGCTCGCGACAAGGATGCTCTTTCCAAACAGAAACGTCAGGTTTTCGTCGCGATAGCACTGCGGGTCGTCCGGGAATTCCAGAAACAGCGGCCGCCATGCCGGCATTCCGTTCTGGTTTGCCTCATACATCAGGCTGTACAGGTATGGCAGCATCCGGTAACGCTGCGCAAACGCTGCGCGCACATAGTCCCCGTATTCTTCATACATCCACGGCTGGGTTACCGTATTGTCATTATTCGCTGAATTCATGCAGAACCTTGGCTGGAATATCCCGTTTTGAATCCAGCGCAGCATAAGCTCTCCTTCCGGCGCCGGCCCGGCAAAACCGCCGATATCGCAGCCCATGTTGGCACACCCGGACAGGCCCATGCCGAGAATCGTGGCAATATTAAACTTCACCGTGCGCCAGTCTGTCAGATTATCCCCACCCCAGACCTGCGCATACCGCTGGATGCCTGCAAAGCCCGCCCGGTTGATAATATACGGCCGCTCGCCCGGATATACTTCCGCCAGCGCCTGTTTTCCCACATACGCCATCAGGTTTGAATGGAGAATTTTCAGCTCCGCCATCGTCCCTTTCTGTCCCTCAAAGTCACACTGCGCTTCCCGGTCTTCCACGCCGTCCATTTCACAGTTATCATTCCAGACTGTCCTTGCACCCATATTCAGGACATTTTCGATTAAAAGCTGTTTCCATGTACTGCGCCCGGCTTCTCCGGTAAAGTCGAAAAACCGTCCGCTGCCGCCCCACCAGCGCCCGTAATAATCTTCTTTTCCGTCCGGTGTCTTGATAAATACGTCCCGTTCTTCGAACAGCTGCCTGTAAGGATGCCGTTTTAAAATGCCCGGCTTCAGGTTCGGAATGACGTTGATTCCCCGCGCGTGCATTTCCTTGAAAAATCCTTCCGGGTCTGGAAACCGTTTTTTATTCCAGTTAAATACATAGCGCAGGTTATCCTCCTCGCCGCTTGTATAACCGGATGCCAGCCAGAAATTGTCAATCAGAATATCTTCCTTTTCGTGCTTGTCAATCACCCGGTAAATTTCCTGGTCGCAGTTTTCTTCCAGCTCCGCATAATACATGGTGGAAGCACAGTATCCGAGCGACTGCTTCGTCGGCAGCGCACTGCGCCCGGTCAGCCAGGTATAGCGCTCCAGTACATCAGCCATGCGCGGGCCATTGAGCAGGAATAAATCAATGTCGCCGCCGTCTGCCTGGTAATAGCAGTATCTCTCCCAATAGCCGGAAAGCTCCTGGCCCATGTCAAACACGCTGTCATAAGAATTGTGGTAAAACAGCCCGACTGCATGGCGCTGGTTCTCATTTATCCTGATATAAAACGGGATATGCTTATACATCGGGTCTCCGGTCTGCGGGTCATGCCCGATTGCATCCTTCGGACTCATGCGAAGGCGTCTTCCTTTTTTATCCAGATGCCCCGTCTTTTCCCCAAATCCGTAAAAATGGTCGTTTTCCCGGTCAATCCTGGAATAATGGCTGAGCCTTCCTAAGTGGTCTTTTTCAAAGGCCCGCTCGTGCAGGTCCTGGTACACAGTCTGCCCGTCCGCGTCAGACATCGTAAATGAAAATGGCTTTTTGCATAACGTTAAGCTCAGCGTCCGTGTGCGGAAAATAACTTCCTCATTTGTCTCGCGGCACTCCGCTTTCACAGGCTCGATACGCCTGCGCTCATCCCTGAGCAGCTCGTCCATCCGGTCTTCCCATGCCGTAGTGACCAGCGTGTACGACGCTTCTTCAAATTTCCGGTCAAAGGAAACGCGGATGCGGATAACATCATCTGACAGGAATACAAGCATGACATCTGCTGCGTCCCCGTGAATCAGATATCCATTATCTGTTTTCTGCATGGAACAGAATTCTCTCAGTAACATGCCATCCCTCCTTACATCCCAATCAGGTCAAAATCTTCAAATGATACTGTCAGCGTCACATCCCGCCCCGGATTCGGATATTTTACCAGAACAGCCCGTTTCGTCTGGCTGTAGTACCAGCCGCTTTCAGCTGCTTCGAATTTTCTCCGGTTCAGGAAATGTTCCAGCTTCCTGTCCGCAAGCGTTACCCAGAACGGGCTGCGGTCTTTACGGATGATTTCTGCCAGAACCGTTTTTACAGAATCTTCGTAGCTTCCTTCTGACTTAAAAGCAACCTTTACGACATCCGTTCCTTCCATATGGATTTCGGTTCTGCGGTACACACCGTTTTGGTAACCGTTGCTGACACCGTCATCGTCATACATCGTATAGCTGCGTTCTATGCCCGGCGCCAGCAGCAGATGCAGCGCTGTAACCGAATCACGCTCCATGCTCATCGGCTGGTTGTCAGCCATTGGAATAACCGCGCCTTCCCGTATAAACATCGGAATGGTTTCCAGCGTCACCGGAACCTGAATCGTCTGGCCTCCTTCATAGCATTTGAAATTGTCATTCCAGTCATACCACCTGCATCCTGCCGGAAGGTATACTTCTTTTGTCTGCGCGCCTTTTTCTATGACATTTGCGACAAGAAGGTCACGGCCATACAGATACGTAAAGCTCTCATCATATACCTTCGGGTCGTTCTGGAAATCGTACACAAGTGCACGCATAATCGGCGCGCCGTTTTTAGACGCTTCGTATTCTGCGGAATACAGGTACGGCAGCAGCCGGTAGCGAAACAGTACGGCACGGCGTATCAGCTCAGCGGAATTTCGAAACATCCATGGTTCCGTGACCGTATTGTCATTGCTTGCCGAATGAATAGAAAACCTCGCCTGGAAGATGCCCTGCTGTACCCAGCGTACAAACAGCTCCTCCTCCGGGGCCGGCCCCGCAAATCCGCCGATGTCCGCGCCTTCATTCGGCTGCCCGGAAAGCCCCATGCCCGTAATAATCGGAATGTTATATTTCAGGCTGTTCCAGCTCGTACAGTTATCCCCGCACCACGTCTGCGCATACCGCTGGATGCCGGAGCATCCGCTCCTGCACACCGAGTATGGACGGGCATCCGGATTATGCTCCCGCACCGCGTCATTGCTCAGCTTGCACATCAGCGCACTCATCACAGGCTTCAGCTGTCCGATAGTACCCCCTTTGCCGTCAAAATCACAGCGGCAGTCCTTATCCATCAGGCTGTCATATTCACAGTTATCATTCCAGACAGAATCTGTGCCCACATCAATGACATGCTCTGTCAGATAAGCTTTCCATGCGCTGCGTGCCTGCGGTTTCGTGTAATCCCAGAAGGCCCCGTCGCCTCCCCACCATTTGCCGATGCCGTAAGCATCCGGGTTTTTACTGTCTTTTACAAATACATCCTTTTCCAAAAATTCCCCGAACCACGGATGACTGAGCAGAATGCCCGGCTTCACGTTCGGCACATTCTGAGCGCCTTTTTCATTCATTGCCGCAAAATAATCCCTCGGAGATTTAAAACGCTCTGTATTCCAGGTAAAGACACAGCGCTTATTTTCATAGCTGGTATACCCGGAAGACAGATGAAATCCGTCAATCGGGAATCCTTCTTCCTTCACCGTGTCAATAAAATCCAGCACCGCGTCGTCGCTGTCCTTTTCCAGCTCCGGATAATACATAGACGAACCCTGATAGCCAAGCGCACGTTTCGGCAGCAGCGCCGGACGCCCGGTCAGCAGCGTATAATGGTCGACAATTGCCGGAATCGTCCCGCCTCCCAGTAAAAACAGGTCGGCATCGCCGCCGTCCGCCTGCCAGTATGTATAGCGCGGCCAGTAATTGCTCTTCTCGCATCCCATATTAAAGACAGATTCATAAAAGTTGTGGTAAAAGACACCCACCGCCTTTTTCGTATCACGGTCGAGACGGATATAAAATGGAATGTGCTTATACAGCGTGTCCATTTTCGCAGCGTCATATCCGAGTGCATCCGTAGCACGCTCCCTGAGAAATGTTTTATTTTTATTCAGTTCCCCCGTCTTTTCTCCAAAACCGTAAAAGCAGTCTTCTTCCTTCATGCAGGTATAAGAGATAACACGCCCATTGCTGTCTTTGACAAACGGACACCCTGGCACGCTGGCATACAGCTCGTCTTCGTCCTTATCCAGAAGACGGATGCACAGCGGGTCTTTTTCGATTATCAGCCGCAGCCCCCGTACAGACAGGGTGATTTTTTTCTCATCCTCCCGCTGCTTTGGCATCACCGGCTGCACTCTGGTACGTTCTCCCTCAAACAGGCCGTCCAGCCGGTCTTCCCATGCAGTCGTCATCAGCACGTAAGACTCCTCCGCCAGCTCTTTATCAAACGATGCCCGGATGCGGACTATCTCATCCGTCAGAAAACAGATTTTCAAATCTGCGCTGTCCGTGTGAGCAAGAAAGATTCCTCCCTCCTGCTCCATGGAAATCAGCTTTGTACATATATCCACAAATATTCCTCCTTCTTTCATCAAAAATATGCCTGGTAATGCTCCATCAAGGCAGCTGCCCTGTTAAACCAGCCCGCACAGCTGCGGAATAAACAGGGATAATGCCGGAATATAGACAACCAGCAGCAGCGCCGCTACCATGGAAATAAAAATCGGAACGATATATTTCGTTACCTGCTCTACGGTAACCCCGCCTACATTACAGCCGACAAACAGCACCGAACCGACCGGAGGCGTCACGGAACCGATTGCCAGATTGAGAATGAGCATTACCCCGAAATGCACCGGACTCATACCGAATCCCGTCGCAATCGGCAGAAAAATCGGCGTAAAAATCAGCACCGCAGGCGTTAAATCCAAAAACATGCCCAGCACAAGCAGAAATACATTCATAATCAGCAGCAGAATATATTTATTATCGGTAATTCCCATCAGCATGCTGCTCAGTGCTGCCGGAATCTCCGAAATACTCATTGCATACGACATAATATTTGATGCCGCAATCAGAAACAGGATAACAGCCGTGTCCATCATACACTCGCTCATCAGCTTCCAAAGCTGCTTTCCGTCCAGCTCCTTATAAGCAAATCCCAGTACCATGCAGTACAGGCAGGCCACGATTCCGGCTTCTGTTGCAGTAAACCATCCAAGCAGGATTCCGCCCATAACAATAATCATCATAAAAATACTCGGAACCGCATCTATCAGCACCCGGCCCAGTGAATCGGTTTCTTTTACCGTAGAACCAGTATACCCTTTTTTCTTTGCAAGGAAAATAGCAACCGCCATAACGCACAGCCCCAGCAGCACGCCCGGAATATATCCAGCCATAAACAGCGCGCTGACCGAAACACTGCCAGCCGTAATCGAATAGAGAATCAGCGGCCCGGACGGCGGGATAATCACGCCTGTCGGCGCCGAGCAGATATTAACTGCCGCGGAAAAAGCGTCTTCATAGCCTTCTTCCTTTTCCAGAGGGCCCATGATTTTGCCGACTGCGGAAGCAGCCGCAACCGAAGAACCCGAAATTGCCCCGAAAAACATATTTGTCAGCACGTTGGTCGCTGCCAGGTAACCCGGAATCTTTCCTACGAAAAACCGCGCCAGGCGTACCAGGCGTCTCGCAATGCCGCCTTTATTCATAATGCTTCCTGCCAGCATAAAGAAAGGCAGTGCAAGCAGTGCAAACGAGTCTATTCCCTTAAAGCATCTCTGCGCCACCACATGGGCCAGCACATCTGTCTCAAAACCGCTGAGCAGAAGTACAACAATCGAAGAACAGCCGATACTTACCGAAATCGGAACCCCGATAAACATCAGGCCGAAAAAAATCAAAAATAATATCAACGCAGCCTGTACAACTGTCATTGTCACTCTCCCCCTTTCTCATTCCCGTTTTCCGTAAACATGGAAACATATCTCAGTATTTTGGCAAGCACAACAAAGATTCCCGAAGCCGGAAGGCATCCGTAAATCAGGCTCATCGGAATCCGCATAACCGCCGTCAGCTGCTCCGTATTTGACGCTGCCATCTGCACGCCGCCATAAATGTACACATATACAACAAAAATCAGCACGATAATATCATCCACGACATTCAGCACTTTCAGCGATGTCCCGCCAAGACGCGATGTCAGAATCGTCAGCTTTACATGCTTATCGTGGAAGAAACAGTACGCAGCGCCAATCATGCCGGCCCAGATTAACAGGTAGCGCAGCAGTTCCTCCGTAAACGTCGACGGGTCATTCAGAATCCATCTCGTAAAAATCTGCCATGTACCGAATATGAGCAGAACCAGCATAACGGCAGATGTAATCGCACTCATTGCCACATCCAGTGCTTTTTCCAGTTTTTTCAATCCAATCCCCTCCTTTTTCCATTATTCAAAATTCCGGATTTTCTCACAGACTTCCCATATTTCCGGGGATTCCGAAGCAAGGCGCTCATAAATCGGCTGTACGGCCTCCTGAAATGGCGCCAGGTCCGGCTCGTTAAATACTACGCCCATTTCCTTCGCATCCTCCACAGACTGCTGAATTGCCGCCTGCCATGCCGCCTTGTAGGTTTCCTTCGCATTGTCGGCTGCTGTCTTTACAATCTCTTTCTGCTCTTCGGACATTTTCTGCCAGGTAACCGCACGCAGCAGCAGAATGTCCGGAATCCTGGTATGCGTATCATAGCTGTAGCATTTTGCCACTTCCCCGTGTCCGCCCGTCGTCAGGGCTGTCTCATTATTTTCCGCACCGTCAATGACACCCGACTGCATTCCGGTAAACACATCACTGATGGACATTGTCGTTGCAGAACCGCCAAAGCATTCCATCATTTCAAACGCCATCGGAGAATCCATCGTACGGATTTTCAGCCCTTTTAAGTCTGCAGGCGTATTAATCGGAGTGTCTACGGTATAAAACGAGCGCGCCCCGGAATCAAACCAGGTCAGCGCAATATACCCCTGGTCTGCGGTAGACATATAAAGCTCCTCCGCCTCCTCACTGTCCATAAATCCATAAAAATGTTCCTCGCTGTTAAAAATATACGGAACCGAAAATGCCTGGTATACCGGTGAAAAAGATTCCAGCGCCGAAGCCGAAACCTTTGCGATATCCAGCGCGCCGATTGGCAGCTGTTCCAGATTATCCTTCTCGCTTCCAAGCGTTGCATTCGGATAAATCTTAACGGTAATCTCTCCGTTCGTATTATCGTAAACTTCTTCCGCGAACTGCTCCATGGCTGCCTGAATCGGATGTTCCTTGGAAAGCCCGTGGCTTAACCGCAGTGTCACGCCGGATAAGCCTGCTCCGATTTCCGATTCGTCCAGCTCTTTTGAGCCGCAGGCCGTTATCAGAAGCGCCATTGCCCCTGCAACAGCCATGATGCACGTTTTCTTCCATAATTTCATATTCTCTCCTCCAATTTCACTGCCTGATGTTACAGCAAAACAATCCCAGTCATCCAGTCAAGTATTTTACAGATTTCCTCATTCCAGTAATCCCAGTTATGCATCGCACCGGGTGTCTCGGAATACGTAATTTCTGCACCCATCCCGGCCAGGCGTTCCCTGGCTTCCACGTTCATCTGATATAAGAAATCTTCGGTTCCGCATGCCTGGTATAACTCCGGCACCTGTCCTTTTTCTACACACCTTTTATAAAGCTCGAACAGGTCTTTGTCCGTCCCCGCCAGATGCTGCGGGTCTGCAAATGCATCCTTCCATGGAAACGGCCCTTCTATCCGCCCGTCCCCGCACTGCTCCGCCAGGGACGCGATATCCATGGCTGCTGACATCCCCGCTATTTTCGCATACCTCTCCGGATAGGTCAGCCCCACATACCATGCCCCATAGCCTCCCATGGAAAATCCTGCAATAAACGTATCTTCCCTTCTGCGTGAAACCGGAAACAGGGCTTTGACATAATCCGGCACTTCCTGCGCAATGTAAGTAAAATATGCATTTCCATGTACCATATCCTGGTAAACACTGTTTTCCACGGATGCCATGACCGCCACAATATTATGTGCCTGTGCATACCGCTCGATATTGCTGAACCTTATCCAGCTGCTGCAGTCCCCGTAAGCACCGTGCAGAAGATACACAACTGGCAGGCCCTTCTCATAGTCATAACGCTTCTCTGTGCCCTGGGCCGTAATCTGTTCATTTCCTTCCGGAGTCGGAATGATGACATTAATTTCCGTATTATGCTGTAATACCGGACTGAAATAATGACAGTTTAAAAACATCTGTACTCCCTCCTTCTTTTCTGTTCTGCTCCCCTGTGCTTCTTCATCTGCCAGTCCAGCGGGCTGCCTTGTCCTGAATCAGTTCCGCCAGGACTTTTCGATTCATAAAAAGCAGCCCTGTATTTTCGCGCCATGCTCTGCCCGTTTTGGATTCCAGAAACTTACGGAACCCGTCAGGCTTCACAGCATCCTTCGGAAGCATGACCGCATTCTGCCTGTCTTTGAAAATGTAAAAGTACGCTTCATCCTCAGCCAGCCTGTCCACTTCCCCGTACCCGAAAAGCTTCCTGCCGTCCCCGTAAATCCCGGCGCCGTTAAATCTGTAAGTCACGGTACTGGTCATCCCTCTCCGGCCTGCCAGAACCCGCTCCGCCTGCAGCTGGCTGTGAAAATCCCGGCCCGCTGTCATCCAGCAGCCCGCCAGCATACAGACCGCCTTCGCCGCCATCGGAATATCTGTAAACAGCGCCAGCAGAATCAGAATGCCGCTGATACAGATACGGCTCAGCCAGTGCATGCGCTCATAACACCTATACTCCGTACGAAACATCCTGCGGATAGAATCATCATCGAATACCATTTCAGCATGATAACCTGCATGATTCTTGTACATCTTCTCCACCTCCTTCCCAGTTTCCCGGCATGCATGCCAGGCCTCTTAAGTTTCTGCCGGATAACTGCCCTCTTTTTACACCGGCCCTGACAGGAAACCGCCTTTTCATTCGATGCTTCCGGCAGATAACCGTTTTTCATGATTCCCTGGATATCACATCTTGCATGGTCGATTTATTCCGCATACAGGGGTAATCAATGTGCATTATAGACAAATTTCACTCTTATTTTTTGTTAATTATGTCTTATCTGCATCATTTAGATATATTTTAATCTTAATAATAATTTTTTTCTTGTCTATTTGTTCTAAAAATATTGCAAAATGTGCTTATTCTGATATAATTTTAACAATCAGCAGATAATTTATATAAAATTACCTGCCAGATATCCTGTACAAGATAAAACCGGAAAAAACAGAATCCAGGAATACTACAGACGGAAGATGAAAAGCTGTCAGAAGGGACTATATTTATGATTCGAAAAATAGAACATTATACCGATTTTATACTGACTCAGGAATACGCCCGCAAGCGTCTGGAAAAAAACAGCATCACGGTTACCTGGTTTACCAATCATGAGAATACCCGCTCTATCGTGCATTCCCATCCTTACTACGAAGCGGTTCTGTGCATAAGCGGCCCGGATGTCACGTATTCTGCCGACGGAGACCTGTACCAGCTCAGGCCGGGTGAAATCATCCTGTTTCCAAGCGAGCTGTACCACGCCGCAAAATATGACTGCAGCTGCCAGTTTTCAGAGCGGATTGTCATACAGATTGATTCAGAATTCTGGAAAGCCACGGTCAGACGGCTGGGACTGGAACATGCGGACTGGAACCGCAGCGTCACGTTATTTAACGCAAATGCCGTAAAAGCCTGGGAAATACGCGGACTGTTCGAACGGATGAACCTGAATGCCGGACTGGATGAAGAATACCGGACGGCCGCTTTTGCAAGCAATCTGAGTGAGTTCCTTCTGATTATATGCCAGATTGCCAAAAAAGGAAATGTCTACACCCCCGCAGCCACCAGCGCTCTTGTAGAGCGGGCTGTACAGTATATTCAGGAAAACTACACCGACCCGAAGCTGAATGTGGCAAAGCTGATGAGCTATACCTATACCAGCCGCGGACATCTTTCCCGCACATTCAAGGCATATACAGCCGAAAGCATCCACAGCTACATCACAGACCTGCGCATGCAGCACTGCTGCCAGGCCATCGCCAGAGGCCGCTCTATACTGGAAGCCTGCACAGAAAGCGGATTTTCAGACTACAGCAGCTTTCTTAAAGCTTTTCGCAAACTCTATGGCATGACGCCTGTGACATACCGGACAAAGCTCCGGGAAATGAATCAGGCAGCGGCATGCAGCGACTAGTACACCGTAACATAAATAAAAAAAGCGGGCAGGAATTAACCCCGCCCGCTCTAAGGAACTGTCCGACAAGCAATATCGCAAGTTATTTCTTGACAGTTCCTAAGTTCCTTATTCAGAAAACACTTTGTTTAATTCAATAAAACACCCATCAAGCGTGCTGACCTTCGCCACATCTTCCCGTCCGTAGTCCTCATGGAGCCTGAAAGAACCGTCACGATCCGGGAGAAACACCATCACAGACCTGTTCTCCAGATCCACAATCCAGTATTCCCGCACCCCGGCCCGCTGGTATAGGTTTAACTTCACAAGCCGGTCATGGCGGAGGGAGGACGGGGACAGAATTTCAACAATCAGGTCCGGCGCTCCTTTGCAGCCGTGCTTATCCAGCTTGCTCCGGTCACATACCACGGAGATATCCGGCTCAACTACAGTGTCAACGTCCTCCGGTCTGTCCCCATCCTGCTCAAACAGCCGGACGCCGAACGGGGCAGAGTAAACCTCGCATTTTTTACCCTCAAGATAATTTGCAAGCTGGCGGAATAACTCGCCGCTAATCTTCTGATGGATTCTCGACGGCGTTGCCATCATAAATGCCTTACCATCAATAATTTCTATAAGTTCATCCTCATCCCATGTGAGGCAGTCGGCAAATGAGTACCGTGCCTTTTCCGCTGGTAATGCCATAAATCAGCCCTCCTTACTCGCTGTTGCTTCAGAGTTGTTACGTTCAATAGCTTCTGCCACTGCCTGCTTTAAAAAACCATTTACACTCCCGCCTCTTGCAGCATGTTGCATTACTTTTTGCCATTGTCATCACCTCTCGGTTAATAATATAACATGAACACGGCTTTCATTCAACCACCGCTAAAACGCCAATCACCATCCGCGGGATGGAACTCATGCAGCAAGGGTAAAGGACGGAAGCACATTAAACATTGTGAAATAACATGCTGCTGATTGTCGATTACCTCTCCCGCCATAAGAGCTGCAAAAATATGCTTGATAAACTGGAACTCACATCTTACATGATGCTTTTATACTTACAAAGTTTTTCGTAATGCTTCCACATCTTTTTCTGAATAACTGCATGGCTTCCCTGGAGCACGGTGCATCCTCCTTCCATAAGTCTTTTACTTTCAGCCGGACACAGGAAGAGGGAACCCTTCCGGGTTCCCTCTCATATCATGCTTTTCTCCATCTGAAAGATGAGGACCTGATTTTTTCTTAAAACATGCCGGAATCGCTTTATTACGCTTTCGGATTTAAAATTTCTTCTGCTTCTTCTTTTGTCAGCTGCGTAACACTCCAGTCTGATGGTGTTATGACACCATCCAAAGATACCCATTTATCTTTATTTAATGTCACATCAAAATAAATTTCTATATCCTTTCCTGATGCAGCATGCATACGCACCGGAAACATTTTATGAACGGCTAAAGTATCACCCGCCTTATAATAATTTTCAATTCCATAGTTTTCCAGCTCATTCTCATCTTGTATGTCTTCAATTTCTACGCCTTTCGGTAATCCCTTAATCGTCAGCTTCAGTGCCCCTTCCGTAACTACCCCGCATGAATGAACCTCACCATCTATTTCATGCATCAGCACTCCTGGCTTTATTGATGTGCCAGAAATAATCACTGTTCCGCTTAAAGATGTCGTAATACCGCTTAAATCTATTTCAGGTATACTGCTGCCGCCAGATGAACTGCCGCCAGACGGGCCTGTCCATGGCATATTTCCTGTTCCAGGCGTTCCAGATGTAACCGTCTGTCCGTTTTTTACAGTGACTGTAACATTGACGGTTATCTTTCTGACCGTTCCATCCGGCTGCTTTAACTCTACCGCTGTACCTGTTTTATTTGTAATGCTGACAGTAATCTCCTTAACCGTAACTTCTGCCCTGCTGCCTTCAGCGCCCTTTTCCAGCCGGATACTGGCATCTGCCTTTAATGTGATTTCTATCTTTGCAGAAGACTTTACCTGTGCTCCTTTTGCCGATTCAGAAACCATAACTGCAACTGCTTCCTTCGGGCTTCCTGTAATTTCCAGAGCCGCGCCTGCCTCAAGCACTACACTGCCTGCCGTGCCCTTTACATCCAGCTTTACTTCTGCCTGCTGCGCCAGACATCTGATATCCGACACAGATGCTGTTTCTGCTATTGTAACGGCTGCTTTTACAGCTGTCTGAAAAGCAATACGCTCCACAGTTCCGTGAATGTCCAGCTTTAGTGCTGCACCAGAACCCGCCCCGGCATATGTAATTTCCTTTACGCTTGCAGCTGCATCAGCCACAAAGCCTGCCTTTTCATCCAGAATTTTTATGAAATTGCCTTTCGCATATTCTTTCCATGTGTTTTCTTTAATATCCTGAATGGTAACTGATTTGAATACCGCATGGTTCTCCACGTCCGCATTCGGAGCATTCACAATAAAATCTGCATTCGTATATGTACCGGATGCAATTGTAAATACCCCGGATGCATTTGTCTCCAGCGTAATCTTTTTATATTCCCGGCATAAAAGCGCCTTATCCAGTTCCTCCTGAGAAGCCACTGTTATATCTGTCCGGACTGCCTGTTCTTCCGGCACTGCCTGCGTATCTGGATTTGCCGCCGTTTTTAAAGGCTTTACATTCACCCTGCAGGACAGCTTTTTCACAGCATTTGCACCTTTGCGTTTTGCTGTTTTCAGCGTCACCCGTATAGTAACCCTGCCTTCCTTTTTTGCAGCCAGCTTTACATACGTTTTCTTGTTTACGGCCTTGCAGACCCTGTCATCCTTTGATACCGCCTTTGTAATTTTCCACCCAAGCGTATTATTTTTCAGTTTCAGCTTGTACGTTTGTCCGGCTTTCAGTGTTTTAAAACTCGTATGCAGCCTGACATATGACGCTTTTGCAGATACTCCTGTTAAACCCGTATTCGGCAGCACAGACACTGCCACGGCAGCAGTTATGATAACCGCAGCCGCTTTTTTCATAAATTTATTCCTCATTTCTCTTCTCCTTTATTCTGCCCTATGATAGGACAGTTCTCTGGCATTGTTATATTAACAATAAATCACTACAAAAACATAAAAATATCATAACCCCCTTAATTTAATTTTGTTATGTTCATAATCAATATTAGCCACAAACGGCTAATATTGATTATATTACAGTTTCACAGCAATTACAACTATTAAATAACAAATTTAGAAATATTATGTATTTCTTTATTCTCCCAGACTTCTCAGCAGAGCCATCAAATCTTTCATTCCCTGCTGGTAAACCAGTCTTTCACGGACTAAAGCACTTTCAATGGAAACTGTCAGAAAATTTTCGAATTCCTCCTTCTGCCCGCCCGAAAGGCTCCCAAGAAACTTTTCATACAGCTCTGCCTCCTTCTGCTGCATACACCTGTATCCGTTATTTTTCTTCATAATGCTGTCCATCCTCATTTCCACCATCTGCTGTGTTACAAGTTCCAAAACTTCTTGATTCATGTTTTGTTTTTCTCCTTTCTTTCACTGTATAATATTTCTGCATAATCCAGAAAACAGCATAACGTTTTGTTTCACCTTATGCATCCCGGTTACATATGAAATTTTAATTAAGGAAAAAAATGAAAAGTTGTCGAAATTTGTCGTTATCTAAAATTTCTGATTCCACCTGCATCATATTTCTGTCCAGATAAAAGCCAAAACAATAAAGTGCACCAGTGCAGACTCTGTATTACAGGTTCCGTACCGGTGCACATGTTCTGTAAAAAATTAGTTATAACTAAGGAAGAAATCACGGCAGACTGCCGCAGAAAGCTGTTTTACCGCTGCTTACACTGGCTCTCTTTTCTGTACGTCATAATATCCTCAACGTTACAGTCCAGTATACCGCACAGCGTATCAATCGTGTGAGTGCTGACATAAGAATTGCTGCGCAGCCTCGAAAGCTGCCCCGCGCTCACATTATATTTTTTTATAAGCGCATACTGGGATACTCCCTTTTCCTTCATTGTCAGCCAGAGTTTTTCATATGAAATCAAATCCTTTTCTCCTTCACGCATGAATTACTCTAATTATGATAGCTTCTAATGCTTCTGTCGGACATTAGCCATAAATGGTCAATGTACGTCCTGCTATCCCTGCTATTTCTGCGTTCTACGGTTTCCGGCTTTTTAATGATTGGTATGAACCGTACCTATGAACTTTTGAATAATTGAAGCTTTAAAGGCTTCCGTATCGGAAAGAAGTGGAGAATTCCACGGGATGCTTTGCGACCCGCTCGATTTTTCAATGGACTATATATAAGATATTAGAATTTAAAATTTCGGCATTGCTGCTCCATACTAATCAATAAAGGATGGATTTAAAACAGCTGCTGTACTGGATGGGACATGAAGATGCACAGACTACGCTCAACATCTATTCACACTACAATAAGCGGCGCTTAAACTCCTGTGAAAATGACCTGAGCGAAATTTCCATGATGGCATCAGATTTATTCGCCTGAACGGATATAGGGTAACGAATTGGGTAACGCCCTAAAATCCTGCCTCTGCTCTGCCCTTGCAGCAAAATAAAAAGAACCGGAAACCCTTTATTTTCAAGGTTTCCGGTGCCCCTGCCAAGAGTCGATGCGACAGGATTTGAACCTGCGGCCTCTGCGTCCCGAACGCAGCGCTCTACCAAACTGAGCCACGCATCGATATATTTCAGTTCTAAATAACCGAACTCATTACTTGAATTATATTATCACAAACCAATTCATTTGTCCAGTAATTTTTACAATTTTTTTCACCTCATCACCATTCATCACGCCACCCCATCCCAAGCACTTGCATCTTACCACTTTCCCCCATATAATATATATAAATTTAACAATTTCCCAGGGAGAATATCTGCCCCGTTCCTTCCCGGCCCGAACCAGGACCTTACAGGAACAGCTTTCCATTCTCCCCGGCCAGCCTACTGAACAAAATCCATATCAACCTCTTTCTGCTCGATATACGGTATAAAATCCATAGGCGTCAGATTTTCGTGGACGGACATCATATAATTATGCCAGATGCTTCCCGGAAAAGCCGAGCCCGTCAGTCCCGGCAGCTGCTGCGGCTGGTCGTAGCCCACCCAGATACTGGTCGTATAGTAACGCGTATAACCGGCAAACCAGCCGTCTTTGTTATCATTTGTCGTACCGGTTTTTCCCGCTGACGGCATATCTCCAAGGTCAAGCCCTCTGGCTGTGCCTTCTGTCATTACCGTCTGAAGCATATCTGTCATCATTCTTGCCGCATTCGATTTGTAAATGCGTATGCCTTCCGCCTCATCCTTTTTGGATTTGCGGCTTCTGTCCTCTTTTGGCTCTGATGTATAAATCAGATTTCCCTGTGTATCCTCTATTTTTATAATACAGGTCGGTTCCCGGTAGCATCCGTCATTCTGCAGTGCAGCAAAACCGGATGCCATTTCTAACGGGGATACACCTACCGTAAATCCTCCCAGTGCCGGCGGCAGTCTTTCATCCTCCGGGTCAATTTTAGAAAAATTCATTGCTTTTAAATAGTTTAAGCCCGTCACCGGGGTCAGCTCTTCAAATAATTTCCATGCGATTGTATTCTTGGACCTTTTTACCGCATGACGCAGAGTAATTGCTCCTTCAAATACACCATCCGCATTGGACGGCCCGCCTTCGAACGGCTCATCCATCACCACAGAATCCGGCGTATACCCCCGTTCCAGTGCCGGCGTAAATACCAGCAGCGGCTTTATCGCGCTTCCCGGCTGGCGGAAGCTCTGATATGCACGGTTCAGGGTATATCCTTCATAATCCTGCGAGCGTCCCCCGACAGCTGCCGTCACATATCCCGTTGTATTGTCAATCGTAACTCCGGCGCCCTGCAGCTTATAGATTCCTTCCTCGCTGACATCCTGATAAGCACTCAGTCCTTCGTCAATCGCTTCCTGAAGTTTTTTCTGATGCCCGGTATCAATGGAAGTATAAATCCGGTAGCCAGAAGTATACAGGCTTCCTTCACACTCCCGGTACAGTTTTTTGTACTGTTTGTTGTATTTTTTTTCTTCTTTTTCTGAATCAAAATAGTATTGAAATTCAAATCCCTGCTGTTTCATCAGTGCACGGATTGCACAATAATTTACAAATGTCTCCACATAGTTATTCTTTTTGATTCCCTTTTTTCTTTTAAGCTTAATTTTCTGCTCCCTGGCTTCTTCTGCCGACCTGTGTGAAATAACTCCCTCTTCCTCCATGCTGTCAAGCATTCGGTCCCGGCGGGCTAATGTATTCTTTTTATGGTTTACCGGATCATAAAGCGACGGATTGTTGGGAATCGCACACAAAAAAACCGTCTGTGATAAATTCAGCTCATCAATATTTTTACTGAAATATCCCTGAGCCGCAGCCTGAATTCCGTAATAACCGTTTCCAAAATAAATGTTATTCAGATAAAATTCCATAATCTGGTTCTTTGTATATTTTCTTTCCATGTTCTGCGCAATAAAAATCTCTTCCATCTTGCGTTCCCATGTCTTATCCATGCTCAGGAAAACCGTCCGGGAAAGCTGCTGGGTAATCGTGCTTCCCCCCTGTGTTACTTCCCCGTTTCTAAGCATGGCAATGACCGCCCGCAGAATAGCGAGGTAATCCACCCCCTTATGTTTATAAAACTTACGGTCTTCAACTGTGATAAATGTTTCCATAACAATTTCCGGAATATCCTGAATTTCAATATAATAAGAATCCTTTTCCCCTTTATACTCCTTTAAAAGCTTCCCTTTTTTATCATATACCAGCCCTGTTTCGCCTTTTCGAAACAGCTCAGTCGTGGATTTTGCTACCAGCATATCTGCGTCTTCCTTAAGCTGTGCAACCGTCTGAGCATATCCGGCTCCATAGTAATACCCTAACGCGGCGGCAAGCAGAAGAAAAAGTACCAGCTGCACTTTAAAAAATAACCAGAAGTGACGGTATTTTTTCTTTTTATTCTGTTTTGCCATATATTTGTCCTCCGTTATATCTGCATTTTTCTGTCATAAATCATTCTGATGCCTTTTTCTCATTCTTTTCCTGTCATGAATCGTTCCGGCTTCTTCTTTTTCTTATTCCATAAACCTTTCCAGATGTTTCTCTTCTTCCTTATTTTCCTGTCATGAATCATTCCGGCTTCTTCTTTTTCTTATTCTTATTCTATGAACTCTTCCAGACGGTTCTTTTCTTCCTTCTTTTTCTATCATGAATCATTCTGCCTGTTTTTATGCCTGTCTTCCATGTATGTATTTTACACATTCTGCCTGTAATTCTCAATAGTGCATTCTATCATAAAAACATCTGCGTTTGTTCAGAATTTAGTCACAATTTGCTGTTATCATATGCTATAATTGATTCTGCTTATACAGCCACCAACATTATTTCACAGGAGGAATTGATTTGAAAAAAAAATTAGCAGTCCTATTACTTGCTGCATGTCTGTTCACTGCCTGCGGCAGCAAATCTCAGATATCAACAGGAAACAAGCCTCTTTCAGATGCCGTATACAGTAATGAACAGGTTTCCCTGGCATCCTATACGGACCTGAAAGCAGAAAAGAAAGACTATATTATTACCGATGAAGCCGTTAACAATGCCATTCACGAAGCCCTGCTGGAATTTGCCGAATACAAATCCGTCAGCCGTGCTTCTAAAACCGGTGACTTAGTATATGCTGATTTAAAAGCTTCGATTGACGGTAAGACTGCTGTCTCGGAAGACGATTATGAAATCATACTGGGAGCCGCCGAATTTGGAGAGGAATTCGACAATAAACTTACCGGTGTGACAATCGGTGATAAATTAGATTTTTCTCTGGATTACGACTCTGATTTTTCAGACGTAGAATGGGCTGGAAACACGGTTGACTTTGAACTAAACATTACTGATATCCAGGAAGAAATACTGCCTGATGCGACCGACTCTTTTATAAAAGAAAATACAGACTACGGTTCCTACGATAAATTTGTCAAAGCAATGCGGGAAAGCGTGGCCGATATGTATGAAGAGGAAAGCACAAACGAACTGCAGGAGGAACTTCTCCAGCAGGTAATCGACTCTTCCAGCATTCTTCAGTATTCACAGGAAGAATATGATGAAGCCCGCCAGACTATTGAAAACGGCTATATGAGTTATGTCGATATGTTTGGTTTCGACAGCCTCGATGCCCTTTATGAATCTTTTGACATGACAAAAGAGGATGTAGAAGAGGAGATACAGTCTGTACTATACCGTAAAATTATTTTAAACGCCATTACTCAGAGTGAAAATCTCACTTTGAGCGACCAGGATTATGAAGACGGCATTGCTTATTATATGGAACAAAATGACTATGACTCCAAAACCGAGTTTTTAGATGATTACGGTGAAGAAGAAGTACGCAGACAGCTTTCAGAAGATATGGTTCTTAATTTTCTTGTAAATCATGCAGACGTGACAGAAGTAGAAGCCGAGTATGAAGATGACTGATATTCCTATTCAAACTACAGCCAGGTAAATTCATTCTGCATTTAATAGTCTTATTAAGACTGTCAGCCGTATTCAGTCCGGTGCAAAACTGTTTTTCAGGCATCAATTTTGAAATACGGCTGACCTGTCTTTTTCTATATTATTAATTATATATTTTATTTTAAGATTTTTGCCTTTCCATTTTTATCTTATACAGACTACTGTTCCATCTGTCTGCCAAGAAAACCAGCCGCCGTCATCGCCAGCTTGCTTTCTGTTTCTCCGATTTTGGTCTTTTCATCTTTATTATAAAGAATCACAGAGCCGATTGCGTCTCCTTCACAGATAATCGTACTGATTGCCTGTGACGCAAAATCCCCATTATCATCCAGGGTCACTTTGACAAAATCGCTCTCTTCCTTGCTGGCTATCATGCTGTTTCTATCTTCAATAATACATTCCAGCTGATGACTGATAGGCTTGCCCTCAAAATCTTTTTTCCCATTTCCGGAAGCAGCAATCACATGATCACGGTCTGTGATACAAACCAGCATGCCTGTCGTCTGAGCCAGCGATTCCGCATACTGTCCGGCAAATTCGCTTAATTCGCCTATCGGAGAATACTTTTTGAGGATTATCTCACCTTCACGGTCCGTAAATATTTCCAGAGGATCTCCCTCCCGAATCCGCAAAGTCCTTCTAATTTCTTTGGGAATTACAACTCTTCCTAAATCATCTATACGCCTGACTATTCCTGTTGCCTTCATATGAAAAATTCCTCCATTTACAGATTTTACTTTGTGCCGTTGTAGTATCTGTAAAATACCGTTTTTTATACATAAATCTCCATGTGCTTTCTGCTGCCAAAAAGCTGAAAACCGCCTTAACAGCATATTTTTTTACATTTTATTACACATTTTTCCTCTTAATATTTTCAGTATTCAGTATAAGAAAGGCTTTTTCACTTAAAGCTAAGGCTGTATTCAAATGAAGCAGACGTTCCATTTCAGCGCATAAGACGTGCCAGAAATCTTCCTCCCGGTATAGATTCCAGTTCATCCTCACTAAAACAGCGTATCTGTAAAATTACTACGCCATATACAATTACAGCGGCTCCAAACGCTATGACTGATACAATATAAACGTTATCAAAGGCGCTTCCAAGCTCCTGATAAATCGCAAAAGCTACAATTCCCATTGCGGCAGATGCCAGGAGCGGTTTGATAAAGGTATTGAGAAATTCCCATCTGTATCCCACATTGCGGCCTATCGAGCGGCAGTTTAATGCACTTACTACAAGCGGAAAAATGACATTGCAGATGACCAGTGCGTAAATTCCCAAATCAGTAAATACAAGTAATATCCCCAGAAGAACAACATGTATTCCTAATGAGACTGCTGAATGTATGACCGGAAGCTTCATGTAATTATTTCCCTGTAATATAGAAGTTGTTAATGTTGACAGTGCATAAAAGATGACGGCACTTGAACCTGTCATTAAAAGCATCACTGCCTGAGGCCGGTAAGTCACAAGACTAGGGAACAGCATCTGCATAAATGGCTCTGCCAATACCGCAAGACCCACAGCTGACGGAAATGCAATGACCATATTTACCTTAATCACCTGTGTAATCTTCTGATGCATGCCTTCCATATCGTTCTGCATTCTGGATAGTACAATGCTTGGAAGCGTGGATGCGGCCATAGCCGTCGCGATTGCCACCGGCAGATTGATAAGCTGATTATACTGCGTATTGTATACCCCCTGCAAAGATGCAACAACCTGATCCGTAAATCCTTTCCGTTCCATCAGCTGTCCGAACATAATGTCGTCAATCGTATATCCAATCTGATATATCGTCTGGCTCAGTATGACTGGAATAATCGTTAAGAACAGAGCTTTGTAAATCTCTCTTCCTGTCTCCAGCTGCTCCTTCGGATTCGGCCTGTGCCGGTACCGCTTATGGTTCGCAACAAATAAATACATAATAAAAATCAAGGCTATAAATGCCCCTGCAAGCGTGCCAAGCGTGCCGCCGGCAGCACCATACGCTGATGCATCTTCTTTCCCGGCATACATCCGCATAAACTGCCATGTAGCAAATACACTGACTACCGCATTTACAATCTGCTCCAAAATCTGGGAAACCGATGTAGACACCATTTCACCGTGTCCCTGAAAATATCCGCGAAACACGCCCAGCAGTGCCACAATAAAGGTTGTCGGAGCTAAGACACGCAGCGGTTTTTCTATCCCAGGACGATTGTATAGTCCTTCAAGGACATTAGCGCCAAAGTACAGTACATTCATAGCTAACAGACCCGCAATCAGCGCATAAACCAGCGCATTCGCCAGCACTCTGCGCATATTCTGGTATTCTCCTTTTGCAAGTCTGGCAGATATCATCTTAGATACAGCCAGAGGCAGACTATAAGACGATATGGTCAAAGCAATTCCATAAATTCCAAACGCTACTGAATACAGCCCGTTTCCTTCCTCCCCCATCATATTTCCCATAGGAAGACGGTATGCAAATCCAATTACCTTTGTAATAATGCCTGCTCCGGCCAGAATTCCGCCCTGGAGCAATACATTTCTCCTCTTTTCAGCCATATAGTCATATCTCCTGGTCCATTTTGCTGTGGTTTGCAAATACTTGATTGCGACGGATATTTGATGATATAATAAATCAGTATACCATAGTTTTCTAATAATTTTAAGACTTTTTCCAAATTTTAGAATCAAAATCGTAACAATTTATCCCAGCCATTTTAGAAAGGAGCGATTATAATGAACATCGTTTTTTTAGATGCCGACACAATTGGCAGAGACATCAGCCTGACGCATTTTGAAAAACTTGGGAATGTAACTTATTACGGATTTTCCACCCCGGAAGAAATGAGAGAGAGGGCTGCAGACGCTGATATCCTTATACTTAACAAAATGCGGGCAGATGCTTTTACGCTGGAAAAGGCATCGCACTTAAAACTCATCTGCGTTACTGCAACCGGAACTAATAATCTGGATAAGAACTACTTAGCGGCACGGGGTATTGAATGGCGTAATGTAGCTGGTTATTCTACAGAATGTGTCACACAGCATACATTCGCAATGCTGCTTTATTTGTTTGAAAAGCTTGCTTATTATGATAATTATGTAAAAAGCGGAGCATACATTGGAAATACTACATTCACACATTTTTCCAATGTATTTCATGAAATCAACGGTATGACCTGGGGTATTATCGGACTTGGCGCAATCGGCAAGAGAGTAGCACAGATTGCTTCCCTGTTTGGATGCCGCGTAATTTATTATTCCACAACCGGAAAAAATAACCAACCGGAATATGAGCGGGTTTCTTTTGATGAACTGCTTTCCCAGTCTGACATCATTTCTGTTCATGCGCCATTAACAGCACAGACTGAAGGACTGATGAACCGGGATGCATTTCAGAAAATGAAGAAAAGTGCATTCTTTTTAAATCTCGGGCGCGGCCCAATCGTATGCGAGCAGGACCTTGCCGATGCTTTAAACGCACATGAACTCGCCGCTGCCGGCCTTGATGTATTATGCGCCGAGCCAATGTGCGCCGATAATCCCCTCCTGACAGTAAAAGAAAGCGAACGGCTGCTGATTACGCCTCATATTGCCTGGGCAGGCGCTGAGACCCGCAGCCGCCTGATGGATATTATATGGCATCAGATTGAAGATTTTATAAAGGCTCAGGCATAAACCCTTTCACCTAATACCCAGTCTAATCCGGTATGATAAGATTTCTGGCCGAGGAACTGGCACAGCTGTTCCATAAAAGTCTCATACCCGTCGTCATATGGGTCTGCTGAATACAGACGGTCCAGATTTTTCAAAGCCTTCTGGTAATATAAGGAGGCTTTTTTAATCATCTGCGGCACACTGTCCCTGCACGCTTCTTCTGTCCATGGATGATGCCACCGTCTGTGTTCTAAATTCAGCGGATCTTTACGGCACTGCAGATTATCACTTGGAATGACAGGTGAAATCTGCGGACGGCCCAGCAGAATCCGTTCTATCTTTTCCAGTACCCGGCGTTTATAATTATGCGGATTATATGTCAGCCGGGTCCCAATCTGCATCGAACGGATTCCTCCCGCTAAAAACCTTTTGCTCAGCGCAAGTTCCGGAAATACCATATTATAAGCATAAAACAATACAGTCGAAACGGTATTCAGCGTCTTTGCATCAAAGGCAACCGCTTTCCAGTACGGAAAACAGGAGGGCCAGCATTTTGCATAACGCATCAGCAAAGCAGCATCTATATCCGATTCCAGCCCGATATGATCTGCATACCCTTTTTTCTTTAATTCCTCACCGATACCCGTGCGGAAGTATACATACGGATGCATATGCATATCCAGTACATAATGGCCAATAAAGCCAGCCGCATATGCCTGCGCTGTCTGCTGCTCCTCTTCCGTCAGAAAAATTTCCGGCGCTTCTATCAGACATTTTAAAAAATCACCTGTCCATCTTGTATGCACAATAGACCCCGGCCTTATCTTCCTAAGCTGCGAAGCCAGATGATAGAAAAAAATATCCGGTCCCTGCAGCCCCAGCTGAAATACCGTTTTATACCGGTAGACGCTTTGCAGCAGA
This sequence comes from uncultured Eubacterium sp., assembly GCA_947384955.1. GTDB lineage: Bacteria > Bacillota > Clostridia > Lachnospirales > Lachnospiraceae > Eubacterium_J. The sequence continues at coordinate 790 of CANDJC010000005.1, read as the reverse complement.
GTCCCGCATACAGCTTCACTCCTGAGCTTCCTTATATTATTTACCCCAAATAAATAATGTGTCGTAAAACCTGGCATTTGTCTCTTCCTCCAGCACAGTTCGTCTAAATCTCTTTTTTAAGCCTCACGTATAACTTTACGCCTTTAATCTCTTCTACAAAAGCCGACTCCCCGGCTTCAATCACAATCCCGTCATCGATACTTCTCGCCGTCCATTCCAGGCCGTTGCACACAGCAGTCCCTGTTTCAGCCCGGTTATCTATACGCCTGGTAACCTGAACCTCCCTGCCTATCACATCTTCATAATTTGTCTTAATATTATGCGGTTTCACATATTTTAATGCAAACGGCCTGGTAAAAAAGAGCAGTACAAACGATACCGCAAAGAACAAAACAGACTGCAGAACCGGAGAAAATCCAGCCAGAGCAGCCAGCAGTGCAGTCAATGCCCCTCCTGCAAACCATATGCCTGTTAATCCGACTGTAATAATTTCTGCAGCAATAAAAATAATCATAAATGCCAGCCATATAAATACCGGCGATAATAAAATTTCTTTCATAAGCCGCCCTCCCCCTTCCAGCCTGTACGATAGCTTCTTCATTCTGTCGCCATTGTATGATTGTATCATTCTGGCTCTTTTTTATTGTAACAGGATTATACAAAAATTACAATGTTTCTTGAAGAAAACATCCTGTTAAATGATGGAACAGGGTAACAGTTTCAGACTGGGGGAGGATGATAATGGCCTCTCGGACGCCGGGTGACGGGAAGATGCACCGGATTCCTGTGA
>CANDJC010000004.1 GCA_947384955.1 uncultured Eubacterium sp. | reverse complement strand
CTGCTTTTTGGAAGCGGAACATAAGAAGGAAAAAATTTCCCCGTCCGGCGTCCCGTCAGAATCAACCTACAGCTATCAGTTAACCATAAATCTGCACACCCATTACAGCATTCTGCCCAAATCCCCACACAAAACGAATCCCATCTCTGTCTGAACTTTCTCTCTTGACAAAACACCCATTCTTTCTAATAATAGAATCAAGAAAACACAAAAAGGAGAACCTCTGATGCATCCTGCCACTTACCAAAAAAATCTAGAAGACTGTCAAAAACAGCTGCATAAAGCAGACCATTCCTGCAGCCGGATTACATTCTGGCGCGGCATCACTTCCGCCTGTGCCATTCTCATATTCTGCATCGGCTGCAGTCAGAAAAATCCCGTACTCTATGCAATTTCTGCAGCCGCCCTTGCCGCTTTCCTCCTGCTGGTCCGCCGCCATAGTCAGATAAAAGAAAAGCTGGATGAATTAAACAGCCGCAAATCTGTGCTGGAAGACTATCTTGCGCGTTACGGCGACGGCTGGAAAAACTTTTCCATAACCGGAGAACGGTATTTCCATGACAGCTTCCAGGAAGCCGCGGACCTGGATATTTTCGGCAGAAATTCCCTTTATCAGTATATCTGTACAGCCAGCACAGTTCAGGGTCAGGACCTTCTTGCCGGCTGGCTGAGCCGCCAGGAAAAAGACCCGGTGCAGATTCGAAAACGCCAGCAGGCTGCTGTGGAACTTGCAGAAAAACATTCTTTCTGCTTAGAGTTTGAAACCGCCGCAAGAAGACTTCGAAATATTTCATACGCTGATGCGCAAAAAACGATGGAACATTTATTACATTCCAAAGACTGCAGACCCCGCTTTCGCCCGTTATGCAAAGCAGCTGCATTGATTTTACCTGTGGTTACGCTGATATTTCTGTTATTATTTATGCTGGGTTTTCAAAGAAGCCTGTTTCTATCCGGTTTTTCAGTTTTAACATCTCTCCAGCTGCTGCTCTGCCTTGCTGCTTACCAGAAAAACAACAGGCTGCTAGTTCCGATATACCGGATGAACCAGTCTGTCATGCCATACCAGAAACTGTTAAAAGCACTGGAAGAAGAGACTTTTACCTGTGATTATTTAAAACAGTTACAGAATACCCTGACGAAGAATGGAAGCGCCTGCACCGCTTTAAAAGAGCTGGAAGCGATTACAGAATCTGTTGTCATCCGCAAAAACCTGTTCGCGTTTATTCTGTACAGCGCCCTGTTTTTTTATGACTTCCGCTGTGTGGAACGATATCTTCAATGGAAAGAAAAATACCAGGACAGCATCAAAACCTGGCTGGAAGCAGCCGGAACAGCTGAGGCACTTATCAGCCTGTGCGTGATATCCCGCGTAAAAGAAGTGCATACAATGCCTGACATCAAATCAGACGCCCTGCATCCTGTATTTTCTGCCGAAGGGCTCAGGCATCCGCTTTTAAAAGAATCCGATGCCGTCGGAAATGATTTTGAATTAACGCACCATACCTGCGTCATTACTGGTTCTAATATGTCTGGAAAGACAACCTTTCTGCGCAGCATCGGCGTGAATTTAATACCTGCTTATGCCGGAGGTTTCTGCACCGCTAAAAACCTCGCTGTCTCACCAATGGAACTATGTACGTCCATGCGGGTACAGGATGATGTCAGCGAAGGCATTTCTACTTTTTATGCAGAACTTCTGCGTATCAAGCGAATGACTGACATCGGAAAAAAACAAGCTCCGATGATAGCGCTTATCGATGAAATCTATAAGGGAACAAATTCAAAAGACCGGATTTTTGCGGCAAAAGAAACCGTGAAAAAACTTTCACAGCCCCTCGCTTTTACGATACTGACCACACATGATTTTGAACTGTGCGAGTTAGAAAATTCCCGTGAAACGGATGCAGAAAACTATTATTTTGAGGAGCATTACGAACAGAATCAGATTTTATTTGATTATAAAATAAAAAAAGGACGCAGCACAACATCAAATGCGCGTTATCTGCTGCGCATGGCTGGAATCATTCCAAACGACTGACTTGCAAAGCCAGCTTAACATACCGCCATACAGATTCAGGACGTGACTGCTTAGCTGATGTAAATTAAATTATCGGAATCCTGTTAAGGCAGGAATTTCAGCCTTTACAGGATTTTGATAATTTAATAAAACTGCCAATTCTGTTTTCCCCGCCGTATACCTGTCTCTGTCGTGTTCATACCTTGCAGACATCATCCACCGGCACTTCCACCGACACATCCTGCCCGAACAGATGCACCCCGATTTCCACAACGCCTTTCCCGACTCTCCAGACAACTCCGTCCATCCCGTCCATTGAGCCCGATGTTACCTTGACCAGATCCCCTGTTCTGAATGCACTTTCCTGTTCCGGCTCCGGCATCTGCGTCTCATAAAATTCCGGCACGCGTACCGGCGCCTCTACTTTGCCATACGCTAACTCCTGTTCAATATCCTCTTTCAGAATAATCCCGAGCGCCGCCGTCTTCTCCTCTCCGAGCAGTTCAAAACGGATAATCGCATACCGTTTCTTAAACTGATACCTCACAACCTGTCCCATATAATTATGCAAAGGCCCGGATACGCGGTACACATGCCCGTTTCTGTCCTTCTCCACATAAGAAAGCCTGGCAATCCCCCCGTCTTTTAAAAGCTCTCCAAAAAAAGCCTCCTCCTGCGCCCTGAGCGGAACAAAGCCAAAATCCCCGTCAGAAAGCAGCTTTACCATTGCCGGAATATGCTTTAATTCCAAAAACAGCCCGTCCGGGTCGTCCGAAATCACAAATACATAGCCCGGAAACAGCCTCTCGATATGCACAATGCTTTTCTGCTGTTTCCTCCAGACCCTTTCATAATAGGCAATAAAACAGTCCTCATAAAGGCTGGAAGGAACCGTTTTCTTTACCATATCCACAAGCGCTTCCTCCCTGCCAGTCATGGTCTGCAACACATACCACATACAATGCCTCCTTTTTACCCGATTTTCACCTGGTTTTTCATCCTGTAAATAGTAGCATATTTTTATCCTGAATGCTACTATTATTGTGAAACTAAATCGCAGCAATTGATACGTGCATTCAGCAGGATGTACTGGAAAAGTTTTTGACAAAATATGATTTGAAACTGCATATGGAAAACACTTACCGGGAAGAACCGTCCGCATTACAGATATTTTCGCTAAAAAATTTTAACATCCCATCACTTTTATCCAGTTATTAACTACCGTATCCCCCAGATATGCGGAATAATGCAGTCCCTTTAAGTTACAAACCTCTTTTGTATCCTCCTGAAACCATCTCATACAGCCTGCCAGGTTCTGCTCTACGCCATCAAGATTTTCAGGACAGTAATACTTTTTCAAATGCGCCTGTTTTTCTATGGGAATAAAATGTAATTTATTCGCACTTCCTCCCCATGTAATTTTATCAAAACCGGAAAGCAGCATGGATATATGTGTTTCATACATTGTATGCAGAACCTGATTCAGTTTGAAATAGTCCTTTCTTTTCAGATACTTGCCTGTCATGTTTGCGTGATACCAGTATGTCTTTTCAAGGCAGGATACATCATCACTCCACAAATCTCCTGTCAGGCGCAGATTTATCAGCTCATTGACGATACCTGTTTTATCAAAAATAATGTCTGTTTTTTTAATCCCTGTATAATGCAGACGGCACATATTGTCATCTAATCTTTCGGCGTTTAGCAAAAAAACATCGAACTGAAAAATATCGGAACCGCTTAATAACAGGTAGCCGTTATTTATAATCGCTTCACTGTTAAATCTCTCCGGCCAGCACAAGATTATTTTAACATTAATATTTTTCAAACATTTTTCCACATAAAACGTGAACTGGTCAAACTGCTTTCCGTCAGCAAGCAGCACAATATCTGCATCAGAATAGTCATCTGACAAATTATGTATTTCCGAACCAAAATTCCATGCACCTAAGACACCGTCCATATTTTTCACTTGCTCTATAAAATCATATTTTATTTTTTCAAGTTTCCTGTTCATTGTGTTACCTCCATAACCTGCAATATTTCACAAGCTCTATTATACGATATCTGCATGCAAAATGAAACCGGCTTTCTGAAAACCTGCCAGTTAAAAACAGCCTGCTCTCAAAGACAGTCAGCATCTCTGTCAGACTCCGACCGGTTTTCCAGATTAGCGGAATATCGATTTTAGCAGTCCGCCAACACCTCCGATTACACCGCCTATGATTCTGCCAGCGCCTTTTCCAATGACCGGAATGACTTTTCCGATATTCTCGCCTGTCTGCGCCCCTGCCGAAATACCCTCTGACACATTTTGAACTGTCTCCCTGAAGGAAAAGCTGATAGAAGTTTTGCTTCCTTTGCTAATTTCTCTGGATACTTCATCTAATGCTTCTGTAAACAGCTCTGCCGCTTCCTGCTGGTATGTTTTATGTATGTCTGCCACAGATTTTTTCAAATCCGATGTATGTTTTTGATAAGTTTCCTGCATTCCTGCTGCGGATTTCTGTAAATCCGACACGCTTTGACGATATGTTCTTTCAATACCCGTTACAGATTTTTGCAAATCTGATTTATTTAGCTGGTAATCCGTTTCTAATCTTCGAACCGTATTCTTTAAACTGCTAATCCCGTCTGACAGTTCCCGATACTCTTTTTTCACCTCTGCCTGTGCTTCGCTGCGGCTTTGAATTCTGTCAATACTTTTCTCCATATCCCTGACTGACTGATTTAAATCTGATACCTCATTCGATAAATCCTCATACCTGTTATATACATCTCTGCCGGAATACCGGTTTTCATAATCGTATGTGTTTCTGTCATTGTATCTCCAAATCTGTTCATCATGATTCAGATTGTCGATATAAAAAAAACGCTTTTTTACGGGAGTACATTTAATAATAAAACTTAACAGTTTCGATATATTATATTTATGCAGCGCAGAATAATATATGGGCTGAACATCAACCCCGGTAGATTCTTTGATTCTGCGCTGGACAGACTCTGTTTTTTCATTCAGTCTCTGCACCAGTTTTTTATCCGGGAAATTGCCCTTTTTATTCCAGCCTCTTCCTCCGTCCGCCATATCACACTGATTAATGGCAACCAGCACCCTTGACTTATCTTCCATATTGGGAATAATTGTCTCGTTAATCAAATCGATAGACGTTCCCATATCCCTGTGGGAACCGTCAATAATAATCAAAGCTACATCAATCACCGCACTGCCGTCAGAATTTTTCTTCTCCAGCTCTGCTTTTATCATCTGCTTATACACCAGGTCTTTTGCAGCCCCGTCACCTAATCCGGGCGTATCATGCAGATACAGATTCTCGTCCAGTTTCCATTCCTGAATCCTGTCTGTCTTCGCATCAACACCATATCCAACCTCAGCGACTTCCGTATCAAACAAAGCATTAATCGTAGAACTTTTCCCAACCCCGGTCGGTCCCGCAATCAGTATATGCAGTTCCTGCTGCCGGAACTGAGCCAGATTTTTCAGCAGAATTTTTCTGCTCTCTTCGTCAATTTCAGCATGCTCGATAAAACCGATTAAATCATCCCATCTCTTTGGCTTTTTCCGCTTCTGCCTGACAATCTGAACTGCCGTCCTTCCTTTTTTATTGGTTCCATACTCAAATTCCACTTTTATCCCTGGTTTTACATCTCCCCGGAATTGAATCTCGCTAAAGTGAAAAAATATCTTTTCATTATTTTCACTTCGTATGAATCCAAAATTTTTTTCGCTAATTACAGAACAAATCTTCCCCTTCATCCCGATGCCTCCTGCCTGCCGCTGGTTTCTGCTGTACAATCACTGTGTCTTCCTGGTACGCTTCTGTCTGCAGTGTACTAGTTTTTTAATTATATCACACAAGTCGTTCAATGTGAATATCCATAAAGGGTAAAATTAACTTTTGTTTCACTCAGTATAACAGTTCAGACAAACAGTACCTGCAGACTGTGACTCCAAAAGGACGGCCTGCGAATCCAGATATCAGGAACTGATGCAAAATTGCGGGAGACTGCGGGAATATGCAAGATTTGTTTATGAAGTGAAACAGAACTTAAGCTTCGGGATGCCGCTGGAACGCGCTGTAAACACTGCAATCGATACGTGCATCCAGCAGGATGTTCTGAAAGACATACTGATGCAGAGCAAAAGCGAGGTGCTGGAAATGTTTTTGACAGAATATGATAAGAAACTGCATATGGAAAACACTTACCGGGAAGGACAGGAAGACGGATTAGAACTGGGATTGGAACAGGGCCGGGTACAGGGTCAGAACCGGGTTTTGGTTCTGTATCAGCTTCTGCTGCGCGAAAACAGGCTGGATGACCTGCGCAGGGCTTCTGAAAATACACAGTATCTGGAAGAACTGTTTCGGGAATTTAAGATTTAAGCATATTCTATGATAAAATATGCAATTTCGTTAATAAGTTATGACCAGAAGGTACACATTTGGAAAAAAGAAAAACAAATTGTCATAAAACTGCCAAAAATATTTTCCTGTCAGTCAAGCCTTTGTGATATGCTATATAAACTTCATAAAAACTTTAAAATCACATTTACTATCCGTTCACTCGCATGTCCGTCCCCATACGGATTCACAGCATTTGCCATGCTTAAATACCGCTTCGAATCTTCCAGCAGTCCACCTGCCAGCCTGACAATATCTTCCTCCCTGACCCCTGCCACTTTTACAGTCCCGGCCTCCACAGCCTCCGGCCGCTCTGTTTCCGTGCGCAGAACCAGAACCGGCTTACCCCAGTAAGGCGCTTCCTCCTGCAGGCCCCCGGAATCCGTCAGCACCAGAAAGCATCTTGCAATCAGGTTATGCATATCCAGGACATCCAGAGGCTCTAACAGCCTCACTCCCGGCTGGCTTCCCAGAAGGCAGAAGACCGTTTCCCGCACTGCCGGGCTTGGATGAACCGGATAAATAATCTCTGCATCGTCGTATCTTTCTGCCAGCCGCTTCACCGCACGGCATATCTGCTCCAGGGGACGCCCCGTGTTTTCCCTTCTGTGGGCGGTAACCAAAACAGCCCTGCGCTTCGAACAGTCAATGCCGCGCAGGACCGGGTTATGAAATATGTAATTATCTTTTACCGTTGTCTTAAATGCATCAATCACTGTATTGCCGGTAACAAAAATATTTCCGCCGGCATGCTCCCTTAAAAGATTCTCCCTGCTTTTTGCGGAAGGCGCAAAATGATAAGAAGCAATTCTGCCCGTCAGCAGGCGGTTCATCTCTTCGGGAAACGGGGAATACATATTTCCCGTGCGCAGCCCTGCCTCCACATGCCCTACAGGTATCTGCCGGTAAAAAGCTGCCAGCGCTGCTGCAAAGGAAGTCGTGGTGTCCCCGTGCACCAGAACCAGATCCGGCCGCGCGTCCAGCAGCACAGGCTCCATTCTTTCCAGCACGCGCATTGTTACTGCAGTCAGTGTCTGTCTTTCCTGCATGATGTCCAGATTGTAGTCTTCGCGGATTTCAAAGGCATCCATCACCTGGCGGAGCATTTCCCTGTGCTGGCCGGTCAGGCATACCCGGCAGTCTATTTCTTTATGCTTTTTCATTTCCAGAATAAGCGGACACATTTTCACTGCTTCCGGCCTTGTTCCGAATACAGATAATATTTTCAAAATCGTTTTCCTTTCTTTCTATCACCGTACGGCATTCTGCAAAATACTGTATGTTATCAGAGTACACACAGTCAGGACAGCTTCATCCAGTCCCCAAAAATCCTGTTCCATTTATCAGGAATAAAAGGTTCAAACCCAGCCTCATGAAAAAATGTTATTTCACCAAAATATACCCTGCCATCCACATCATAAAAATCAACCCGCATTTCCCTATAGCCTTTGGAAATCTTTTCAGCAAGCTGCTTCATTTTATCAAAAGATTCCGGCTTTTGCGGCGGAATCGGTGCACACTGGTGCAGTGTTGTAATAATATCCAGATGATTATAATCTGCATCAAAATAATCTACACTTGCTTCCCTGTAAGGAGCTGCATACAGTGCCTTTACTTCTCCATCAAAACAGAAAAATTTATAATTATTGTCTGACAGATTCTCAATATACGTTTCTGCAATAATTCTGGGTTTCACATTCTGATAAGGCCACTCCCGTCCCCGATAAGCAAACTTATTTCTAAGTCTTTTTTCCAAAAAATTTCTGGCCTTCTTAACATCAAAATCATCCTTATCTCTGCAAATCAGTACCCCGCCCGAATCATGCGTTACTTTTAATACAAAAGACTCTGGCAGTTTTTTAAAATCGATATCTCTGGCATGATTCCATACACCCAGCAGCGGAATAACATATTCCTTTCCGATTTTTCTGGCAATATACTTTTTTACACGGTATTTATCTGCCATTATTGTATATTCAGGCCGCCTGTCATGAATCTTCATCCAATTGAGTTTTTCTGTAAATGTCTTTGGATGCTCTAAATTCAGCTCTGTGCCATTTCTAAACTTATAAATCAGCTTTACATATGCTTCATCATCCATCCGAATACCCCCCCCCGACAATTTTTCTGTCAGATATGGAAGCATCCATTCCGGATTCGTACATAACAGTTTTATCCATTTCCCATATTGCTTCATATATTCTATACTCCTTTGTTTTCAGCTTCTTTCATTCAATACGCAGCCATTTCCCTACGGTATACCCAAAATTTTCTGGAGAGAATTTCTCAAAGCCAGATCCATGATAAAAAGTAAGTTCTCCAAAAAATACTTTGTCCCGAACACTGTACAAATCAACTCTTACATGAGGCAGCCCGTCTGACAGAATTTTTGCAATATTTATCATTTCATCCAGCTTTTCCGGCTTCTCTATGATGATGTTTCTGTCAGAAGGAAATTGTATCTCAGCATCAATATACTGCCAGTCCAAAGTGTATAAATTCCTTTTATGTACTGCAAAACGGTTAAAATCAACCTGAATAAATTTCGGCTGTCCTGAAAAGCAAAAAATCTTATAGTCTTTTAGTTCCACACCAGACTCATCCGTCATATATTTTTCAGCCAGAATTTTTCTCGGGACATCTTTATATGGCCATTCCCGCCCTTGAAAATAATAATTATGCTTAAGCGCGGTCGCCAGTCCTTTTTTCACACTATTCGTATCAAATTTTGCTTTATCCCTGCAAATATACAGCCCGCCAGAATTATGATTGCATTTTAATACAAACTGATCCGGCAAAGAGTGAAAATCTATTTCATCCGGATGATTCCATACTCCTATTGTCGGAATAATGTGTTCTTTTCCTATTTTCTTAGAAACATAATCTTTTACCTTATATTTATCTACCATTACAGTATATAATGGATTTCTGTCATTTAATTTCAGCCATTGAAGTTTTTCATTAAATGTCTGTGGATGATCCAGATTCAAATCACATCCGGTCCTTACTTTAAAAGATTTTCTAAGATAATTTTTATCTGACAGAATGTGATAAAATCCCATGTGCTCCAATATGGAAAATCTTGTTTTTTTATCATAAATAAAACCGTATAACGTCGAAATATTCATAGTCATGATACCTTTTTTAATAAAATAACTGACAGCTGCTCTTACTTATCTGCCTTTTCTATATGTCCCAGCCATCCTTGAGAAGGGATAAAATTTAGTCTTTCTTTTACAGTCAGTTCTTCTGGTTTTTTATTATTTATGCTTTTATCGTTTGAAAGAATTACTATTTCTTTCTTATTATTAAAGCTGTACTTTCCATTCAGCTGCCGAATGTTTGCAAGTGTAGGTATTTTCTCCGGATCAAACCCCATCAGCAGCGCTATCGTTTTGTCAAATGCTGCCTGGTCTGTACCAACAGCAATCATACCGGCAGGTTTGGGGGATGGGGCTACAGGGCCTTCCTTTTCTCCGCTTATAATCATATCTGCAACAATGATAATCTTTCTTTGCACATTTTCCTGCATATTTCCGTTTTTATCAGCAAATAACACAATTTTATTTAAATCCATGATTGTTTTTGAAATCGTATGATTCCCATACCAGCTTCCTTCGCTATAACAGTCCTTTTTTGTCAGATTCACGGCTTTTGAAAGAATTTTGATTATTATCTGATATATTCCTGCCTGATGATACTTCCCATCTGAAATGCATTCATTCCTTCTGTCAAGGACTATGGACTGTAATCCGCGGAATAAATTAGGAAACAGATACTCATCTCCTCCTTTCCCGTATTTCATAAAGGCGCCTTTCGTATGATGCGGCAGGTATTCTTTTCGCACATTAATTCCCACAAAATTTTTTAATGCTCCTGTCATACCCGCCTTTCTATGCGTCTTGGGCTTTGGCATGTTAATGATTACATCTGCAGACAAAAGATATGGTGAAATGCAATATTCATGTTTCGTATCTGTATGATGCGCATTCATCAGTCTTGGATTATAATTTGTAACTCTGTACCATTTCGGATTTACATTACTTTTCGCATGTTCCGACTGCAGCCCCAAATCTATTTCCTTTCCATACTTATCTGCGACTGTTTCCTGAATCCTCACTCCGGAACATACTCTTGTTTTCAATCCGCGCATATCAATCAGAGAAATATTTACTCCCTTTTGACGGTAATAAGAAAGCAATTTTTCGTATCCGCTGTCCCTGATTAATCTTTCAAAATTACATTCCTGCATGGGTGCATCGCCTATCAGAATTTTTCCCGTTCCCCCTAATGCAAGTACCGTATAATCTATCACGGGCGCAGCTACATCCGGCTGTGTAAACAAACATTCCGTTCCTTCCCCAGACTGATTATAATCCATCACCAGATTAGGTTTTATCAATACAGTATCGCCTTCCGATATGATATCCCCAAACGGATTCCACAGCTTTGTCCCATAATGAACCGCGTCCCATCCCTGAATATGCAAAGCTTCCCTGACTGAGTCATAAACCGCATTGCTCCCGCTCACCTCTTCCCACATATACTCTGGATATTTTTCAGACGGTCTGTAATATGGATTGTCCTGCCCCCCCCATACGCCGGCTCCTGGCGAACGATACTGATTATCGATTTCATCCTGTCTGCTCCTCTCCCCCATTCACTGCAAATGTTAATCTGTAAAAACTATTTCATCTGCTTTCCCGTATCATCCGCAATTTTAAGGATGATATCTTGCAACACAAATAAGATTCGGCGGTATCTCTAAATTCTGATGATACTTTAACTTTTTCCATGCAGCCCTGGCCATATTTTTAATCTTAACATCTATTCCAGAAAATAAATCCCCCACTGTAACCGCCTCCATAAAAATAACCTCAAACATATTTTTTTCAAGAAATTCCGCCAGAGTCTGACTGCTCCAGGATCTGACATGCTGGATTCTATTAAATTCCGTATCACAAAATGGACAGTAAACCATGTCCTGCCATAAATCCTGCTCATTTGGTGTCGTAATAACGACATATCCTCCCTTTTTACAATATTTTCTTAAATTTTCCATCAGATTCTCTAAATAATAATCTGAAAGATGCTCAATTACTTCAAAAATAAATACCGCATCAAATTTTTTCTGCTTTTTAGCGCACATTTCATCAAACTCTGGAAAGTAATAACATCCCCGGAAATTATCTGTATTTTTATATTTTTTGCTTACTTCTGTCACGGAAGCCTTTGTAAAATCCATTGCTGTAACGCGATATCCCTGTTCTAATAAATGTTTATCCAGATAACCCATTCCGCATCCATAATCTAAAACCTCCTTTACCCCCCCCCTTAAATGAGGTCTGATATATTTAAGCACCTTATCCCCGGATACGTCTGAAAAATACTGCCTGTATCTGCCATGCCCCGCATAATCTGCATATGCAAAAAAACGCTCAATTACCTCGTCTGTCCATACTCCCTGATTCATCTTTCACTTCTCTCCTTTGATATTTTACCTGAGTTTACAGCTTCTTAAAGATTTCTGCCGCTTCCCTGAAAAGAAAATACAGCCTGTCCCGAAACAGAATATAATGAGCTGCTATAGACAAAATAAAATATACCGCCACACATTTTATCCCGCTGAAGAACAGCTGCACCCAGGAATCAGCCTGTATCCCCAGTCTGTACATAAGAATGTACGAACCGGCTATAACTAATAAATCAGCAGCCAGCTGCCTGAAAATTGTACGAATATCCATTTCCAATATCTTCTTATAAACGTATCTGGCTAAAACCGCTGTCTGTAATATGACTGCTGCACATGTCGCTGCTGCAATGCCTGTCAGATGATATTTTCTGACAGAAATAACTGACAGCATAATATTGACTGCCATAGGAACAATAAAAAACATTTGTGTTTCCTTATATTTTCCAGCAGCAAACGCAAGTCCTGTATATGGCAGCCGAAAACAGATTAGTGCTGCAGCCGCTGTTATCAGCATGCCAAATACCGGGTGATAATAAGATATATCCCCGGCTTTTTTAGTATACAGCATAACAAAAGGCGTAATCATAATACTGGCACTGCCAAAAATCATAACTGCAGCAAAATGTAACATCCATTCATATTGCTTAAAAACATGTACAAGCCCTTTTCGATCATCTTTTGCTAAAAGTTCTCCAAATAATGGCTGAAATCCGCTGAAAAAGCCTTCCATAAATGTACGCAGGCTTCCGGCTGCAAAATTATAGACTGTATAAACCGAAACATTTTGCAGCGTTGAAAACATCGTCAGTACAATTACATCCGTTTCATTCAAAACCACCGACGCAATATGCTGTACGATGGCATTCTTCTTTTGTTTAATCGGATCACTCGAATCATTTGAATGACAGTCCAGCCTGTACTTTTTTACCGCTGTTTTTCGGATTGCAATATAATAAATAAAATAAACTGTAAAAGGAACCGCCTTTACAGCAACAATCGACGCACCATTTTTTATGAATATAATACTAAACACTGTACTGGCAAAAATAGCTGTCATACTAAATAAGTTCACAATATAGCCCGCCTGACCGGCAATAAAAACCGTCTTGTAGGCTGTTCCCAAAATCCCCTGGGTTATCACTGTAAGCCCGATCACAGCTGTTAATGGCCACAGCAGCATTCCTGGATATTCATCTGATATGATAATCCTTGAAAACAGCATTAATACCAAAACATAAACCGCCATTATTTTCGCTATAAAGTTAAAATATTTATTTGAAAAACTTACAACACTGCTTACCGCTGCATAATCTTTACTGGCCAGCGGTTTATACAGCGCTGTTGCTGCAACGCTGGCGATTCCAAAATCCAAAATGTTCGCAAAACTTAAAAAATGAGTAACTGACTGTGTAAGTCCGTTCATATCTGAACCAAATGTTTCCAGAATTAATTTCGGCACAATTAAACCATTCAGGATTGTAAATAAACTTGTTATCACTGATGTGATAGAATTTAATTTTAGCTGTCTTTTCATTTTTTAATACTGCCAGCGGACGTTATTTATTGATAACCCGGCAGATTTGATTCAATAATTTTTTTGATATCGTCTCTGCGGAGTAATTGTTTTTCATATATTCTCCCGCCAGTATGCCATAGTCCTTTGCCATTTTGGGATTTTTCATAAATAATTTCATTGCATCGGCAAAAGATTCTATGTCGCCCATCCTGACAAGCAGGCCTCTTTCATTATTTCCAATCAATTCTCTTGGTCCTGTAGGACAGTCTGTGACTATGCACGGCATACCGGCCGCCATTGCTTCCATCAATGCGTTAGGCATCCCCTCATAATTAGAAGTCATCAAAAAAGCATCATATTGAGTCAGCACAGTTTCAATCTGACTGCTCCATCCGCAAATTCGAACATTCTGAGACAGGTTCTTTTCTTTTATCATTTTTTCCAGTAATCCTGCCTGACTGCCAACCCCGTAAATATCCAGTATCATACTGCCGCTTCCTCCATCAGCCAGCGCAGCCGCCGCAAGCAGCATTTCATAATTTTTTTGCTTTTCAAGCCTTCCTACGGACACAAACCTTTTCATTTCGTCTCGGTAATTCCGCTTGCTTCCAGCGTCAATCATATGCTGCGATACCGGATTCGCAAGCACAAAAGATTTCTTTCGAATCATCCTGTTTAAATAGTTTTTCTGGCTTTCTGTCTGTAAAAAAACAGCAGCACATTTTACGAGTGCTGCTTTATAAAAACATTTTCTCAAAAAATCCTGACTGTCCAGACTGCATCTCATCGTCGCTATCACTGGTATTTTCAGCTTTTTTGCAGCTGATACTGTTTCAATTACCATTGGAACTAAAAACGGGATTACAACATCCGGCTGAAACTGTTCGATTGCATTTTTTATCAGTGTCTTTCTCTGATTTATCCTTTTTATTTTCGAAAACAATGACGTTCCGTCCCCTTTGACATTTCCCATGCAGAAGACCTGAACCTCTTGTTCCGTCTTATAATCCTTATCTGATACATGGAAAACGGAAATACCAGCCGTACACCCTTCTTTGATTAATGAATTTGCTAAAATCGTCACTACCCGTTCAGCACCTCCGATACACAGCCGGTCAATTAAAAATAAAATTCTCATGTTTTCCCTTCCATCCCGCTTCATCTTCTCTTCCGTTCATCCGGGGAATAAAACAGCAGCATAAATAAGCGATTAAAAATATGTATCTGGAATCAAGTATAAAATTCCCTTTTAATGAAATTATCACAGAAAATAAGAGCCAAAACAGATACATATTCCGCTGCTTTTTTTCCATTGCATAAGCTAACGAATGCACAGCAAATATTCCCAAAACCATAATTCCTGTCATTCCGTATCTGAGAAAAATGTCTCCGTATAAAATATCTACGCAGCCTACGGATGTATCATATCCAAATAAAATACTGTCATTCCTGCATCTTGCCATCTGCGACATAAAATAATGTCCGATAATATATAAATTTCCCTTTCCCTCTTTCACTCCAAAAAAATCTACAAAAAGTCCTTCAACAGAAAATCTGTTCAAAACACTCTCCATCAGGTTCTCTGAAAAAAACACACCGCCAAACCTTAAAAACAGCAAAAACACAATCAGGCCAGCCAGCAGATATTTAAGATACATTTTTATCTGCTTTATACATATCACAAACCTTCTGTCTTGATTCAATGTAAAAAAGGACTGAATGCAAATACATACCACCAGAGCAATCAGGCCTGCTCTCATGCCGCATAATATAATATTTGCCAGTCCCAAAAATTCACTTGCTGCAAATATTACAGACTTTACCATATGTACTTTTCGAAACAGATAACCGATTATCATAACCAGTGTGGCATATAATCCCAGGCTATTCACATCCTGGCCATAAATGCCGCCAAATCTGGCCGCATTCGGGTATGGCGTCACTCCATAAAACCTCGTCAGAACTGCATTTATCTGCGGTGAAATATACATCAGAATATTTACTGTCAGTGGCAGGCACAGAATAATCAGTAAAATATTGAAGCTGTACTTTCTCTGTTCATTACATATCAGATAAAATCCATATGAATAAATGGCCGCCAGCGCTATCTTGAATATAAACAGAAAACTTTCTATATTAGGTATTTCTCTAAAAAATACCGTTTTAATTCCGATTACAAACAAAATAACTACAGGCGGAATCAAAAACAGCTGCAGCCACTTTTTCTGCATCTTTAATTTTCCAGAACGTCTGATTACTTTACAGACAATATAACTAATCATAACTATGTCCGCAGCATGCACAGGCCCGGCTGCTATGTTAACTGCCATCAAAAAGAACAAAATATACATATGTCTATTTTCTCCATGCGTTTTACTCAAAAACCATATCAGCGCTACTGCGGTTCAATTTTCTATAATCAGACAGAATCTGCCTGATTCGGTCAGCAGCTTCATTTTTGCCTTCTTTCACGGCTGTATATCCGGCCCTGGCAATTTTCTCACATTCTTCATCATTTTTCAGGTAATACTGGACTTTTTTTACAAAATCATCTTTGTCTTTATACAAAACTGCTTCGATTCCATCCTGAAACATCTCTGCCAGGTCATCATTGTATGGAGCAATCATCAGCGTCTTAACAATTGGTATTTCAAAACACCGTCTGGTATACGTATCATTGTTTATTCCCGACAAAAAAACCAGAGCAATCCTGCATTTATTCAGTATCAGATTATATTGATTCATATCACTTGGAAGAATGGTAATAAGCGGACTGCCGCTTTCAAAATCTGACCAGTGGTCATTCAGGCCGACTTTTATGCCATGATCCAAAAGTGCACGGATATATTCATCCCTGTTATCATCTTCTCTGTGTCCAATAAAAACCACGTCCGGCACATCCATTTGAATCTGACTGTCTTCTATAAAATAATTTCTCGATTCTATATAATACGGCAGCAGCAGTTTTACATTTTTGGCACCCCAGCGGTAATATCTTTTTATATTTGCCGGACGATAAGAATACACCATGTCTGCATGCCTGACGCTGTTTCTGACATTCTTCCAGTAAAATCTTCGAAAGCTGTTTGAAAAAGGATCGTCATTACAATATACTGCTGTAAAACATCCCATTTCTTTTATACGCCTGACAGTGGATTCAAAAATAAGCACAGCCGAATAAAGAAAAACCAGGTCATATCTTTCCTCTCTGCATTTCTTAATCAGTTTTCTGTTCACAGCATACACATCCGGCCCTGTCCTAAAATGAAACTCTGCCTTACGAATCAGTTTCCCTTTCATTTTTCCCAGATTCATCTTCCCATAATGAAAAAAATGAGCCCGCACCTGTCCGGTTCTGCATGCAGCTTCATAAAATGCCCTGGCATAAATATCATATGTATTATCTCCAACAATTAACAGCTTCACCACTTTGAATCTCCCCCTAAATAAATTCGGCTGTCTTCTATAATGCGTCTGGATGTTTCTGCTGATGAATACCATCTGCCTGCTATCTGAACCGATGCCCTGCCTGCCTTTTGATACCATTCCATAGAATTATCAATTAACGTTTCAATCTTTTTAACCGCTTCCTCCTTTCTGGCATATGAAATAACATAGCCATTCATTCCCTCTTTCACAAGTTCCGGATAATTACCGACATGTTTCGTAACCAGAAGCGGCAGTCCGCTCCACGCTGCTTCAATACATGACAGCGGATTAGCGTCTGACAGAGACGGCAGTACAAAAATATCTGAAACAGCATATAAATCTGCTACCTCTTTTTCTGACCGATACCCCAAAAGACGGACATCCAGTCCCACAGCTTCTTTTCTGATATTGTCTCTTTCTTCTCCCTCACCTGCGATTAACATTGTCACAGCATCTTTATTACGTCATTTTTTCAGCAGTTTTAAAAACGGCACAATACCTTTTACCGCTATCAGCCTGGCTGGGCAAAACATAATCCTGCGCTCCGGCAGAATATCGTTTTGCTTTCGAAAAACATTCCTTTCTTGTTTTCCAGCTGCCAGTGCCAGATATCTTTTTTCATCAATCAGATTTGGGACAAAACAAATATGTTTTTCTTCCGCCGCATATTTACTCACAAATCTTTTTGCCAGCTCTCCAGCCACCCAGAAACCGTCAAAACTTCGATACAGCCTGTGTCTGAGTATTTCTCGTAATTTCAGTTTCCATATCTGATATTTCCTGCTCTCATTTAAATGAGACTCACTCCAAAAAAAGCATTGATACTTCAGCTTTTTCTTATACCTGCATGCCAGCCATACTCCGGGATACAGGTAGCTTCCGCCGCAGACAAGCAAATCCGGTTTCAGCTTTTTTAACATTTTTTTCAGATTTGTATTGATATGTATGGATACCCCCCCCCGCACCAGACTGTTTCCTTTTAAAAGATGTGTATAGCAGGAAGCAAAATCACTATATTTCCATCTGCGCCCTGGCTCTGTTTCAGACATTACCAGTACATGAAACTGGTCTCCATTCTCTCTGCATTCCTCATACAAAAGATCATAAAAATATTTTCGATACGGAGTTAAAATATTTGTATAAATTACCAGATTCAATAAATACTCCTTTCAATAAAAATCTCTGCCCACAGCTAATTTAAGAAACTTTCCCCAGGAAGAATCTTCATCCGTACAAGTTCCCTTACATCTTTTATAACTGCCGGTTCTTTTTAATAATGCAGCCAGTTCTCCTGTACTATTATAAAAATATCTATTCTCATAATTCTCTAATATTTCCCTTGCATAAGGCAGGTCTCTTGCAATAACCGGAGTCCCATAAGCCATCCCCTCTGCAAACGGAATCGGAAATGATTCTACATCTGAGGCAAATATCAGCCCGTAATCTTCATACTTTTTCATTAATTCTTCCCTGGGAAGGAATCCAATAAATCTAATATTAGAAAATCCTTCTGACAGAACTTTAATCTGTCTTGCGTACCTGTTCTCATCACCCTGTAATGTAAAAAGAATCTCTCCCCTGAAATCTTTTCCTGCCCGTCGTACTGCTTCGATAATCATTTTATGATTTTTATAGGAAACAGGCCCGCAGGGATATAAAAATCCTTTCACACAATTTTCACCAAAACAAGGCTGAACACTGATATCTGGATGAATCACTGCAACATGCTTTTTACCAATGTTTTTTAATAATTCTGTCTTCACAGCATTTGTCTGTGTTACAATCATCTGACAATATTTAAATGAACGCATCGTATATGGTGTTATCAGGACACGGTAAAGAAAAACTGAAATCTCCATTTTTACGAACGGATGCACTGTTTTAAACGGCAGAAAATGGAGTGCATTGTGAAAATATACAATCTGGTGCACATTTTTTACTGGCAGTGCCTTATTCTGAAGTGATATGACAATATCAAACCGATACTTTTCTGCCTGCCGGACAAATATCAGCTTTTCCCATATGAGTCTGCATACCCAGCTTTTTTTAATCCACGGACTTTTCATTGTTCTGATATTTTCTGTATCTTCCAGGCTTATGACTGATGTAAAAAAATACCAGCATATTCCTTTTGGTGAATAATGTCTGATATAATCATAAAAATCCAATAGAACAGAAAGCGCTCCGCTGCTTTCAGCGGCTACATCTACTACTGCCACCTTCATCTGCTTATCCTCTAACTTCATATCCCTGATTTTTAAATATCATTCCTGACAACCATTTTGAACTTCCCATTTTCAGCCCTTTCCAGTTCTTCCGGATAAGAAACCGTATATTTCATGCCTCTCCCGACAATCTCATTCAGTCTGCGCATCAGCATTTCCTCATCTGCAACAGTATACCCATCCATCCTGATTACCCTGATTTCCAGCTCATCCCTGGACTTTTGTACCACCTGGGCCTCCGCTGCATGGCTGACCTTTGCAAATATTTCCTCATCAAATTCCACAGCTGTGATTTTTGTCCCCCGATTCGTAACAATATACTCACTGTCTCTGCCATGCAAAGCTTCCACAATCCGAAAACCGCCGTCCTGGTTTTCGGAAAGCCTGGCGTAATCTCCCGCTGCGTACCGAATCAGCGGCATACGGTAATAATGCAGAGGCGTTCCCACAACAGCCTGTTCTCTGCCGCTGTTTACAAACTCCACATAACAAAAGTCTTCATCCACCCGGAGTCTGCCATCCCGTTTCTGCGAAAAATTTGCTGCCCCTTCCGTAAGACCGTAATGCTGGTATACACGGTTTCCAAACGCCTGTTCGATTAGTTTCTTTTGTGTATCATACAGATTTTCCGCACCAGCCGTGATATGCTCCATGGGAATCACAATCCCGTTTTGGACAAGCCAGTATGCCATATCAGCCAGCTTCGATGTATATCCGTGCACCCATTTCACTCCGCAAAGCCCTTCTGCATAATTGCGTACTGTATCTGCATTCAGGTGATATGGACTGAAAAACTTCCTATGCTCTGCATAATCAAATCTCCAGTAAGGAGCTTTCTTCCATTCAGGAGGAACGACCGCTTTGCTTCCAAATTCCGCACACCAGTCGCCCATTCTGATGCCAAGCCCGTTTCGGTAACGCCACCAGACAGCCCATTGTATTTCCTGTTCATGCAGGGTTGTATAATAGGTCAGTGCTTTTCCTGTCGTACCTCCGGTTAAATGAATAAATGTTTTCGAACTCAGCCTGGCAGATGAAAGAAATTCCTGAATATGCTCCTTGAGCACATCCTTTGTCAGTATAGGAAGCACTGCCATCTCATCTGCATGCTGAAATCTGTATGGATTAAACCCGTAATCGTCAAACTCTTTCTTGTAATACGGTACCGTCTCATAGCTGTGAATCAGCAGCTTTTTCAATTTTTTATCCTGATACTCTTTTACCTGTTCATAACTATATGTTCCTGTCTTTTGAAACTGTTTCCATTTTTTCATAAAATACGGGCTGTACCGTTTGTGCCGGACAGACATGCCCTTCAGCGTACATGCTGCATTTTGCACTGTTACAGGAAAATGATTATAAATTTTCATTACATCCGGCATTCCACTGTCCTCCTGCTTTATCCTTGCTGTAAACTGTCATTCTCTCAGACATCACATCATCCTCCATACATCTGCTCAAGCAGCATCCGGTGCCCCTCAAACGCATCCTTTATCGCCTCATTCTCCCTTATTCCCCGCAGAACCTCCGCCATATACTGATACTCCGCCAGTATCCCTTTATCCTGCCTCAGCCTGACTTCCTTCCTCCTGCCGCTCCCATCATATTTTCGCAGCCCTGCATAATTATCCATCTCATACACAGCCCCGCTGCTAAACACCCTTAACTGCTCCTTCGGATACCTCCTGCTCCCCATAGACGTATAAACAATACACCCAACAGCCCCGGAATGAAACCGCAGCACAATCACCGCATTATCCTTTTTCGGATACGCCCCGCTGTCAGCAAACTTCACATCCACGCTGGCAAGCCCGCTTCCGTCCAGGCTCTGAATCGTATCCACAAAATGCACCGCCTCTCCGATAATACGCCCGCCGCCCTTCTTTTCATCCTGTGTCCAGTGCTCAGGCGGAATATATCCGGCATTCACCGTATACTCATATACAGCCGGCACCTTATCTGTCTGCAGCTCCTTTTTCATCTGCCAAATCAGCGGCGCATGCCTGCGGTTCAGCCCGCAGAATAATTCAGCACTGCTGTTTTCATATGCTCTTTCAATGAAATCCAGCTCTTCCAGTGTCAGACACAGCGGCTTTTCCACATACACATGTTTCCCGGCCCCAAGCGCTTCTGTCACAAATTTCGCATGGCTGTTGTGCTGCGTCGAAACAGCGATAATATCAATACCCTCATCTTCCAAAAGCTTTCTGTAATCATTCGTTACATAATCAAACGGAAACATTCTGTCCGCCTGAGCCGAAGCTGTGCCTCCTGTGGCCGCCAGTCCCCTGAAATGATACAGGCCGCTTTCTTTCATAACCGGAAGCATCGTACTGCGTGCAAACAGCCCGGCGCCAATCAGTCCGAGGTTCAGCTGCCTTTTTCTCACAGTCTTCTTATCCGCAGCCGGAGCTTTTTTCTTTCGAATCACACTGTCCCATTTTGTATCATTTCGCTCATACTCTAAAAGCACGCCAATATACTGTTCCTGATTCGGATTTTTGGTAATCATTTCATAAGCGGCCTGCGCATCCGAAAACGGTATCACATGCGTGATAAGATCAGACAGACACAGCCGCTTTCCTGCAAGAAGCCTTAAAAATTCTTCGATATTGCGTCCTTCGGTAAAGCGCACGTATCCGGCCGGATAATCCGTGCCGTCTTCTTCATAGCTGCTGTCATACCTTCCCGGCCCGTAAGACCTTGCTATTTTAAAGCTCAGCTCTTTTTCATAAAAGGCTCTGCGGTCAAGCTCCATTCTGGTAACGCCAATCATACAGATAATGCCCCTGTCTCTGGCAATGGCCTGCGCCAGGTCAACCGGGGCATTGGAATCCGCGGCTGCTGTAATAATGACTTTATCCGCGCCTCTTCCATTTGTAAGCGCTCTGACCAGCTCCGGCGCGTGGCTGTCTTTGGAATTGATAAATGCCTTCAGCTTTGTGCACGGCAGTGTTTTATCCGTCACATCAAATCCAATAACATCACAGCCGTATGCATCCAGTATCCGCGCTGTAATATGTCCCAGCAGCCCCATTCCGATAACCGCAGCTGTCTCTCCCGGAACCACTTCCGCCTGATGAATGCCTTCCAGGGCAATGCCGCCTAACGCTGCAAAAGCGGCCTGGCGGATGTCCTCTGTCTCCTTCGGCACTTTCACCGCCAGATTTTTCCCAATGCGGTTCACCTCGCTGTGATATGCCTGTCCTGCCGCGGCAATGATATCCCCTTTTGAAAGCTCCGTTACTCCGTTTCCTGTCTGCACCACTCTCCCGACAGCCGTATAGCCCATAGGCATCGGGTCTTTCAGTTTTCCGAATGCTGCTTCGACGGCAGAAAGAATCCCGTCTGCTGACATTTTTTCTGTTACTTTTTTTACCTGATCCGGTCTTTCCAGCGCTTTCGCAAGCAGATTCTTTTCGCCAAAAGAAGCAAGGGAGCGTTCCGTTCCCGCACTGATAACCGAATACAGTGTTTCCATAATAACGGTATTGTCTTTCACAGACGGAGCCGGTGTTTCCGCCAGGCTTACCGAACCGTCGCTTACTGATAAAAATAACTGTTTCAAAATTTTATTCCTCTTTTCACCGATGATAAACCAGATTCTGTCTGCTGACATCACATAGCCCGGACTGCTTTCACTTCATTTCTGCATTTAGCAAAATTTATACAGTATCCCGGCCCTGATACATTGCGCAGGCAAAACCGCTTTTATTTCGTTTCTGTCTTTTTTACCGAGCATAAGCTGCGTCCTGGCCGCTGATACAGCATATAGTCAGAACCTCTCTCATTCCTTTTTGCCTTTTATAAATGATAGACCATATCCCAGCTGCAGATATGGCGCGTATCCAGAACCGTTTTCTGTCTTAATTTTTCCAGATTTCTGCGGATTTCGTCATGACCGACCATAATAACCACCATATCTACCGCATCCAGAAATTCATCCAGGCTGTGAAACTGGTTTGGCACAGCATCCTTCACAATATAAGGGTCATACACCTTAAGCCCCGCAGCCAGATGGCGTTTCTGGGATTCTAACAGCTGCAGCGTCGGGGATTCGCGCATATCGTCTACATTTTCTTTATAAGCAAGCCCGTACAGCCCGACACGGGAAATGTCAGTCATATGATTCTCTTTCATAATCTCACAGATACGGTTTAATACAAAATCCGGCATCCCGTCATTCGTTTTCATCGATTCATCAATCACCTTTGCAAGGCTTGGATAATCTCCTACAAGAAACCACGGGTCTACCGAAATGCAGTGGCCTCCGACTCCGGGGCCGGGCTGCAGGATACTGACTCTTGGATGCATGTTGCAGATACGGATAATCTCATAGACATCCATATTGTCATGCCTGCATATTTTAGCCAGCTCATTTGCAAAAGCGATGTTCACAGCCCGGTATGTATTTTCTACAACTTTCGTCATCTCCGCAGTCCGGATATCCGTTACTGTAATTTCTCCCCTGCAAAACGAAGCATAATAAAACTTCGCCCTCTCTCCGGCTTCCTTTTCATCTGCCCCAATCGTACGGTTATTGTGCACCAGCTCATAAAGCATGTTCCCCGGTATAATCCGCTCCGGTGCATGCACAAGAAAGATATCCTGCCCGCATCTGCGCCCCGCTTGTTCAATTTCAGGTCTTACCATCTTATCAATCGTCCCAGGCGATACCGTAGACTCAATGATAAGAACCGCGCCGGGAAGGGCATGCTTTAATACTTCTTTTACAGCTTCTATGACAAAGCCCGCGTCTACTTTCTTGCTAAACTTGTCATAAGGCGTCGGCACAGAAATCACATAAGTGTCCGCGGCCTGATATTCTGCTGTAAATTTTATCCCGGCACGCACCGCTTCCTGAAAAAGCGCATCCAGTCCTTCTTCTTTAAAAGTAACGCATCCGTCATTCAGCATTTTCACTGTTTCCACATTTTTATCAGTGCCGGTTACTTCAATGCCATGTGCCGCCATCATCAGAGCTGTCGGCAGCCCGATATATCCCAGTCCTATTACATTTACCATTTCAGCCTGTTCTCCTGTTTCCGTCCTTCCGTTTCCATTTCATTCCATCCTGTTTCCGTTTGACCTGTTCCTCTGTTTTTATTTCATTCCGGCCTGTTTCCGTCCTTTCGTTTTCATTTCATTCCATCCTGTTTCTCTATTTCCATTTCATTTTAGCCTGTTCCTCTGTTTCCATTTCATTTTGGCCTTTTGGCCTGTTCTCCTGTTTCCATTTCATTCCGGTCTGTTTCCATCCTTCCGTTTCCTGTTTCTGCCCTCGTTATTCCCAAATCTGCCCGCATTAATTCTTCCGTTTTCTGTTTTCGTGTCTGCAGCCCGGGTTCCATTGTAATTTCTATCTGCAGCCGGATACGTTCTGCAAAACGTGTGCGGACTTCTAAAACCTGCTTTTTCTCATATCTTCCGAAATCTTCTGCATAAAGCGTTATCTCACCATTCCTGTGAATCCGGTACCTGCTTTTCTTCGGAAGACACATCACTGCCTTTTTGCATGTCCCATCCATGATAAATATCCTGTTCCCTTCCGTCTGATAACAGTATTCCGGTGCCAGATGAAAAAACTGCCTTGCCGTATGCATGTTCCTGTCTCCTGCCTGAATCTTATCTGTAATGACAAGTGTACGGCGGCTGCCTTCCCACTTTATTGTTCTATTAAAAAAATCTCCCAGATAACTTCGAAACTGTCCGGCAAGCATATTTTTCTCTGCATATCCTCTGATGTGCGTCATCCTCCGTCCGGCCCTGTGTCCGCCCCATAATTCCGCCTGTTCCCTGTCATCTGTCATTACCGTATTATGCGCCTTCGTGCTTCGGAAAAAAGCCCGGTGTTCCCCCTGATAACATCCTGTACCGGAATTGACAAACATGCACCTTGTACCTGCAGACAGTTCAAAACTCAGACAGTCGCAGTGCCCGTGGCCTCCCATATAAGACGGCCCGATATCTCCGCAGTCAAACAGCACAGCTATCCCGTCCGCCTGCAGCTGATAATACCCGGCATCCTTAAAAATTCTGAATCCGGCATCGTTACAGACAGTCAGATGATGCAGCTGTTCCTTTCTTTCTGTCAGATACGTCTCTGCTCCTGGCTGCCGTTTCGCGGCGTTTCCTTTCCTGCCTCTGTTTTCCCGCTCTGTCAGATTCGGCTCTGCTTCTGACCGCTGTTTCCCGGTGTTTTCTTTCCTGTATCCATTCAGATACGGCAAATGCCGCACTGCGTTCAGCAGCTGACGGCTCTCCTTGCTGACATTGTTTCCGGCATCGTTAAAAAGCGGCGTTCTGCATCCGAATCCCTGCTCGAAATCTGCAAGAGCCTGCGCCATAGCCCTGACCGCCGGAAGCAGTTTCTCAGCATCACATGGATGTCCTGATGTATACAGCACATAGTACACACGCAGAAAATCCTCCAGAATGATTTTATGATACATCATGCTTCGTTCAAAATGAATTCCGTCCGGGAGAATCTGTTCCTCTGCCTGCTTTAAGAACAGGTCAAAATATTTGTGATAAATATCCAGTTCTCCAAAAAGCAGGCTGGATATTATAATGGTTTTCAGATTTTCCAGATAATGATTTGCCAGAAGCGCCAGTTCCTGTGTGCAGAGCAGATATCTGTACTGCCGGTAAATGGATGTAAGCAGCTTCGATTTGATTCCTGTGTTTCGGATATTCTTTTTCTTATCCTCATTCTGCTCCAGCAGCTCCAGACTGATTAGCAGATTTGGAATCCGCATGGATATCGTATACGGTTCCAGACTGTCATTCACAGAACTGAAAGACTGCTTCATCCACTGTCCTGCCAGCTGTTTCCATTTAAGAAAATATTTCTCCTGTTCCGTATCCGCATATGCTGCCGCCAGCGGAATTAGAAATTCTAAATAGTGAAGATTATAATTCCACAAATGCGAAGCTTCCAGCACATTCCACATCCCGCCGGATTTTGGCTGCTGCACAGCTTTCTCTTTCATGACTCCGCTGGATTTCGGCTGCTGCACAGCTTTCTCTTTCATGACTCCGCCGGATTTCGGCTGCTGCACAGCCTTCTCTTTCATAACTTCGCCAGACTTCAGCTGTCTTACATCTTCATCACTCCAAATCCTGTGCGTCTCATGCAGCAGTGTAACTTCATCGTTCAAAAGTCCGTCTGTATCAAAACGTCCGAGATATCTTTCATCACAGTCCAGTTCTGGAATCAGTATTTTTATTTCTGCTGCGCTCTGCGGCACTTCCAGTTTTCTGACATATCTTATCAGCTGTTTCTGTTTTCTTTCCCTGCTGCATATCCGTTTTTTTATCTGATATTCCAGCTGTACCGGCTTCAGCCTTTTTGCCGTATTCCAGTAAAGCAGTGCTTTTCTAAGCCCGTTCATCCAAACAGCACCTCTGTCATTCTGTCCGCCAGCACTTGTACGCTGTGCGTCTGCCTGATATATTCTCTGCCCCTGGCGCCATACTGCTTTCTCCGGCATTTGGGCAGATTATACAGATATTCGATTTTATCTGCCAGGTCTGCCGCCTGAAAAGGCTGAAACATGATGCCGCCTCCGCTTTTTGCTGCTTCATCATCCTGATACATAAATCCATAAAGTGTACAGGCGCCGGAATACAGATACTCATTGACTTTATTTTTAGACACGCCGTACTGATATACTTCTTTATGCCCTTCCACTTCCAGATGCGCCATACAGATATCCGAATGAGAGAGCAGCGCAGGCACAGAGTCCTTCGGTATCCGGTCCCAGACAAGTACATTTTTTAAGGAATGAAATGCGATATACCTTTGCATTCCTTCTTTCTCAGGCCCCGAACCGGCAAAAATCATTTTTACCGGAAGCCCTTTTTCTTCTAATATTTTCTGCGCTTCAAGCATGACATAAACCCCTTCATAGGTCATATAATAACCAGCAAACGTACAGATAAGACCGTCCCGTTTCTCCTGCCCGATTTCCATAAAATTTCTGATTTCTTCCGGCAGAAGGTCTGTTTTCTCACAGTTTGCATCAAACCGCTCACAGTCCATCGGCTGGCCAATCAGATATGCTTTGCTCTTTGGAATTCCCAATTCACCGCAGATATATTTATCTCCGTGAAACATCGAATAAATAATCCGGTCCGCATTTTTGAATGTCCATCGCTGCAGAAGCTCAAAAAACAGCACCATAGGATTTAACGGCTTTTTATCCCCGCCGGCTACCCAGACTCTGGGCCAGAAATCCCTGACCTCTGCCACAAAACGTGCCCGGTATTTTTTCGCGATTCGATACGCCGCAATCCATGCCAGCGGATGAACCGAGCATCCGGTAACAGCATCCGGCCTGCCATACTGCTTCGCAATTCTGCTTTCATATTTCAGGACTTTTATCATAAAATCAGCCATATTCTTTGCGCGGCCCGCACCGTTATTCGTCCGGTAACTGACCGTTTTTAGATAAATGTAGCGGACATTTGGGGCCGCTGCGCTGACCATGATATTTTTTTCCGAAATATAACTGTGCGTAAAATGAGAGTACCCGGATGCGATAACTACCACACGATACCCGCGCTTTCCCAGTTCTCTGCCAAAATCATACTGGCGTGAAATTCCGCCGTATACCGGCTCTGACGAATAATGGTCAATTATCCATATTGTTTTCTGTTTCTTGTGTACATTGGGGATTCTCAAACTTCTATTCCTCATATATAAATATTTTTATTTCCAGCAAAATATCTGCTGCTTATTTCCACATTCTGCACTCTGCCGCTCACTCTTTTCGCATTTCGCTTTCTGCTTTCTGCACTCTGCCGCTCACTCTTTTCGCATTTCGCTTTCTGCTTTCTGCACTCTGCCGCTCATTCTTTTTGCATTTCACTTTCTGCCTGCTCATCCTTTTCAGCAAAATCATAAACTTCCGTAATCAGGCCGAGTGTCTCTCTTTCAGACATGCTTCGCCATCCTGCAGTATTTTTCATATTCCAGGTTCTTTTTCGGACATGCTTCGCCGCCCGGAAATACTTCACATATTTCCAGTTTCTTTCCGTATGCATACAGCCGTATAACCCCATTCCAGCCCGCGCCGCCTTCAGACTCCCGCAGACTGGTCCGGTTTTCTATTTTCAGATCCTCCGAGAAAATGCCGCAGCTCCTGCTACGGAAATGCCGTTTTCCCGGTAAAATCTCACTGCATCGTCAATCATCCGGTGCGTCGTCTTACCTATCCGGCACACCATTAATACATTTCCTATTTCCGTCATCGTATCCCACAAAGCTGCATTTCTTCCGGCATTCTCGGCAATAACCGTATGGATTCCAAAGCCTTCCAGCTTCCCTGCCATCGTTTCCAGGCTGTCTTTTTCCTGAGTGTCAAATGAAAAGTCAGACGCCAGGCACAGCTTCGTAATCCCCTGCTGTTTACAGGAGAGCCTGATTCTGTTTACCAGCCTCTCGTCTGCCTGCTTTTCAAACGGAATGTTTCCATAAAACGGAAATGTATAGAGATTTTTCATCTCTTCTTCGCTCTTTACCGTATCCCGGAACAGATACCAGCAGGCATAAATACCGCAGTAAATAAAAATCCCGCCCGCAAGCCCCAATACAAGATACTTCACCAAAAACCCGGAGCCTTCCTCATTTCTGTTTTTTTCCAGAACTTCATCATCGCTGCCGCTGTTTTCCTGAGCCAGCTTTTCATCTTCTATATCCGCTTCCTTCTGATACACAGCCAGCTGTTTATCGCTGAAAGCATCTGTCATTGTCTTCAGATTTGCCATATTCGATGCCAGCTGTGCTTTCCTGTCCCACTGCTGTGCCAGCAGGCTGCTGTCGGCAAAAATGCTGTGTTCCGTGCTAAGAAGCGTCAGTCTGTGGCTGCCTGTCTGTTCCCTGATTTTCGAATACTGCTTTTTCAGCACCTGTTTCATATCTTTAGCCAGCTGTCCTGCCTGACTTTCGTCCAGGCCTGTAACCTCCGCATAAAACAATGATTCTGTCAGCACATCCTCAGCCTTTGCACCCTCAATAATTTCCCGATACGGGGAATCGTAGTTTTTCTGATAAGCCGTAATCATCTCTGCCAGACAGCTCTTGTCCATATCCCAGTCACCGCCGGATTTTTGAAGCGCGTCGGCTGCACCGCCGTTTGCAATAAAATTTAAATAGCTTTCTGTGATTTTCTGGATATCCTGCCTTTTTGCCCCGTCAATGCTGTAGAGCATGTAAATCCTGTGCCTGTGATACGGATCTGCATTCATCAGGACAGAACCTTCCATGTATTCTTCCTGCATTCGGATATCCCCATGCAGTTCCACAGCTGACATGACACTGTCCAGCTCTTCCTCTGTCAGCTCCGCATCTTCTGCCGCTTTCATCACACCGGCACTGTTTCTGTTTTTTATATAACCGTATCCTCCCGCAGTCAGGGCACACGCCAGTGCGCAGAGCAGAATCCGCTTCCACTGCAGGGCCAGCTGTTTTAACAGGTCTGCCAGGTCTATCTCTATTTCTTCTGTTCTTTTCCAGGAATACTGTTCATCCATACTGTTTTCTTCCCTTTCATTCTGCAGTCTTTCCCTTTATTCATCCTTCTTTTGATTGCTTGCTGCCAGCTTCCTGATTACTTATGCCCCGTTCATAATCTCAGCAACAGACTTCATAATTCTTACATACATAGAATAGCTGTCATCTGCCCCGGAATCCGTTTTACGATTCCCTGTTCTGCCACCGGATTCTTCCTGATACTGATTCTGTTCCTGCCCATGCTTCTTTTTATCCGGCAGATTCCACATGTCCAGCACCGCATCCGACGGAGCCGCCACGCCCCAGAGCAGCTCGTCCGCTCCGGCATCCAGCGCAGTGCAGATATTTGCAAATGTCTCCATGCTCATAATCCTTGTCCCGCGCTCGATATGCCCTAAAAACGACATGCTGATGCCGCATTTTTTCGCCAGCTCGTCCTGAGACCAGCCTTTTGCTTTTCTAACCTGGCGGATTCTCATACCCATTTTCCCATAATCCAGTTCCCGCATAGTTTCCTCCGTTATCTCTTATCAGACCGGGTATCTGCTGCATGCCTGAACCGGTTTTCCTAAAATCAAAACCGGATTCCGCCAGCCAGTTCTGCCCGGGCTGAATCTGTCACGTATTATGCCGCATAACATTTTATATCAAAATGTTATGTCCAAAAACGCTGAAAAACTTCCCGAAATCCTTTATTTATGCGGGTTACGGAAAGTTTTTCAAACAGGCTGCAAAACAAAAGCCTGGCATATTATGAATGTTCAGAATCAGACGGGGTTATTTTAATGGTTTGTTTTTTTCGTGCAGTAATTGTGAATTTTTAACAAAAAGCAATAGGAAAAATAATGAAAATGATATAGAAATCTGGAAAATATGACAATTTTATCTTTAGACTTGCAATCGCAAAAAATTTGATATAGAATACTTTAAGACAACATTTTGATATAAAATGTTATGTATAAGAATTTATTCGTTTATCTTCTTTACCAAACGGCGGTCTTTCGTTCTGATTCAGTATATATCCTGGGTTTCGCATAAATCTGGCTGCGCTGAATATTGAAACTAAAGAATGGGTTTTAGAAATCTATCTAAAAAGTTTGATCACCCCTATTGAAAAACCGGACAATATAGTATAATCTTAGAAAAAGGTGGTGAGTGTATGTCAGAAAAAGAAATGATTAAAGTATCTATCGAAGAATTCTCCAGACTGCAGAATTATATGATATCATCTGATAAAGATTCGAATAGTTATAAACTTATGAAAGACCGCTACATCGAATTAAAAATAATATTAAATTTTTTTGGCATTAATCTGGCCGAATTAGATAAAATAAAAGAATAAACAAAATGCATCAGGATTGTATGAGTCCGCCCCAGTATTTGAATAAACCTTCAGACTGAACTGGGATAAGACGGCTCAGTCTGAAGATTTCGGTGGCTTCTCATACACATAAAACAAAATAATTGCTGCTATTTATTCTATTTGAAATTGAACTATCTTTCACATTTTTGGAAATGTCAGGCAGCAGATTTAATAATAAGGAAACAGCTTCAGCCGATTATCCCCGCTTCGGTCCGGCTTTTCCAGCGTAACCTCTCCCGTGGCCGCCCATTCACATCCCCGGACAAGCATTGTAATAAAGTTAAAACGGTCTAACGCTTCCCAATGCCCGATGGACGTAACAAACACACGTCCTTTTCCATATTCATTTGTCCAGATTACAGGCGTATACTGATTTACACCCGGCATTTTACTGAGGTCTCCATCTGGAATATCCACTGGATGGTGTGCAGGAGGGAAGCCAGGTACCCGGTAAAACTCTACATCATCATATATCGAAGCTAATACATGCATTTTCGCATCTGGATGTATAATCAGCTGAGTGAATAAATCATCAAATACATTCATCCATTTTGCGTCAATGCCCCTTGTAATCGGATGGTCTGGATCAGTAGTTTCTATTATATGATCGTCCTTTGGACAACGGCGGCAGCCCTGGTCCATCGCGCAGTATCCGCCAAGAAGCCTGCGCCATTCATCCGGCCAGTGGGCGTCTACCCAGATGCTGGAATGATAAAAGACGATGCCCTTTCCCTGAGCAGCAAAATCATAAACTGCCGCTTCTGACTGTTCTCCAAACCGTCTGGCCGGCTGGGAAGGCAGGAGCTTTCCGTCATAGTTAATCAGCAGCAAATCGTAAGGTTCGAGGAATTGCGGAGTAATATTTCGGAATTCTTCTACAATAGAGACCTGAAACCGGCCCGTTGCTTCAAGCAGCTCCCTGAGTCTTTCATTCATTTTTCTGCTCTGGTGTTCGATGGTAACAAGACCTGATACCAGAAGTACCTGGATTGTTTTCATAAAATTCCCTCCTGTTTTCTTTCGTTTTATTTTCCGCCAAAAACAAACAGTACACACTGCACGTAAGTTCCATTTCTGAATTCACAGCTTTCGCATATTTTGATATTCCGCCCTGTTTCATTCAGTCAGATGCTCCGCATTCTTTCTTGCTTTTTCCAGCGCATTGTATTCCGCTTCAGAAATAATCACAACATTTTTATTTTCTTTGCGGGAAACAATCACCGGCTCGCCGTTAAATGCCATATCAAAATATTTTTTTATATTTTTTCTTACATCCACCTGTTTCGCAGCAATCATAAAGTACCTCTTTCTGTACTTATAATAGTACCATTTATTGTACTGTTATTATAAAACGATATGATACATAAGTCAATTTAATTATGGAAAATACATACCAGAAACTAGAGAAGAAAATAAGAATGAAGCAGAAGCGGCTGCGAAGAAAAAATGATAATGAATTCCGATAACTGCCGAAACGGTCACAACTGAATTCCAATCAGCATGCCATGATAAAAATTTTCTCCAGATTATGATTTTTATGCAATATATCTTTCACATATTCCCGCATAGTATCTCTGCATTCTCTGATAATAAACTTCATTTATTTCAGAAAAAAACCTTTCCGGAACTGCCGGCCGATTCCCACATACAAGACTGTCCATGGGTAACTGAAACAGTACACTCAGTGCATACAGATTGTCAACAGAAGGCAGACTGATGCCGTTCAGCCAGTGATACACACTCTGCACGCTGGCAAGCCCGAGATACTCCTGTACATCTTTTACTGTAATGCCGTGCTTATCCATAATTTTGCGCAGATGAATACCTGTTTTTCTTTTATTAATTACAGGAAACATCCTGTCACCTCCTTCCCCCGGTTAATTACAGGGAACGTCCTGTTACCTCCTTCCCTCTTATTCCTATTGTATCATCCTTCAATATCCTGTGAAGCACGATTTTCCATTAATTGTTCTGCAGCATTTTCGCATGTCTGTCCCTGGCGTTTTGTGCATAAAACAATTTCCGGCCTGACTGGGCATCCACCCATGCATAAGCTTCTTTTATCACAGTCACTGCATGCGTTTCTCAGATGATTCCGAAAAGTATCGAATGCCCCGCTTTCCCATGCTTCCTTTATGGAATATTTCCTTAAATCAACCGCCCACTTTTTCTCCTGACTGTCAAAGCTGCATGGCATCATTTTCATATCAGCAGAAATATACGCAGACCACCTGCCAGCTTCACAGGTATCCAGACTGTCCATATCGATATTTCCAGGCTGATTTATAAGTGCCGGAACCGTACAGGAATCAAATCCAATTTTATACTGCAGCCTTCCTTTTCCAATATACTCGATAAATTCCTGAAAATCTCTGTTATCAGCAGTCACGACTCTGTCTGATTCGCCCAGCCCGACCGGCTTATGCAAAAGAAATACAACTGCATTGACTCCCTTTGGAAATCCGCCGTTTTTCAAGTGTTCAAGTGCTTCTGAAATGCTGTCCCTGCTTAATACGTAGTGAATATTCGTTTTTACACCCGCCTCAAGCAGCATATCAATCGCATGAATTGTATAATCACTCCGATACCAGCTGACAGCAGCAGCTCCGCAGTATTCCTTGCAAAGCAGCGCTGTCTCCTCCGTCATTCCAAATCCTGAAGTTGTAAAATTAGGCACAATCTGATTCTGCCTGCACACTTCTAAAATGTCTGCAAAATTTTCATGCTGATCCGGATCTCCGCATCCGCCTAACGCAAACTGATACGTCTGTTCCCTGCACTGCCCTGCTATATCTTTAAAGTCCTCCAGCCGCATATTTTTCTGCTGTGCATGCAGTCCGTCCTGATAACACTGTACCCCCGCTTTCAGACATAATCCAGCTTTGCCGTGAATACAGTGTCCCATAATGCCAATATCCAAAAGCTCCGGGAAGGAAGACATAAACGGCTCCTCCCCTGTCTCCCTCCCATGCTTCAAAATTCCCGTACGTACATATTTCCCCGTATGTTCGTCAAACATGGAAATGAATTCCTTCTCTTTTCGTATCTTCATGCCTGGCTCCTAATAAGAAAGGTCATCATCAATGGCCGTAAATTCGTCACTGCCGTGTTTCTTCATAATATTCCAGATATCCTCAAAAATTTCTGCATATGCATATTCGCATTCTTCATAAGAAACATGCCCTTCATAGATTGATTTTCCTTCCTTTAACAGTTCACGTACTTCTCTCTGTCTATCCTCATTGTCTTCAAATATATAATAATCCTGAAATACTTGTTGTATTTCATTTTCCGTACTTTTCGGAGTCAGTATTATCTTTCCAAAAAAACGGTTTTCTACATACTGAATGACAGCTTCCTTCTGCCTGTCATTCATGCCCGGCTTTCGTGCAAGAATGAAACTGCTGCTGCTTGAATTTGTGACAAAATCGGTTCTGATTTTCATATATCAATCCTCCTTTAAAACTGGTATGATATATGATTTTACACGAAAATTCACTTCCTGTCATTGAACTTGTAGTATAATAATTCAATTCGGAAAACCGTTTCTAGCGGCATCAGATAAAGCACTCACATGCATATACCGTTTTCTGTCCGGGTTTCTTCAAATCTGGAAATCAATTTTGACTGATAAACTCCGGGAACAGTTCGTCTAAAAGCTGCTTCTGGTATGCACTGTCCGCAACTGACCGTTCCAGGTCTTTCATCCGGCCGTCTCTTATCAGCCTTGCATTCAGCATATTAACTGACTCAATGCCCTGTTCCCGGCCTTTTTCTATGCCCTTTTCTATACCTTTTTCTTCAATTTTCTCAAGAACCTCGCTCATATTATGAAGCCTGCCTCCTTCCCCTGCTGCATCCATCGTTTCCATAAACCGGGCATCATCTGTAAGCACGGACAGCAGCTGCAGGACTTCCCGCATATGGCCTGCCTCTGTCCTGGAGCCGCTGTATGTCCCGGTTTTGCGCATCTGTACAAAATAATCCGCCACAATGCCAAAATCGCTCTGGAATCTCGAAACCTGTTCGTCCGTCAGCCACGCAATTTCAAACAGATTGATTTTATAATCGCTCACGTACGGCTTTAAGCTGCCGTCCAGCTTTCTGCCCAGAGCCTCATGCAGCGTCCGCGCCTTATTCCAGCGTTTTTTATAGCCGAAATACAGCACGAGCGTTATGACCGGATACCTTTCCTTCGTTTTCCTGCGCTTTCCGTTTTCATCCGGTTCATAGGAAATCTGGTCCCGGTATGCCGCACCGTCATAGCCGATAACCCGAAACGGCATGTCGTTTTCCGCTTCCGTTTCGTTTTCCATGCCGATATACGCAATGCGTATCTGGTTTTTTCTCCAGTATTTCGATGTGTCGCGCTCCTGCTCCCGCAGCGCCTTTCCGCCCTGGTAAACTGAGCGCTCCCGGCCCTGCTCCAGTTCTGTTTCCGGTATCTGCCTGCGCCCATTGAAAATCAGGCTGTTTACAATATCCGCAAATACATCGCTGTGGGCTTCCAGGGCTTTTTCTGTCATGTCCTTTTCCACCATGGTTTTCCTTTCCGGTCTGCCTGTCCTTCTAAAATGTTCATTTTTGCTGATTTACATCTTTTATGGAATATCTGTTCCATGGGATTTCATTTCTGTCTCTGCTTTATTTTTATAATTCTGCGCCTTCCAGGCTTTGTCCGCAGCCCAGTACCACCGCCTGCTCTTTATTTCTGACTGATAAACTCTGGGAACAGTTCATTTAAAAGCTGCTTCTGGTATGCACTGTCCGCAACTGACCGTTCCAGGTCTTTCATCCGGCCGTCTCTTATCAGCCTTGCATTCAGCATATTAACTGACTCAATGCCCTGTTCCCGGCCTTTTTGTTCAATTTTCTCAAGAACCTCGCTCATATTATGAAGCCCTCCTCCTTCCCCTGCTGCATCCATCGTTTCCATAAACCGGGCATCAGCTGTAAGCACGGACAGCAGCTGCAGGACTTCCCGCATATGGCCTGCCTCTGTCCTGGAGCCGCTGTATGTCCCGGTTTTGCGCATCTGTACAAAATAATCCGCCACAATGCCAAAATCGCTCTGGAATCTCGAAACCTGTTCGTCCGTCAGCCACGCAATTTCAAACAGATTGATTTTATAATCGCTCACGTACGGCTTTAAGCTGCCGTCCAGCTTTCTGCCCAGAGCCTCATGCAGCGTCCGCGCCTTATTCCAGCGTTTTTTATAGCCGAAATACAGCACGAGCGTTATGACCGGATACCTTTCCTTCGTTTTCCTGCGCTTTCCGTTTTCATCCGGTTCATAGGAAATCTGGTCCCGGTATGCCGCACCGTCATAGCCGATAACCCGAAACGGCATGTCGTTTTCCGCTTCCGTTTCGTTTTCCATGCCGATATACGCAATGCGTATCTGGTTTTTTCTCCAGTATTTCGATGTGTCGCGCTCCTGCTCCCGCAGCGCCTTTCCGCCCTGGTAAACTGAGCGCTCCCGGCCCTGCTCCAGTTCTGATTCCGGTATCTGCCTGCGCCCATTGAAAATCAGGCTGTTTA
This sequence comes from uncultured Eubacterium sp., assembly GCA_947384955.1. Lineage (GTDB taxonomy): Bacteria > Bacillota > Clostridia > Lachnospirales > Lachnospiraceae > Eubacterium_J. The sequence goes on along the minus strand of CANDJC010000004.1, from coordinate 43,919 downwards.
CAATATCTGCAAATACATCGCTGTGGGCTTCCAGGGCTTTTTCTGTCATGTCCTTTTCCGCCATATTTTTCCTTTCCAGTCTGCTGTTTCCTCTTTCCTCTGTCCGGCCAGCTGATACTGCTTTACCTGCCGTAGTGTTTCCTATGCTTTGTGCTTATTATAAATGATCACAGTGCTGATGAAAATAGTTTTTGCTAATATATACTGTATACACTATAAATAAAACCAGCCTCTGCGGCCGTCTGGAACTGTTAAAAATCCCTTATTCATCACTTATAATATAAAACCGCTGACTGTTATTATTTAGCTTCCCGGATTCCCAGCAGCTTGTATATCTATATACGGGATTTTTCTGAGCTTTTCTTCTATTCTTTGGAACAGTTCCTCCAGCTTTAACGCATATATGTCACAATCATTCAGCAGATTTTACAGTTCCAGCAGCATTGCTGTCTTCCGTACTATCTATATAATTTTACATGAAAATTCCATTCCTGTCATTGAACTTATAGTATAATCATTCCATTCCAAAAACCGCTGCTCCTGACACACGTCAAAACATACTTATGCATTTACCATTTTCTGCTTCGTGCAAAAATCCCTGAAAACGACATTTTCTCCGATTGACGAGGCCAATTCTTTCCCATATAATGGACTCTATACAATCTATAAATACATACAAAAAAGGAGAACGCCCAATGAAATATACTTTATACTGCTCTTTTGGAAAGCTGGAGCATAATGCCGGCAGTCATGAGCTTGCAGCCGTGGAGCATGGTTCTGATATCTATGATGTCACAGACGCACTTGTCCGGGACGTTACTGAGGATTTAGCTGAAATGTCTGAATATGCAGGATGTAAAACTACAGCATTTGCACCAGAACCTGTTCAGCCTTTCCGAAAAATAAAACGCTATGACTACGTAATGACAGGTCAGGTAATCCCGCCCAATGCACCACAGAATATCCTGATTGAATATGGGATTGTTGAGGAAAGCGAATAACATAAAACAGGGTATGCGCTGCATTGTACCATGCGCATACCCTGTTTAACATCCTCATTCCCCTTATTTGATTGTCCATTCATCTGCTTCTGTCTGAATTTTCTTAATGCCTGTCATCAGTCACCTCCTGTTTCTATCCCTAAACCAAGTCCGCATCCTTTCAAAATTTCACCACTATAATCCCATCAATATACTGTATGGATCCATCGTTCGGATAAGATGGCATGAGTTCAACAGACTCATATCCATCAAAATAAAATTCATCAATTACATATGTTTTATATCCGTTATAATAAAACATATGACACCACCACACATAGTTGTTCAAAAGAGATTTATTATATGGATTAGTCACAATCGGGCCAGAATGAATCAGTATCGTATCTGCTTCTCCTATCTTTTCCCTTGCATTGATATAACAACCGGACTCCCTGGATTATATCCGTCTAATGACTGAATTCTCGTAATCAGTGTAGTATAATAAACCGTGACTCTTTGATGGCGGAACTCAGCCAGCATATAACAGCAATTATCATATCTTATACACAAACATCCAAATATCAGATAAACTACTGCTGTAAAACTGCACATGCAAGATGAAATTTTTCTGAAAATCCCTTCTTTCCAAAACAGACTCAAAGTTCTGGCAAGAATATACCAAAGTACGAACAGCATACAAAGGTGATACTGATGAAGACTGTGCATATTCTGTTTATCATATAAAATCATATTGAAATTAATCGCTGCGGGCAAAAGCACAAGAGCCAGCATAAACTGAAATGCACTTACTGCATATCCATTTTTCACCAGCAGAATCATAAGAATAACTGCAGACAGAATCATAGATGCAAGCAGTATCCTATGCCATCCAGCAAAATGAAACGGAAACATACAATACTCTGCTTCTATATTGGGAACAAAAAAATCAGAATACGCATCCGCAATTCTTTGAAGATATCCTGCGAAAGAAGTAATTCCGAAGGTATCTGTTCCAGCATAACTGGCAAGCTTAAGTGATGTTATGGCCAGGTTGATTTTAAGTATTACCAAATAAAATATAATTCCAATAATCCCTGTTCCCACATAACACAATGCCTTCTTAAAGTAATCCGCCCATGTATATTTTTCTTTCAAAATCTGTCCAATAAAGTGCACCAGTGCTATAGTCAGAAAAAATGTAATATAACATTGATATTCGCCTATTGAAAATGCAAGAATACATGCAGATAGCTGAACAGCAGAAACCTTTACATCATTCCTGCAAATAATGTATCCACTGAGCACACATAAAAACGCTCCAAAAAAGTCATATATAGATGATTCCATATAGCCGAAATGTCCGGCTACTGCCGGAATAGATACAAAAATAAGCACAAAAGCAAACTGGGGCAGAGATTTTTCAATCTGAAACTGTTTTATAATAATATTTACCATAAGAGCCATAAATATTGCTCCGATTGCTCCATATACAGCTGGAAGCGATTCAGGCCCTGATAAATATGCTCTCCAGATTACCAGCCAGTGATAGAAAAACCTTCCATGAATCATAGGCGGTGTTACAGGTGTGATATTCCCCGAAAAAGTAATTCCCAAATCATCATACCAGCTCAGCTTTTTAAACAGCATCTCCCCGTGTATAAGAAAAACTGAAAGAAATGCAGTCACTAATATTCTTTTGTCCAGAATATCTATTGCACTTTTTGATATAGCTTTCATATCATTCATCCACCTTTCCTTCATCCCTATCCTGTCTGTTAAATACCCAATACTTATGAAGTACAAAAGTAAGAGGCGCCGTTACCATAAGATTCAAAGCCGGGGCGAGCTCCTTAGATACATCAAGCCTGTCTATCCACACATATAATAAAATATTGTGCAAAAACAGCCCTGTCACAGAATAACATGCAATACTTCTAACCAGCATCTTCCACTTACAGGTATTCTGGTTCCAGGTTACTTTGAATGTATATTTGTAATTCCAGCAAAACGACCAGAGAACACCTGCTATAAAGGCTGCTGCAGAAGAAAAAATATAATCATATTTCGAACATACTCCATTCTCTTTTATGAAATGCAGTACCAGCAGATACATTACATAATTTACTGCCGTATTTGATATTCCAACAATCCCAAATTTTATAAACTGTCTTATCACAAACTGCTCTGCTTTCTGGCAACGATGCCAATATTTCCTACATTAATCAGAATCGTAATCTTTCCTAATCCGGTCTTTTCTAAAAACTTCAGCAGACTGCCCTTGAATCTGTTTCCAAACGGAAAAAGCCTGCACCAATACTGCAGTGAATATCTGTTCCAAAGTGTAAAAATTTTTAATCTGCTTTTTTATACAGTGTTAATTTTCTGCCGCAAACCAGACATTTTTTCGTACTTCTACTCATTTTCAAAATTCAGCCTCTCTTCCTCAATAACCAGCGGCCTGTTCATTATTCTTGTATTGATACTCAGTATGTATTCTCCCATTATGCCCAAAAATATAAGCTGAATCGCCCCAAGAAAAAACATGCCAATCAGAATCGGAGCATTTCCGGCAGGAAACCGTTCCCAGTAAACAAGCTTTAATACTAAATAAATCAATGCAATTAAAAAACTTCCAGCAGAAATCCCAATACCGATAAAGGTTGCTATACGCAGTCCTATTTTCGTATAAGATGTAAAGGAAAGCATGGCCGCATCGTAAAGACTGTAAAAATTATTACTTGTCTTCCCGCCTCTGCGGTTTTGCTGTTCATAAGAAATCTCTTTTCTCTTATATCCGAGTTCTGCGACAATTCCTCTCAGAAAAGGAACAGAATCATTCAGTCCGCGCAGAACTTCCAGAAAATCACGATCATACAGACCAAATCCTGTAAAATGCTCAATCTGTTCCATCGCAGCATACCAGTATGGCACAGTCACCTGATGCCTGTAGCAGGCCATAATAAGGTGAATTAAACTGACCGAAATTTTTAGCATTTAAAATAGCCTTTATTTTTTTATTGTTTTCACACATTTCACGAAGCAGTTTTCTAGTATTGTCAGATGAGCAGTTTTCCATAAAGATAATTTCATAATCATATTTATCATGATAATCATTCATTCTTTTTACCAGTTCCTCTCCCATCTGAACAATATTTTCTTCTTCGTTATAACATGGTACGACTATACTGATTCTCTTCATCTGCCATCAATTTCCTTTGTTTCTGCTGCCAATACAGCTGGATTACTCTCAAAATATATCTTTTTTTCTTTGCAAGCCATACAGAAACAATAGACAGTAAAAACAAACCAATATATACAGCCGGACTATCGAGCAGATGTCCTGCTGCATAGATAACATCCGAACATGTATTTATTACCGCTTTTAAAATATGTATTCCTGAACCATTCAGCTGCTGCTGTCTTTTGAAATTTCCAGGACACAAAACACAAATCAGCGTCCCCGCCATGCATGATAAAAATGGAAGCACTCTGCATGTCCATTTCTTTTTTCCACAAAAATCTCTGAGCAGAAGAGAAAGGTATAAGCTCAAAATAAATACTGGAATATTAAATTCCATACATATAAAAAACCCTGTTATGGATATTATGCTTCCCCATCGCTTCTGTTTTATCTTATCCGTTTCATAAAACAGTCTGATTATCATGGACATTACAAGCAAAGCCAATGCTGAGGATATCAGATACATGCTTGCACCTGACCACCAGAAAAATACCTCTGGATAATTTGTTACATTCAGACACATAAAAAGAAAAAGCCAGGATAAACCCAGCCATACCGTCTTATTCCTACACTGTAATATACATTCTGCCATAACTTTAAAAAACAAAATTACTGCTATAACAAACAGCACGAATACAATATTAAGTTCTATTCCAAACAGTCTGCTCTGATAATCTGCATAAATCAGCGGTTCAAAACAGTATCCAAGCAGTAAATATGTAAATGTCCCTGCCAGTCCCGATAATATTTTGCTGCAGACTTTATCCCCTGCTGGAAAATATTAAGAACAGTAAATGCATTCTGATATGTCAGAAATAATCTGTTATCAGGAAAACAGCGTAAAAGCGCATGGAACTGCAGCTGCAGACCATGTGTTTTTTTATATTCAAAAGGAGGACATACACAGCGGCATGCACAGAACTATTTCTAGATTTCAGAACCTGTATAAAAAAGCTCAGGCTTGAAAAACTCAGACATTATAGTATAATTAAGAAAAAAGCAGCAGACTGCTGCTTTGCCATAAATCAGGGAAGGAAGTGTATATTATGCCGCCAGCATTACAGCCGCAGCCGGAAATCATCACGCTTGAACAGTATGAGGCTCTTTCAGAAAACAGGAGAACTGAAGTTTTTGAAAATGTTATCTATGATATGGCCAGTCCGTCACAGGAACACCAGACACTCCTTACAGAGCTGCTTGTCTCACTGCACAGTTATATCCAGAAAAACGGAGACAGCTGCTCTGTATTTCCCGCTCCGTTCGAAGTAAAGCTGAATGACGCACCGCTTACAATTGTACAGCCTGACCTTATGATTGTATGCGATAAAAGCAAGCTGGACGGAAAACGCTGTAACGGTGCTCCTGACTTTATCATTGAAATCGTTTCTCCCGGAAATCCAGCAGATGATTATATACGGAAACTGTATTATTACAAAAATTACGGCGTACGCGAATACTGGATTGCTGATCCCGGCCGCAAAATCGTAACTGTTCATTATTTTGAAGGAAATATGCTGAATATCCAGTATTCCTTTGATGCCGCAGTTAAGGCCAGTATCTTTGACGGCCTGTTTATTCACTTTTCCAGTTTGCTGAATACCTGACCTTTCACAGGAATGCAGGCCGGGCTGTAAGGCCTGGTGCTGCAAAATACGGTACTTTCCAAAATATAAACAGCGACAGCGGACGCTGCCATGACAATGCACGGTTTGAAAACATACAGGCAAGGCTGAGAAAAGAGCTTATCTCTGAAAAACACAGCACTAAAAGCATCGCAGATAATGAAAACATATTGGAAAGATTTTTGATGATATTGTGCACAAGAAAGACAGAGAAAAAACAGAAAAGAGCCGATGGGATGTCAATATTTACTTGAAATCAGTCAAGAAACTGCCTTTTATTGCAGGTTAAAAAGGGATATAGTATCAAATGTAAAGAAAATATCAAATAAAAAAATAGATAAAATGGAGGAATAAAATATGAGCGCAAATACATTTAAATCCAATACAGCATCAAATGCAAAAACGGGAAACGGACTTAGAGACATGATAAAGAATTATTTTCACCGCAGCCAGAATCCCATTCTGCCTGGGTTTTATGCGGCTGGCGGAGAGATACCGGATCTGCAGACTCTGCGCGCAATGAAAATGCTAGAGTAGGAAGGCGTAGCATAAAATGGACGAATATCATTTTAAATTTGTAGAAAGACAATAAAAAACGGGCTGTTCAGCGCAAAAACATGGACAGTCCATTTTTTCAAAACGAAAACAAGCAGCAGATTTCTCCCTCAAATCCGATAATCTTTGTTACAAGCTCTGCCAGATCATCCACATAAAGAAATTCCCAGAGAAGACTTCCGTTTCCCCAGCAGGCAGCCTTCCCTGCTCCTTGCTTTTTGCTTCATGAAAGCGTCGGATAAATGCAGGCAGAACATGACTTTTCTCTGGAGCGCAGCTGTCATTCGGCCATAAAGATGTTACTCCCACTTAATTAATGCACATCGCAAAACATCAGCCGTCTTATTTATTTCCCATTTTTCCAGATACGGATGAATCGGCAGAGAAAGAACCCTCTTGCATAGTTCATCTGTCACCGGACAGTCAGCATTCGCAGAATAAGTACCTGCAAATGCTCCCTGCTGATGCATAGGTTTTGTATAATAGATACTTGACGGGATGCCTGCATCCTTTAAAACTCTCTGCACTTTTAGCCGATCTGCACTTATTGGCAGCTGTACTGTATATTGTGCCCAGGAGGAAAAAAATGTGTCTGGTACTGTTGGAAGTATTAAATCATGAATATTCTCCAAGCATTCATGATATATCTGTGCAGCAGCGTTCACATCCCTTAATTCATACTCTTGAAAAGCCTCAAATTTTGGTATCAAAACAGCTGCCTGCAAGGTATCCAGCCGGCTGTTCATGCCTATCCGTATGTTATCATATTTATCATCCGCATTTTTTCCATGTACGGCAATCGAACGGCACAATTGAGCAATATTGTCATCATCTGTAAATATTGCTCCGCCATCTCCATAACATCCCAGAGGTTTTGCTGGAAAAAATGACGTTGTGGATATATCTCCAAAACTGCAGGCCCTTCGTTTTCCAATCTGTCCGCCAAATCCCTGTGCCCCGTCTTCCAAAAGAAGCATATTATATTTATCACATACTTTCCTCAGAGCATGATAATCTGCCGGCATTCCAAACAAATCTACTGCTATTACTGCTTTTGGAATTAATTTTCCATCTTCTATAACTTTCTTTACTGCAGACTCCAGACTAACTGCATTCATATTGTAAGTATCTTGTTTTATATCCACAAAAACCGGCGTAGCTCCTAAAGCTGCCGGACACTCTCCTGAAGAAAAAAATGTAAAATCCGGCACAAAAACGGCATGGTCTGGCCCGATGCCATAAGCCATTAAAGCAATACTGATTGCATCTGTTCCATTGCCACAGGAAATACAGTGCTTCACCCCAGTATAGCTGGCAAGCTGTTTCTCCAGTTTTTCTACTGCTTCCCCTGAGATAAACTGGGAACCAGCTATAACCTTTGCGATTTCATTGTCAATTTTTTCCTGCAATTTTGCATACTGCCTATGTAAATCCCTGAACTCCATGAATTTTTCTTCTCCTATGATTTTTCTTTTACTATATTTTAAAATGAACTTTTCTTTTAACTGTTCAGATATGGAAATCCTGTATTTCATTATCTGCTAATGTTATCACATAATATACTACAAACCTGATTTTGTCATCTTTGTCTTTCCAGTTTTCCGTCTTTTACTCTATATATATGATCACAATTCTCTATTGTTGAAAGCCTGTGTGCTATTATTATCATCGTTTTCTGCCCGTGAAGATTATGAATGGATTCCATAATAGATGCTTCCGTTTCGTTATCAAGAGCACTCGTTGCCTCGTCAAAAATGAGTACCTGAGGGTTTCTGCATAATGCTCTTGCGATGCCTATCCTCTGCCGCTGCCCGCCCGAAAGCCGGGTACCTCTCTCACCAATCTGTGTTTCAAGTTCATCAGGAAGTGTTCTTACAAATTCATCAATTGAAGCTTTCTTTAACGCCTCCCAAATCTGTTCATCCGTTATATCTTCTTTTCCGAAAGAGACATTTTCTCTAATACTATCATCCATCAAAAAAATTGACTGTGGAATATATCCAATCTGCGAATACCAGCTTCCTAAATCATCATAAATATTTTTACCATCAACCATTATTTCTCCACGACTCGGATAAAGCAATCCAAGCATGATATCTACGGCTGTAGACTTACCTGCACCCGACTCACCTACAAGTCCTATAGATTCGCCTTTCAAAACATGCAGTGATGCATCTTCAAATATATATTTTTCTGCTCCAGAATAACAAAATGTAATATTCCTAAAATCAATGCTTTTGTTAAATATAATGGCGGAACTCTGCTCTCTTCTTTTGGATATTTGTGATTTATGCACAGACTTTTTACTATCTCTCGATACATTGCCGATATCATCGTCATTTAATGTGCTGATAAGTGAATCCAGCATCGGTTCATTTATCGCTATCGCTCCTAGCGCACTAGATATTCTGTTTATTGACGGTAATAGTCTTATGGCTCCCATTGCAATTGCAGACAGCATTGGAACCATTGATTCAAGCTCACTGCCAAAGTATATCATACCAGCTACAATTATAAACATTGTACCCATACTTGCAGCTTCAATTATGTATTTGGGTGTCAGCCCAAGCACTTGTGACTTTCTAATATCTCTAACATACCCGCTTCCAAATGTCTCAAAGTTTTTCACAAAAAAGCCTTCTGACTGAGTTACTTTTAAATCCTTAATCCCTTGAATTGCTTGAAAAAGCCATTTCTGCATTTTAGCCTGTGTTTCCATCATGTCAATTCCAACATTTCGCAATACAGGCTTAACAAAAAAATTAATCACAAGTACCAATACAAAAAGAACCACAGCTATACATGCAGAAATAAACGGAGCAATAATAAATACCGTCATTACTAGCATGATAGATACTATAACTTCAGTAAAAACGCTAAGCAGCGTATGTTGTAACAGGAATGTATTATATGTGTCAGAATTAATCGTTCTGTAAATCTCACTTGAATTTGTTCTCAAAAAAAACTCATAAGGTTTATTTAAATAATCCTGCAACAGCCTGCTCTGCATCCTATGCATATTGCCGTAAACAAATCTATATTGAATATTATATTCAAAAAGTAAATATGCATTTTTTAATATATATATAACTGCTAATCCTATGGCCATTGCAATCAGGAAAGTTCTGGATGAATGAATGCCAAAATGCCGGCATAAAATTCGCACGTATTTGTTAGCCATTACGTTGTCTGGATTCATGACCGCAGTAATAAAGGGTACCATAAGCGAAACAGATAAAGTCTCCAGCAAGCCGCCTATCACCATTAAAAACCCCAGTTCTATTATTCTTTTTTTCTGATGATTGGTAAGTATTTTTGAAAACTTTTTATTTACCCTGATTATCGACATTACAACCTCCAGCAAAAGTTCTAAATTTTCTTAGAAATAATTCATCTTTTCGTAGTTGGGAATTGATTCCTAAAAACGCCATAAATATTTCGTAAACACTCCTTTACTTTCATTGATGCGTAAATACTTAAATCGTTAAATGATAAATATCTATCTACCCGAGTATTTCTACCAGTATTTTTTACAGATAAATTAAGTTTTGATATCACTAATTCAACAAAAGCATCATATGTATATTTGCCGCTTTCTATTAAATCATTATAAGCATTTTGGGCTATCCTTTCACATAATTCACGATTCTTAATCTGTTCTATCACATCATTTATATTGCTGAAATCTCTTTTGATTTCTATAAAATGAACGCCTGGTTTCATTACATCTCCATAATCGCCTTCAGCCAATATCTGACATGTTTTTGTCATGGCACACTCAAAAAATCGCGGTGATAATGCAGAGTAATCGATGTTACCATCATCCTGTAGAAATTTTTATTCTACAACCCGATAATTCGAATCAGGTTTTTATTTAAAAAAACTTGTTATTCTTTCAAAAATAGCACCATCCGGGCCAACCACCGCCCCCCCCCCCCCCCCCCGTGCATCCTAGCATTGTTCTGCATTTTATCAGAAATCTATACCAGTCAAGTCCCAAAAACACATTTCTGGTATCTCCAGTTGTTGAAATATCAGCTTCTAAATCCGAATGTTTCGATATTTCACTATTAAATACATCTGCAATCTGTGTTTTAAGCAAACCCTGTCTTCCAAGCGAATAACTAAGTTTTCTAGCTCTATAGCCAATATCAATGCTGTCCTTCTCTCTGCATAATTCCTTTTCCAATTCTGCTATCATTTCTAATGCTTCTGTATCTGCGTACCCTGGAAGAACCGTGTAGAAATCAGCCTCTGCATCAGGGTACATAATGCGAATGTTTTCTCCCCTGGCAAGCGTAAATACTTTTTTTACATCCATATTTTTCAGAAAATTCTGTGTATATTTACTATAAATATACTCATCCTGAATAATTGCTGCACTTACTCCTGTCTTAATTTTTTTCAGTCTGTTTTGTGCCTCCTGCCAGATATCCGGTTTTGAACGAAGCGTCATGAATGTATAGTGATAGATTACAGCATCAAACTTGTGCTTAGAAAGTTTCTTCCATACACTTCGATTATGTGTATAATCGTAAAAATATACATGATTACCTTCTTTTTCTGAATGCCTGAAGCAAAAAATAGAATCTGTTATAGTTTTTCTCGGTTTCAAACCATATGGTCTATATACAAACAGTATTTCACCCATTGCTGCTCCCCTTTTTTATCAGAGTCCTCTTAATTTTATTGTCTAGTCTTTCAACAAAATCTTTCATCTCAGCATGCCTGCGGTCACGATTTACCACTTTACTATCCAGCGGAAATGAACTGGCCAAAATCCTGTCAGCATATCCTATCAGCCATTTATATGTCAGCTCATATCTTCCCATTATGTCATTATAAGCATTATCCGCAAATGATTGTAAAAATGCATCATCTCTTACCTTTTCAACAACCTGTTCAAAATTACTGAAATCCTTTTTTAATGGAATAAAATGAATATTCGGCTTCAGCAAACCATCGGAATAATTTCCTTCAAACATAATCAGAACCGTTTTCAGTGCAATAGCCTCAAACATTTTAGGCGATACTGTCTCTGTTTTTATTCTTCCTTCCACACGGCTCATCAATAATTTATGTACATGTTCATAAGTAATAGATGGGAAAAAACGCTGGATTCTAAGCACGTTTCTCTTTATTAATTGTTTTTCATCAAATATATTGGATCCGCTTTGGGTTGCAAGAGTTGTTTTAAGCGAAGATAACCAGTCAAGCCACCCCTCAGCACCTATTCTATGTGCATCATCCCATTCTACATCTTCCTTTATATCATCATACTGCTTCACTCGTTTTTTTACACCCGCTCCAATCATCAGCTTTTCTCGTCCGAGGTTTCCATACCACCATCCCAGTTCCCTTCCTCTGTAACCAATATGTATATCTCTGGAAGCAATAGGCATAGATGTATATTCTTTCATTTCATCAGAAATATAACCTGTTAAAATACTAAAGAAAAACGTATTTCGAAATCTCTTTAACGGATATGCTTTATTGATATACGAATATGGCACAACACTTAGTACAGCATCAATCCTGTTTCGTTTTATAAATTTTCTTGTTTCTTCTGTATTGTCATAATCATCCTGAATGAAAAGCAGTTTCTTACCTGTAAAACTTTTTATACCCCTCTCTGTTTTTTCTGGGAGAAATCCCCTCTCACAAACTCTTACGGAATAAAAAACAATCACTGCATCATATGATAAAAAATTATCTATTTCCTCATGTATTCCTATATATTTGACTCTGTTTGCTGAATACCTCTCAAACATATCCAGGTAATTTTTTATCGTAAAAATTTTGTTCGATGACTCATCATACAATATGGCGACATTCTTATCTGTTTCTTCTATTTTTGTCTCGCAGATTTTGGCCAGCTCATTTATAAGTCTGAGAAAACGCGCATCATAATCTTCTTCTCTTGCAATTTCATCTTTCCTGATGATATCGTCCGCTGTATTTTGAAGGGATAGTTCCTTAATAATTTCACAGAACCTTTTTCCATCTGACGCAAATCTTATATAAGGTTTTTTCCCTCTTAATCCGTCAATTGGAATACTTGCAACGGATAGTCCTGCAGCCATATATTCAAAAGTTTTTAACGGAATGGAATTCTTCATCAGTTCATTCTGTTTAAACGGAATAATCCCCACAGCTGAAGCAATACATTTATTTCTTACGGAATCAATGTCCATTTCTCCATAATATCTGACGTTTGAATAATCTGAAACCAGTTTTTTAAATTCACTGCTGCCATCATTTCTGCCACACAGCCATATTTCCCAGTCATGCATTTCATCTGCAATTTCTGACAACAGGCTGTAGTCTAATCTATAGTTCACATTGCCTTGATAGATAATTATTTTATCATGATTATTCTCTCTATTCTTTTTCTCACTTTCTTTCAATCTCCATTTTTTATAGTCAACGCCATTTTTTAAAACGATGCATTTAAAATCTATTCCCAGCGTTCTGTATGATTTTTCAACATTCTCCGATACTGCTACCAAAAGATCCGTATTTTTTATCAATGTAATCAGATCATCCTTATATTTCTCTACGTCCTTCTGGGGAAAATTAAGGAAATCTTCAGTTGCATGAAATATTTTTATCCCTGTAACACGCTTTATAAAATTTGCAAACCGATAGTTATAAACCCACCATAATGGTTTTGTAACGCCGCTTTTAAGCAAAAAATACTCAAGCTGCTGATATTGATACAATGAAGTTATCCGGCAAATATGTACAACTTTTATATTATCGAATTCTGTATTTTCTACGCTGCATCCTCCGCCTGTTAAATCAGGCTGAACAAAATAAACTTTTAATTGCTTTTCAAATCTAGACGCAAAATGATATCTGTTACTAATCGGTTCTGTAAACCAGTCTGACATAGTAAGCATAACTACAGCGTCAAAATATACAGATAAATCAATCATCATATATTTTAAATCCTCACGTTATATACCTTTTTCCATTTAGCAAGACATATGATTCGAAACACAAACTCATCCTTTTTATTTGTTTCCACACATTTGCGATGCCATTCCAATACTTTACCCTTGTCCACTAATGAAGGAAGTTCATCACATGCCTGACTGAGCTCTGAAAAGATTAGAGAATCATTTTCGTTAATCCATACATCTTCAGGAGCAGCAAATCCCAATTTAGATACTCTTTTCCTGATTTTTTCGGGCAGTAAACCTTTCATTGCATCTCTGAGCAATGCCTTGGTAAATCCATTCCTGATTTTATAGCATGATGGCAATGACATATTAAGATTAACAAGTCTGTAATCCAAAAAAGGAACTCTGGATTCAATAGAGAATGACATCGAATTCCTATCTTCATAATGTAATAAAGACAGCAGATTCTGCTCCATCATATGCTTAGAATATCTGAATATATCCATAAAATTATGCTTCTCGGATATTTTACATTCAAATTTAAATAGTTCATTTCCTGAAACAGTTCCTTTCGTTTTTCCTGCCTCATACAGCTTCTTTATTCTGCCTAACCACTTTGAGTATAAAACAGCTTTTAATGATAATGCCCTATAGTTAATTTTCTCTAAACAAGCCCTTTTTCGAAGAAATCTCACGGTATTTAAATAATTTATCAATCTTAAATGATTTACGTCATCAATTAATGCTGGAAAGATAAAGCTTGTATAACCGCAAAGCTGTTCATCCGCCCCTTGTCCATCCATCATCACAGTGAGTCCTTTTCGTTTCGCTTCTTTAAATACTTTCCATTGTGCCAAAATCGAAAAAGAAGAAAAGGGCTCGTCCATATGCCATATTATTTTCTCAAGATTTGAATATCCTTCTTCAAAAGTAAGATAGACCTTCACTGAATCAACTCCGGTCTTTTTTACAACTGCATCTATATATTCTCGCTCGTCATATCTTTTTTCCTTCACTCCCTTATAGCATGACGATATCGCAGACAGCTCAGCTTTTTCATCCTTCATATAGGTACAGACAATAGCAGACGAATCAATTCCGCCCGAAAGACATGCTCCTATCCTAACATCTGCCCTTTTTCTCAAGTTAACTGCATCTTCAAAAAGTTTTCTAAATTCAGTCACTGTCTTTGTATATGATTTTTTCCTGATATTATGGTTATAATCATACCATCTTGTTATTTCAAATGATTCGTTATATATATCATAAACAATTTGATGACCCGGTTTTAATGAGTATATTTGATCATAGAAAGTTTTCTCGCCGGATTCCGTTATTCCGTACATTAAAAACTCTTGCAGTCTGCCTGTATTTGCCACTGCCAGTTCCGGCTTTACCTTTAATATCTGTTTAATCTCCGAAGCGAACAATAGATTACTGTTATCCTTGTAATAGTAAAATGGCTTGATTCCATACCTGTCCCTAGCCATAAATATCCTGTTTCTTTTTTTATCTAAAATTGCAAATGCCCACATACCGTTGAAATATTTCAAACAGTCTTCCTTCCAGCAGTCATATGCAGCAAGTATTACTTCTGTATCAGTTTTTGTCTTAAAAGAGTATCCTTTTTTTTCTAATACACGCTTTAATTCTAAATAATTATAGACTTCTCCGTTATAGGTCATAACATAACGCTCTAAATAACTCATTGGCTGATTACCATCTTCACTCAAATCTATAATTGATAATCTTCTGTGTCCAATTCCAACGTTTTTCCAGACATAGATACCTTCAGCATCTGGTCCCCGGTGCTGAATTACAGACAGCATAGCTTTTAAGGACTCTTTTGTGAATTCTCTTCTTCTTTTATTAACAAAACCGCATATTCCGCACATTGCTGCTCACATCTCCAAATCAGTGATTTCAAACATAAATCTCAAATTATTTAAAACGTTCTGCCATATTTCTAATGTCTAAATGACACAGGTTATCGGAAAGTTTTTTCTCAACCAAAATATAACAGACTGTTCCTGATAAAAATATGCCAATGAGTACGGTCATAACATCCGCTCCTGCTGCAATAAAAAAAATTGCTACAGGTGCATGAACCGCATACAGTGAAAATGAGATACTGCCTATGTCCTTCAATCCAAATGTCATAATTTTTACTTGTTTTTCTACATCAAAAAATTCGATGATATTTGCAAATACAAAACCCAAAATCAGCTTTCTCGACTCTGCAATCAAATATAAAATAGTTATGTCAAAATTTCCGCCGTCCACACTGATAAGCAGTATATATAAAACAATGTATAACAGCACGGATATTGTTAGTTTTGCACACAGATTCCCTTTATTTTTGTGGTTATTGGATACCCCCCCATGTACCAAAATGGTAAAAATGAAATAACACAAGCATTATTCCACCAGTTGTAATATCCATTTTTGAATGAAAGAAGAAACACCAATGCCCAAAGCAACCCAAACAGTACCTTCCATATTCTTCGAAAGTTCTCTTCAAGCAGCAGAATCAAAGGGTATGCAGCATATAAATATAAAAGAACCTCAACTGTCACCAGCGGCGCATTTCCTAAATAAGTATCAGAATACGCAAATGGAATGATTACATTTATACCAGTAATCTTCAAGAGTATCGCTCTCAGGCTTATCGCATATGTGGCTGTACATCTTGAAGTAATGTCCGCATTAAACGATAACATCCAGAACAATACCCCAATTATGGTTCCAAATAAGAACAAAGGCATAATCCGCACAATCCTTTTTCTATAAAAATCAATAACACTTTTATTCGTCAGGCATTCTAACCTGTTTCTATGAATACAATATCCGCTTAATACAATAAACAGAATAACACCCGCATTTGTTTCTCCGCCAGGCTGAGTAAAAGAAGTACATATTCTCACAAATTCGGAAAACCAGCCAGCGGATCCCGTCCAGCCAGCCACATGTCCCGCAATAATATAAAGGCAGGCTATTCCTCTTATTAAATCAAGTCTTTCACTTCTGTATTTTCTGATTTGAGTATCAATAAGGGAGAAATTCATAAATCCTCCTATGCATCTCACAGGACAGCAGCAGATGTCCCGCCTACAATTTCCATAACCTGTATACTCCCCCAATGGAACACATATACCGTTTTTCTTTCATTTCTATAATGGGATATCCATTTTCATCATACATCACTTTTTTCAAAAATTCTTTATGTTCAGCTTCTAACCTCTCATCTTTAAGAGCCTTCTCAATCCAATGTTTTGCCATATCCGGCTCAAGGCTGTTTGTATAACCGCCCATATAATTCACCTTAAATCCTGCATTACTACACATCTCTATAAATTCGTCAGGTGACCAGCATCTTGCCATTGGGCAGCCAGGTCCGTCCGTCGACATTCGAAATATTTCATCAACTGATTTTCCTTCAGCATCTTCTTTCGATAAACCCGCTGATGACGGATTTATAAATCTCAAATAGTATGCGGCATATAAATGAAACCATATGGAATCCCGATTATAAACCATAATACAGCAGCAGCTATTATCAGATTTTTTTAGAATCCTGTAAAACTCACTCAGTATTTTTTCAGGATATAATGCGTGCATTAAGACTCCCTGACAGCTGATAAAATCAATAGAATTATCACTCAGCGGAATGACTGGTTTTGTGTCATCCAGCTGCATAAGTCTGCATTTGTCTTTCCCTATCTTATGCAAAGCCATACGAAACTGCGCATTCTTAAGAGCGGAAATCGAAATATCTGCACCTATGATAAGTCTGGGATTTGCCTTTTGCGTATACCATGTTAAATCGTTCCCGGGTCCGCATCCATAATCCAGAATCACTTCACCTTCATGGTTTCTGTCAATATCAGCAAACTCTCGATAAAATGGATACATTTCCCATATGCTCTCCCTATACTCAAGACTTTCTTTTGCTGAAGAAAACCAATTATCGTGCACAGTATGCCCTGTCCAATACCTGCTGATTTCATCAGACATTCCGCTTTTTTTCTCAATAGGGATCAGTACACCCTCCGCTTTGAACGCTCTGTATTTTCTTGATATAATCCTGTTTTTGGAAATAACTGCAATTTTCTTTTTAAGCCTCAGCCCCCCCCCTTGCACAATTTTAGCTATTTTCTTAATCATTACGAATTACCCTCCAGCATCTTTTTATAATAGCTGCTTTTATCGTGAAATTCCTGATGCCACAATTCCAGGCTCAAAAGCCCCCAGATGTTTCGGCCGAATTCACCCTCATTTTTTATCTTTTCAAGCACAGAACTATTATCAATATATTCTCTATGCATTGCATTCGGTACAGAAAATACATCTCCCACAAAATCCCTGAGTTCATTTTTAAACCATGCATTTATTGGAATAGGAAATCCCATCTTATCTTTTCTTTCCTGAATACTTTTCGGAAGATATGGCATCATTGTCTTCTTGAAAATATACTTCATGTCACCATTTTTCAGCTTAAAATTTGACGGTATTGTAGCAGCAAGTTCAATAAGCCTGTAATCCAATAATGGAACCCTGGATTCCAGTCCGTGTGCCATGCTCATTCTGTCTTCAACCTGCAAGAGAGCCGGAAGCAGTGTCTTAAAATCAAAATGAGTCATTCGATCAAAATAGGAACCTTTCTCTACATTTCCTGCATCAAAAATATGCTCAAATGTATCATAAGGATTGTAATTATCCAGAGTATCCCTTCTTATACAATCCATAATATCAGGAGCCCTGTTAATGAGCCTGTAATACCGCCTGTCAAGATCCTCGAATAAGCCCTCTTTCCAGAAGTTCTTCAGCATAGGTTTGTAATTCTTCAGGCTTACAAGATTAGGAATGATAGATTCATATGTAACAATATAGTTTCCTGAATTCATGGTTCCCTCTATTGCGCCTTTTATACACTGTTCAAAGTACGCAACGAGATACCGTGTATATCCGCCAAAAATCTCATCTCCTCCCTGCCCGCCAAGAACAACTTTTCTATGTTCAGCTGCTAACTTTGAAACCATATACTGATTAAACGAGCCAGGACCCGCCACAGGTTCATCCAGATGATAAATCACTTTCCGGATGTTCTCGACAAAATCTCTGTCGGTTATACCTATCTGGTATAATTCAAAGCCATGTTCACCGGCTACGTCCTGCGCATATTTACTCTCGTCAAACCTGGGTCCATGCTCAAATTTACCTGTAAATCCAGCAAAATTCTCCCCTCTTACCATATCAGCTGCTATAGCTGAAACAACTGATGAATCTACACCTCCGCTGACATATCCGCCTATCGGAACATCGCTTCTGATACGGATTTTTATGGAATCCTGCACAAGTTCTTCTATACACTGGCTAAAATATTTTTCTGTATGATCCCAGTCAATATTATAATATATCTGCCAGTATCTTCGTTCATCTATTCTTCCATCCTCAATTATAATTCTATGAGCCGGTTCTAACTCTCTTATTCCTTTAAAAAGAGTTTTTCCCGAAAGACAAAACTGGAATGTTAAATAGTCTTTCAATCCATCAGCATCCGTGCGGATATCATCCAGGAACGGAAGCAGTGCTTTTATCTCCGAAGCAAAAATAAAGAATCCATCTTTCTGTGTATAATAAAACGGCTTGATTCCAAACCTATCCCTGGCACAGAACAATCGATGCCTCTTCTCATCCCACAGTGCAAAGGAAAACATACCATTAAAATGATTTACACAATCTTCTGCCCATTTATTGTATGCTTTTAATATAACCTCTGTATCGGAGGCCGTCCTGTATACACCTCCAATTTCCTGCCGGAGTTCAAGATAATTAAAAATCTCACCATTGAAGCAGACATAGTTACCATTATCATCCCTCATCGGCTGCTCTCCCAAAGCCAGGTCAATCACACTGAGGCGCCTGTGTGCCAGTCCTGCAGTTTCTTCCGGGCTGATCCATATACCCTCGCCATCCGGACCTCTGTGCTTCTGTAAGATATTCATAACAGACAGGCCATTCTTCATTCCTGGATATGGCTTTCCTGTTAATGATATAATCCCCGCTATTGAACACATTACGTCTCTCTCCAAATTTCTCTATTTTCCTATTGCTCTTATATGTGCATCATGCTTATGTATGCTGGCATTAATGCGGTCTATGTTTTCTTTTGTCCACTCTATTGTATACTTAAGTCCATCTTCAACCCTGACTCGTGCCTCAAATCCAAGCTCCCGCTTTGATTTCTCTGTTGAAGCAAAACGTTTTCCAGAATTGTCCCACGGTCTTTTCGGCAGCATCCTGATGTTTGATGAACTTCCTGACAGTCTTTTAATAATTTCGGCAAGCCGGGCTATTGAAGTTTCTACACCTGATCCAATATTATAAACATCTCCGGCTTCTCCTTTAATCGCACAATACATAAGTCCCCGGCAGATATCCTCAGCGAATATAAAGTCTCTCGTTGCTATTCCGCCATTTTCAAGAGGTATCTCTTCATTATGTAATGCTTTGTAAATAAATGTCGGTGTAACATTTCTCCATACTGTCGCATATGTTCCACGCCATCTTCCTGCTCCAAGTACCTCCCCCGGTCCATATACATTTTGAAATCTCGCTCTAACAACAGGAAGATTCCACTGCTTGTGATAATATACCGAATAAAATTCGCCTATTATCTTTGAAATAGAGTATGGACTATCCTGATTTAATTCTATACCACTATCCTCTGTAGTGGCTGCCGCTTCTCCAAACGTCTTTTTAGCCACAGAACAGCCAGCTGACGAATATACCACCTTTTTAAGTTTCCTGAAATCCTTTATTGTTTCAAATATCTTTAGCGTCGTTATCGTATTATTATCATGATCCATTATGGGATCATAGATAGAACTCTGGTTTCCATGGAAACATGCCAAATGAAAAATATAATCATATTCATCCTCTATGCCATCCAGTATACGAAAGTCTGTTATAGAACCTTCACGGAATTCAATTTTATTACTGTCAGGCAGATTGTCAATTTCAGACGACAGCAAATTATCAACCACAACAACTGAAACATTCGACACGTTTTCTGTAAGGAGCCTTACAAGATTACTCCCTACGAAACCGGCACCTCCGACTACAAGGATTTTCCTGCCCTCAAACGACTGATAGATTTCTTTATCCATTATTTTTCTACTCCCTTAAGATGTGTAAATGTCTGTGTAATGCCATGGGTTTTATACCATTCAATCGCCTTCCTGATTCCATCCTCTAAAGGAGTCGTCACTTTCCAGTCAAAATCATCATTCGTTTTCTTAGGATCCAGAAGTATAGTGTAAACATCATCCTCTCCTCTTGCCCTCACCTCAGCATCTGTCTCTGATTTGATATCAAGTGCCTTTAAAGCTGCATCATAGAGTTCCTTAATTGCATAGTCCGAACCGCTTGATACATGATAGTATCCTTTATTCCCCATACCATCAATCGCCTTAATTACCACATTTACAAGATCATCTACGAAAATAAAATCACGTCTTGTATCCATTACAAAACAAGGCTTTCCTGCTGTGAGCCGGCTGTAAAATGTAGGAAGCGGGCCGCTCAGATTTCTAGGACCGTATGAATTAGCAAGGCGGAAAGAAATGAATTCAAGGCCTGAAAGCGTCAAATACATCTCAGCCGCTGTTTTACTGATAGCATAACTGCTCCCGCCATCATACGTACCGCCAAAATATGGATGCGTCAGTGTGATAGGCTGCTCTATCGGCTTTAAACCATAGCACAAAGCTGTCTGGAAATAAATAATCCTCCTGATTCCGGCTGAAAGCGATGCCTTTGCGATATTCGCTGCTCCGGCCACATTCGTTAACGCATCTTCTGTCCAATTCTGCGGATCCTTATAGGATGCAGCCGCATGTACAACTACCTCTGGCATAAACTCATCAAAAACCCTGCTGACCAGCATCGTATCAGCAATACTTCCCTCAACAATTCGAAGTCCTTCCTGCGGTGTAAGGTTATCCCTTCTTCCCGTCTGATAATTATCAATCACACACACCTCATCGTTTCTCGCCAAGAGCCTGTCCGCAATATGCGAGCCAATGTGCCCGGCACCTCCAGTAATTAATACCTTCATTTTTAATCCTCCTGTTCTTATTGTATGATAGTTACAGCCTTGCAGTTTAAAAGCTTTCATTACAGCCTTTTCGAATAATAGCCTCTCATCAGCATTTTTAAGAAAGCTGTATGTCTTATTTTATTTATGAATTTAAACTTTTTTAACGACTGAATAATTCGTATATATATCACGACTTTTTTTTCATGTAATGCCGCTCTGCTGATAACCATAAACTCTTTTAATCTGTTATTATTCTTCTTAGTAATTCCATTTTCAAATATGATATTAAAAAAAGAATTTACAAAGTTTTTGTATGTATATTTCCCAGATTTTATTATGTCTTTATAAGCATTATTAACAATTCTTCTTCTAACTGTTTCATTGCCAATCATATCAATCACTTCTTTTAAATTACTATGATCCTTCTTTAGCTCTATGTAATGAATTCCGGGGGTTAGAACACCGCTATAATTGCCCTCATATAGTATCTGGCACACCCCTTCCTCTATTGCCTCGAAATGCCGCGGGGAAATTGCACGAAGTTTATATGAATTATCATGTTTCTCTATTAATTCCTTATACAATTCCTTCGCTGATACATTTGGATCAGACTCTATCTTTTTCTTTACTGATTTATATATGCTCCCATCACGATCCAGTACACTTCCGCCACTTTCAACACCAAGAACAAAACGGCATGAGCTTAAAAATTCATTCCACTTATCCCCTTTTAGGATATATTCCCACCCTACTTTAATATCTGTTTTGTAGTCTGTTCCCTTTAACTGCTTTTTTAAGCAGTCTGCAATCCTAATCTTGTCATAGCCAAATTGCCCTAATACAATTAACTGTTTATTCCATACTGCTCTGTATCCCACGTCAATAGTACGTTTTTTTGTCATTCCTGCCCTATAATACCTGTCCCCTTTGTCTTCTATGTATCCCGTAAGCATAGGAACAATCCGGCATTCCTTTCTTACTTTTCCATAAACCAGGTTCCATTCACTTTGAGGCATTACCGTAAACGCGTAATCTATCTTTAATTCATTCAGGAACTCTACAGATATATCTGTACATATATACTCATCCTGAAACAAAGCTGCTCTGACAGCCTTCGATTTATTTAAAAAACTCTGAAAATCTTGTATTCTGCGTCTTCCCCTTTGCGGCTCTGCACAAAACGTTACAGACTGATGAAAGATAACTGCATCATACTCTATTGTACTAAGATAATCCGGTGTTTTATTGGTAAATCTATTATAATAAACGATTCTATAATCAGAATGTCGCTGAAAACTATACATGAGATCCGAAACCATATTGCGAGTCGGATATTCATTTTGCGCATAAATAAAAAGTATCGTACGGTTCTTCAGATGTTAACGCCTCCCAAATCATTAATCTTTATATGTTTCCTTTAAGCACTTTCTTATAAACAGAGCAGACTTTATCTGCCACAGCTTCCATCGAAAAATGCTCCTGAATATATGCTCTCATTTTATTTACATCATACTCTTTGCTTGTATGGTACATTTTTTCCATTGCAGCAGTTAATTCCTGTTCATTATCTGTTGAAATAAGCAAGCCATTTTCTTTCGTTACAAATTCTTCTGGTCCTCCGCATTTTGTAGCTATAACTGGCAGTCCGGCAGACATTGCTTCAATATATGCTACGCCAAAAGTTTCCCTTGCAGATGGCAGAACAAAGCAGTCATATTTTCTATAGATTTCAGCCATCTGCGTCCTTGTCCGTTTTCCATAAAATCTGACCCTGTTTCCAATCCCTAATTTTTTTATAAGTTTTTCCAGCATACGCCTCTGTTTTCCATCCCCTATCAATCCCAGATAGACATCATTATATTTGTGGCAGAGTTCAAAAAAACTACGAATCAATAATTCTGGTCTTTTACGTTCTATTAAACTGCATGTCGTTATATAACCGATTCCTTTATGAGCAATCTTTTTATACCTAAAGAAGGACGATTCTCCCATAATATTTGGAATCACTTCACAATTTACCCCTACATTTTTCCTGATGCTTTCTGCCAGCGTTCTGCTGACTGCTATCACCTGGCTGGCACTGATATATGTTTCTTTTGCTATTTTTAAAACATGATCATCTATGACTTTTTTATTCATATCACTTAAATGCTCTGTAATGATAAGCGGTACATAATACTTCTTTGAAATATCTATAGCCATAAATCCTGTCTGTGCAAAATGCGCATGAATAACATCTGGTGCATTTTGTAAAATATTGCCATACATTTTTTTTAATATATTTTTTCCTAAAATACTTCTTATTTTAAATGGAATAGGACCAGCAGGCAGATTATATACATACCACGTTACCCCTTCATATCTGCCCTGTACCAGTCCCCATTTTCTCCATCTTCGAAGAGACCGAAAATCAACTGCAGCATATGTTACATGATGCCCGGCTCTGGCTAATGCTCTCGCCTGATCCATCTCAAATATTCCATACTCAGGGTCTCGTTTTGTAGGAATCCCTCTCCCTATCACTAATACATTCACTATTCTTTTCTCCTTCGCTGTACGGGTTTCCCATCTGGAATTTTTCTTCTATGTATTCAAAAAACAATGGCAGAATTACAATTAGCATCATAAAAAAACTATTTCGGTCCGATGTATTTAAAATACTTACTAAAATAAATACCACAATATTTATACTATATAGATGTTTCCACCTATCCGAAAGCGTCTTTCTGACAAAGAACAATATGTATATACGAGATGTAATATACAGTCCGCCGCCAAATATGCCATATCTTGCCAGCCTGTCAATAAAAGTCGAATGCCCTCCTATAAACCCTGATACATTTTCACCATCTCCAGCTCCGAAGAAAAAATTTGATGTAAATGTATTCCACGATTTTGCATACAGCTGAAACCTGTCAATTGCGCCATTACTGCCCTGCATCATTGGGCTTCCACTATAAAATAAATCTCCAATTTGAATAATCCTGTTTTTCAAAATACCATTCGGAAGTATATCAGCTGCAAAATAAATGAATTCAGCCAGGCTGTCAGTTCCAAATATCATAAATATGAAAACGATCACACACAAAACACATCCCAAAAATATCCAGACAGTTTTTTTTCTGCGTCTTGTAAAACAGACTGTTATTATTCCAAAAAGCATCAGTAAAATCGCAATCGTATACTGCGCCCTTATAAATAAAATAAACAGCAATGCAGTAAGCAGTAAATAAAGGCATCTAAAATTGCGGTTTTCATAAATCAAAACTGCCCCTGTTACCGATATTACAAAGAATACCAAATAATAAATTTCGGTATATCCTGCAGTAAATGGGGAAGCAATATCCGCTTTCAATGCCTTATCTCCAGCCGCCAGCAGTCTGGAGATATTGGGTTCCTTCTTTAACTGTAAGAGCGTATATCCTGCCATGAGGATAAAAAAGAAAATGCTGGACTTCAAAATCAGCTTGCTGTCTTTTTTGTTATTCCTATAATAACAATACATATAAAAAAGCACTATTAATGGCATTCCGAAGCTGCTTTTTTCTAATTTTGCATGTCTGGCAATAACATAAACCAGCATAAACAAAGGATAAACCCATGACAGAATAAATACTTTACTGTTTAACGCTTTCCCCATTGCACTTTTATTTTGTGAACTTGCTGTAACATACCAGATAGCAGCAATTGCAATTACATAAACTGGATTTAAATATTCATGTGTAATTGGATTTAATACCCACAAAACAAATATGCATGAAATAATTTCATTTACACTGATTTTTGAACGAATTCGTATTTTTCTCATACTCATTTCTGCTAATGACAAATACTTCTCCCTGTCTTATTTGCATGTCTTCCTGTAAAATTCCAAAAGTTTTTCCTTCTCTTTCCCCCAATTATAATAACGCTCAACAGCTTTTCTGCCGAAATTCCCCATTTTTTCTGCCATTTTTGTATCAGATAGCAGTAAATTAATAGCCGACGCTATCTGTCTGCTGTCTTGAGGATTCACACACAGTCCGCAGCTTCGTTTCCCGATAATTTTTCTCCACTCAGGAAAATCAGACACTACAACAGGCAGTCCGGCTGCCATGTATTCAAACAATTTAATCGGCCAGGAATGATAGGCATTGGGCAGATTTAACAGCGTACAACAGCCAACATGGCACCTGGTATATAGCATCTCTACTTCTGCATGAGGCAAATATCCTAAAAACTCACATTTTTCTGCTCCCCTGATTTGCCTTAGTCTGTCCTTATATCTTTTTTCCACTTTCCCTGCAATCATCAGCTTCGCATCAACATGTTCCATCGCAAGGATTAACTGCTCGATTCCTCTCTCTTTAGAAATCCCTCCAGCATAACAAATCAGCGGTATTTCTGCTTCACTCCTTTGTAAAACTTCAGCAGAATCCTTTCCGCCCCCCCCCCCAGTAAAATTTATGCTCCGCATATCTTCTGCCATTTTCTGACATCCTTTCTGCTTCCGTTGGATTTTTAAAAATATAGTTTATAGCCTCCGCAATTTCTTTTGCAGACTCTGGATTGACACACAGACCGCATTTTCCTCCTTCCACGTATTTTTTCCAAAGACTGAAATTCGAAGCTACGATAGGTACGCCGCCAGCCATATATTCAAACATTTTGTTCGGCATTGCATGTAAATTGTTTTCATACGGCAAATATAACAAAACTCCGCAAGAGCATCTTTGATACCATCCTGCTACTTCTTCCTTTGATAGAAAACCAGCTTCCCTGACCTTCTCCCATCCCTTGCATGATGAAGCTTCTGTCCGAAACTGCTCCGTCATGTTTCCCGCCAGAACAAATGTCCCGTCAATATATTCCATTGCTTTTATTACATTTAGTATGCCATTCATTTTACTGATACCGCCGGCATAGAAAATGATATTTTCCTCTGGCACTTCTTTTCTTTCCGTAAAACGGTCAATAATCGGATAATTTGCTACCGTTACCACGTTTTTATGAATTTTACGAAAGCGGTTTGCAATATATGGCGTCGCTGCAATTACTCCAGACGTCATCCTCACTCTGCTGTTTTCATATTTTTCAAATAGTTTCTCTGCAATTACAGTTCCTGCTGTTCTCCTGCCCTTATATCTTTCAAAATGGTCTCGTGGCGCATCTTCATGAGAATCATAAATCACCCTGCCTTTTCTTTTTAGCATAGAAATCATAGGAAGAAACCATACCTCATGCAGATGAAAGACATCTGCGTTCTGCCTGCAAGCTTCTTTATACGCTCTAATCCAAAATTTTAGCAGCCTCATATAAAACGGTTCCGCTGCATTTACCGGAATAACAATTAATTTTACACCCTTTTGCGTAATCCTTCCCCATACCGGTGAATTATTAGAAGATGTAATATATACAGTCTCATAACCATGTTTTGCGAGTGAAACACATTCTTTTTCAAAAATACGAATATCATCGTACCTATGATTAAATGCTAAATGTACCGCCTTCATAACGCCTCAGCTCCTTTCGGACTGTCTTAGCAGACATCAAATTTTTCCATCCACAATTCCAGACATATATAACGAAAAATGTCCAGCTTTATTTGTCCAGACATAATCTGTTCCCATTCCCGCACAATTTTTTTATAATCTATAAATCTTTCAGCCCGAAATGAATCTTTTTGAAAAATTCCCAGAAAATATGCCTGATTTTCTTTTATCCATAATAAATCCGGCGTGGAAAATCCAATTTTGTCTTTCCGTTTTCTGATAATGTCTGGCATAGGAAGTGCCTTTCTCATAATATACTTGGAATAGCCATTTTTGATTTTTGCGGCAAGCGGCAGTCCAGCGGCAAATTCCACCAAAGAAGCATCCAGAAACGGCAGCCTGTCTTCAATCGAAAATGCCATGGAATTTCTGTCAGCAAACCGTAATAAGGCTGGAAGAGAAATTTTATAAAAATCATCTGACATAAAATCCTGAGCAGAATCATACCGGAACGCAAGATTTTTCTTTGCAAATTCTCGGTTCAAAAACCGTTTTTCTTTTTTCATGTCCTTTTTTCTGCCTAACACCTGCCTGATTTTTGATATATCATCCGCTCTTAATTCCGTAACCTGAAACTGCAGCAGCGAACAGAACAATTCTTTAAAAGCAGCTGCATATTTTTTACTCGTAACCAGCTTTTTAATATAGTAAATCCTGGATTTTCTATATCCGCATAAAATCTCATCTGCCCCCTGCCCATCTAAAAGCACCACAATCCCCTGCTCCTTTGCCTTGCGCATAACACAGTAGGATGCATAAATACTCAGAGAGCCAAACGGTTCGTCCTGGTGATAAATCACATCTTCTAGATCTTCTATTAATTTTTTAGAATCTGGATATACAAACTCCGCCTTTGCTCCAGCTTCTTTTACAGTTTCATCCATATATTTCTTTTCATCTAGTACAAAATTTTTATAACATGCCGAGAATGTATGTACTTTATCTTTTTTTCCCTTCTTTTCCAAAATCCTGCCAGCCTGGCAGACAATGCTGGAGGAATCTAATCCGCCAGACAGACAGCTGCCAATCGGAACATCTGATCTCAGCCTCCATTTAACTGCGTGTGCAAATAATTTCCGAAACTGTCTGATATCCTGATTTCTTAATTTTCCATCCACACTCTCAGAAAAGGAAACCGTATAAAACCTCTGTACCTGATAAGTCAAGTCTTTTTGTATAATCAGATTGCTGCCGGCAGGAACCTTAAAGATTCCTTTAAAAAAGGTTTCATCCGAAAAGTCAGCAAGGCCATTGATTAAAAAATCCTGTATAACATTCTCATTTGCTTTTCTCTCTATCGAAGTATCTTTTAACAGCGCTTTTATCTCTGAGGAAAACAATATCCGCTCCTCATTTATGCAATAATACAATGGTTTTACTCCGAATCTGTCCCTGGATAATACCAGCTCCTTCCTGTCTCTGTCAAACAGAGCAAACGCCCAGAATCCATGAAATTTTTTTAAACATTCCATCCCCCATTGCTCAAAAGCTGCCAGAATTACCTCGGTGTCTGTATGACTTATAAAACAATGTCCTGCTCTCTGTAGTTCTTTTTTTAATTCAGGATAATTATAAATCTCTCCGTTATAACTTATGACATACCTGTCCTTATAAACCATTGGCTGATGGCCTGCCTGGCTCAGGTCAAAAACCGACAGCCTTCTATGACCAAGAGCAAACCCTTCTTCTACAAATATCCCTTCATCATCCGGGCCCCGGTGTATCTGTGCATCATTCATTTCTTTAATCAGTTTTTTGTCGTCTTCGGTAATTTTTTTCCTTTTAATGATTCCGCAAATTCCACACATAAAGCTCCCTCAAGTTATACATTCATTTCCTTCCTTATCACAAGTCTTAAAAATTGCCTATTCTGTCAATCCATTTTCTTTCCACATGCCGGACAGCTTCTTTCATTATCCAATACCTGTCCGCATTCACACACCCATCCAGTTATTTTTGCCGGAACCCCCGCCATTAAAGCATATGGCGGCACATCCTTTGTAACAACTGCACCAGCAGCTATCATGGCATATTCTCCGACTGTATGCCCGCAGACAATCGTACAGTTTGCCCCAAGCGAGGCATCATGCTTTATCTGTGTTTTTTTATATTTATGGTTTTTCGGATACCTTGCTCTTGGAGTAAAATCATTCGTAAATACACAGGAAGGCCCGCAAAATACATAATCTTCCAGTTCCACTCCTTCATACACCGATACATTATTCTGTATTTTTACGCCGTTACCGATTTTCACATTATTTGATATATTTACATTCTGTCCCAGGGAACAGTTTCTTCCAATTCTGGCCCCGGCCTGTATATGGGAAAAATGCCATATTTTTGTTCCTTTTCCTATCTGTACATCTTCGTCAACAAAACACGATGAGTGCACAAAAAAATCTTTCATTCTGTCCACAATCTCCCTGTTATCTTTCATTCACCAAATGCAGCAGCGGCATATGCTATCCCAGGATTTCCGCATCATGAGAATACCTTATCTAAACCTTCCTGCAAAATCCATTGTAGAACAGTCCCCTAACGGCAGCTTCACCGGCCTTCCTTCTGCCGCAGATTTATAAATAGCCAGCACTAGCTCCAGTGCCCGTCTGCCCGCCTGTGCATTTACATACGGTTCCCTGTCATGCTTTATCGCGTCAATCACATCCGCATACAGCGGCGTATGCCCAAAGCCGTAAACATCCGGCGGATTTTCTGCAAATTCAGCAATTACAGATTCCGGATCATCCATTCCGTCCGAAAATCTCCATTCCTCAATGCGGTTCACACTCTGCCCGCCGGCCTTTACCGTCCCTTTTTCTCCGAATAAGTACAGCGTTTCCTCCAGGTTTTTCGGGTACAGGTCCGTGGTTCCCTCCACAATCCCGTACGAACCGTTTCTGAATTTAATCCATGCGGCCCCAAAATCTTCCGCTTCTATGTAAGGATGGTTCAGACGGTCTGTCACTGCGGACACTTCTTCTATCTCATCCCCCATCATCCAGCGGAGCAGGTCCATATTATGAATGCACTGGTTCATCAGCGCCCCGCCGTCCTGTTCCCAGGTACCGCGCCATTTTGCACATGAATAATAAGCCCTGTCACGGCACCACCGGACATGCGCCGTGCCGTAAAACATTCTGCCAAAACGGTTCATTTCCAGGGCTTCCCGGATTTTCTGGACAGATTTGTTAAAGCGGTTCTGATGGCTGGCACAGACCTTCACCCCTTTTTCTTTTGCAGCTTCAATAATGTTATCTGCATCCGAAAGAGACAGTGCAATCGGTTTTTCAATAATCAGGCTGCAGCCCGCTTTAATGCAGTCTAAAGCAATTTTTGCATGTTTTCCGCTTTCCGTCGCGACTGCCACAAGCTCCGGTTTTTCTTTTTCCAGCATCTGGCGGTAATCAGTATACCGGGGAATGCCTCCAAGTCCGAACACTGCTGCTTTGTCTGCCATCATTTTCTCATTACTGTCACAAAGCGCTGCAAATTCCAGACAATTGCTCTTTGCAGCTGCGATGTGGTTAGGAGATATCCTTCCACATCCAATCAATGCATATTTCACGTTTCTGCCTCCTCATGCCTGTAAAGTGTCTCACTCCGATACTGTTCCAAATAGTTCACAATCTTTCTGGCGGATGCGCCGTCTCCAAACGGAAGGCAGTCTGCCCGGATTTCCTGCGGCTTTTCCATTTTTGCTAATATCTCACCTGCATCCGGTGCAGAAAGCTGATTGCGGTTTCCTGTCATAGTTTCGGGCCATACTGCAAAGTCCAGGACAGTAATGCACTGTTTTTCTGCAAAAAAAGCTTCTCTTTGAAGTCCCCCGGAGTCCGTTATGATTTTTTTTGCATGGTTCACAAGGCACAGGCTTTCCAGATATCCTGCCGGCTCTGTAAAGAGGATATTTTCTGTTCCCATCTCTTTTCCAATCCGTACTGCCCGTTCTTTGTTTCTCGGATGTACCGGATAAATAACCTGCGCATCGAGCTGTTCCATCGCCCTGAATATTTCCGTCAGATTCCGGTCATTCGTATTTTCTTCCCTGTGGCACGTCAGGTAATAAAAGTCTTTTGGAAGTTCAGCCGCCTGCCCGCCTATTTGTGTTAATGCCATCCGGTCCGGAGTTATTTTATTCCGATAAGCCAGGAACGCGTCAAACATCGGGTCTCCAGCCAGAAAAACCCCGTCCGTCTTCCCTTCCTTTGCCAGTTCATCCACACTGCCCTGCGTACATGCAAGCAGCAGCGCGGATACATGGTCGGTGCAGATTCTGTTAATTTCTTCTGGATTTGTACTGCTGTGTGTCCGCACCCCGGCTTCCACATGGCATATTGGTATATGAAGCTTTGCACCAGCAAGTGCTGCAGCCAGTGTAGAATTCGTATCGCCGTATACCAGCAGCCAGTCCGGTCTTTCTTTCACAAGAACTTCCTCAGCTGCCATCATCATCCGGCCTGTCATCTGTGCATGCGTGCCCCCGGAAATGCCGAGGTTATAATCCGGCTTTGGAATATCCAGTTCTTCAAAAAACTGCTGTGACATGCTGTAATCATAATGCTGGCCTGTATGCACCAGAACCTCTGTGTATTTTTTGCGAAGCTCACGGGAAACAACGGCAGCTTTTATAAACTGCGGCCTGGCGCCGATTACCGTCAAGATTTTCATCTGTAAATCCTCTACTCCTATTTAAGCTGTGTTACAGAACTTCTATATTTTCACGGTTCTGAATTCCGCTCATCACATTTTTTGTATCAAACACTGCTTTCGCATTCTTCTGCACCATTTCATAATCTATGTTGTGATGCGCTGCTGTGACCATGACAAGGTCATAGCCTCTTACCGCTTCCGGCGTTAAAGCCTCAATGCTTCTGGCGCTTAATCCGTATATATTTTGAAATTCCGGTACCCACGGGTCGTAATATTCCACATCTGCCCCAACTTTCTGAATGGCTTTCATCACACGGATTGCCGGTGACTCCCTGCAGTCATCAATATCATTTTTATAGGATACCCCAAGCACCAGCACTTTTGCTCCGTTCACTGCCTTTTTATGGCGGTTTAAAATATGCATGGCTCTCTCCACACAGTATTCCGGCTGTCCGTCATTGATGACCATGGAATTTTCAATCAGTGTTGTATGAAATCCATACTCCCTTGCTTTCCAGGTCAGGTAATAAGGGTCCAGCGGAATGCAGTGTCCTCCGAGGCCGGGCCCCGGATAAAACGGCTGAAATCCATATGGTTTTGTCTTTGCCGCTTCAATCACTTCCCAGACAGAAATTCCCATTTCATTGCAAAGACGGCCGATTTCATTAATCAGCCCGATATTAACGTTACGGTATGTATTTTCTAGAATTTTTTCCATCTCGGCTACAGCCGGGGAAGATACGGTAAATACTTCGCTTTCCAAAACGGCTCTGTACATGGCACTGATAACTTCCGCAGCATCTTTCCCGACTGCCCCTGCGACCTTTGGCGTATTTTTAGTTTTATAAATCCGGTTCCCCGGGTCTACCCGCTCCGGGCTGAAGCCCAGATAAAAATCCCTGCCGCATTTCAGTCCAGATCCTTTTTCTAAAATCGGCTGAATCAGTTCTTCCGTTGTTCCCGGATAAGTCGTAGACTCCAGCACCACCATCGTGCCTTTTTTTAAATATTTTGAAATCTCTATGGCCGAATCTCTCACATAGCTGATATCCGGCTCCTGATGCTCGTCCAGCGGTGTCGGCACACATATCGCGATAAAATCCACATCTCTGATAAATGAAAAATCGTCCGTTGCACGAAGCATCCCTTCTTTTACCAAATCTGCCAGGTCGGAGTCTACTACATCACCGATATAATTATGTCCCTGATTCACCATATCCACTTTGGCGCTTTGGACATCAAAACCAATTGTTTTAAATCCGGCTTTTGCCTTTTCCACCGCAAGCGGCAGCCCTACATAGCCAAGCCCTGCCACGCCCGCAATGATTTCTTTATTTTTAATCTTTTTCAGCAATTCTTCTTTCATTGATGACTGTCTCCTTACTCAAAAAGAGCTTCCAGAAGCTTGTCCGTCAGCACTTTCACATTATGATTTTTTTTACAATAATTTCTTGCACGTTCTCCATATTTCTTTCGTTCTTCATCACTTAATCCATACATGTATTCAATCCTGTCTGCTAAATCTTGCGCATCATAGGGCTTATACAGCAGACCACCGCCGCTTTCTGTCACTTCATTATCCTGAAAACGAAATCCGAATAAAATACAGGTTCCTGCATAAAGATATTCATTCATCTTTAACAGGGAAACACCGTATTTATAAACATCTGGATTTCCTTCCCGTTCTGCCTGCGCAATACATACATCGCAGCGGCTTGTCAGAGCCGGAACTGCTTCCCTGTCAATGCGCTCTGCTACAAGCACATTGCAAAGACGATGGTCTTTCACATATTTCAGCATGTTATCTTTCTCTTCTCCATCTCCTGCAAATATCATTTTTACAGGCAGTCCTCTGTCCCGGAGTATTTTCATCGCTTCCAGCATAGTATAAACACCGTTATATTTCACATAATAGCCTGTAAATCCGCAGATAAATCCATTTTCCAGAAACTTCTGGATATTTTCCGGCAGCAGCTTCTGGCGCTCTTTATTTTTATCAAATCTTTCACAATCCATTACCTGGCCAATCAGGCTTGTCCTGTTCTTCGGAAATCCTTTTTCATCACAAATATAGCGGTCCCCATGATACTGGGAATAAATAATCCTGTCTGCATGCCCAAACATCCACTTTTCCAGTATTCCGAAAAAGACTGCCATAGGATGCAGCGGTTTTATATCACCGCTCATAATCCATACCTTCGGCCAGAAATCCCGGATTTCTGCTACAAACCGAATATTATATTTTTTTGATATTTGGTATGCTGCTATCCAGGCAAGCGGATGCACGGAACATCCTATAACCGCATCTGGTTTCCCATAATATTTTTTTGTAGCGGATTCATATCGCAATACTTGAAGCAGGAAGCTAAGCATATTCAGCGCACGGCTGCTTCCATGATTCACATCATACCCACTGGTTTTTAAATATATAAACCGGACATGAGAAAACGGCTTTGTTACAAAAATCTGTTTATCCGATATATAGCTATGTGTATAATGGGAAAACCCAGATGCAAAAATAATAACTCTGTATCCGCGCTTATTTAGCTCCCTGGCAAAATCATACTGCCGTGAAATCCCGCCATACTCCGGTTCCGATGAATAATGGTCAATAATCCATATCGTTTTTTTTTGCTTCAAGCACTTCGATTTACCCATCACATTTCTCCCGCTGCATTTTATCATCGTCATACTATCGATATACATGCATATCATTTCCCCGCAATATCCTGGGTTATTCTATGCATCTGCATACACCGCTGTACCCCCTTTCCTGTCTGTGCAGCCTTCAAACTCTCATATTCAGGTCCGGTTTTTATTTACATTCAAACGCCATGGCACCTGCTACATAAATACCATTTTCTTGATAAAATCCCATCGCATCATCTATCATCCGGTGTGTGGTTGTACCAGCTCTGCACACTAGCAATACAGTTCCTGTTTCCATCAGCGTATCCCACAACTCAGTATTCATGGCAGCATTTTCGGCAATCACTGTATGGATTCCCCAGCCGCTTAGATGGTTAGACATGTTTTCCATACATTGTTTTTCCTTTTCTGTATAAGAAAAATCCGATGCCGCACAAAACTTTGTAATTCCTTGTTTCTTGCATGCTAGTCTGATGCGATTCAGCAGCTGTGCGTCAGCTTGCTCCACTATATCTTTTGGTGCATTTTCCCGTGGAATGCTGCCATAAAACGGAAAGGTGTAGAGATTTTTCATCTCTTCCCCGCTCTTCACCGTATCCCGGAACAGATACCAGCATCCAAATGCGGCGCAATATACAAAAACTCCTCCGATAATTCCTAATACTATGTACCGGACAGCCACGGCAAAACCAGCTGGACTTCCAGTTTCCTTAAGACTTTCCGTATTATCTTTATCGCTGTCACTGCCCTTTGACAATTTTTCATCTTCGATTCCGGCTTCTTTCTGATACACTGCCAGCTGCTTACCGCTGAAAGCATCCGTCACTGCCTTTAAATTTGCCGTATTCGACACGAACTGTGCCTTTTTATCCCGCTGCTGTGCCAGCAGATTACTGTCAGCCTGAATATTATGTTCCGTGCTCAGAAGCGCCAGTTTGTGACTGCCCGCTTGCTCTTTCATTTTCGCAGACTGTTTTTTTAGAACCATCTGCACACTTTCCATCATCTGTTTAGCCAGACTTTC
This sequence comes from uncultured Eubacterium sp., assembly GCA_947384955.1. Classification (GTDB taxonomy): domain Bacteria; phylum Bacillota; class Clostridia; order Lachnospirales; family Lachnospiraceae; genus Eubacterium_J. The sequence goes on along the minus strand of CANDJC010000004.1, from coordinate 8,661 downwards.
ATTCAGACCTATGATTTCTACATAAAACAATGATTCTGCCAGCATATTCGTTTCTACAGAATTTTCCGCTATCTTCTGATAAGGAAAATCATAATTTTTCTGATAAGCAGTAAGCAGTTCTGCGAGATAACTTTTATCTATATCCCAGACACTGCTGCCAGATTTTTGAAGCGCATCTGCTGCACCACCGTTTACAACAAAGTTTAAATAACTTTCCGTAATCTTCAGTATGTCTTTCCATTCTGCTCCTTGAACACTGTAAAGCATGGAAATCCTGTGTTTATGATACGGATCCATCTTCATTAGTACAGAATTTTCCAGATATTCCTCCTGCATCCGGACTTCTCTATGAAGTTCCACAGCAGACATCACACTGCTCAGTTCTTCTTCTGTCAGTTCTGCATCCTCAACCGTTTCCCTTATATTTAGCCTGTCTTTATTTTTCATCCAGCCATACCCACCGGCAAATATCGCAAATATCAGTGCACAAACAAGAATCTGTTTCCATTTTATACAAAGCTGCCTGAGCAAATCTGCTAAATTCAATTCTATTTCTTCTGTTTTTTTCCAGGAATGCTGTCTGTTCATTCTGTTTTCTTTCCTCCCGTTCTATTTTCTTTTAATTTTATTTTTTCTTTTTCACCTGCTTTTATCTCCTCTTTGTTTTCTCCCGCTTTCTTTTATCTCCAAACCGTCCAGATACTGTTCCAGCCCGCTGATTTCTTCCTGCAGCTGCACAGCCGCCAGAATATTCTGCTCTTCTTCCGGTGTCAGTTCAGTATCCTGCACCGCATCTGCATCCTGTACTTCCGCACTGCTTTTATTTTTCATATAACCAAACCCGCCAGCAAGCACCGCAAATGCAAATGCACAGAGCAGAATCTGCTTCCACTGCATGCACAGCTGCTTCAACAGGTCTGCTAAATCTATTTCAATCTCTTCAGTTCTCTTCCAGTCATTGTTTTCACTCATATCACTTCTCCTAGTACATATAAATTTCTTGACCTCAATGCATTTATCATATACACTATAATTGTATGAAACAATCATCAAACTTCTATTAGTCATTATTTATTATCAAAATAGCGACCATAAGTATTCTATATCAAAATTCTGGATTTTACAACACTAAAGAATCAATTACCTTTTTTTCCATTTTTTGATATAAAAACTCTCATTCTTTCACCTATTTTTTGTTGATTTTTAACAAAATCCTTATAATCCACACGCAAAGCCAAAAAAAATTTCGATTACTCAGACCAAAAAAGGCAAAAAAATAACAGAATGCATCTTCTGCTTCCGAATGCATTCTGCTTCTATACGTCTATATTTTATTTATATTTAACCCGATATTCGTCTGCCATTCCAGACAAAACCCTAATCCCTAATCCATTTTTTCAAATATATCCCTTAATTCCATAGCAATATGCGGAAATGCTTTTAGTCTGAGCAGTGTCTGCGCGTTATAATATTCATCCTCGGCATCTTCCACTAAAATATAATTTTGTTCCATCACATACTTTCCATTTTCAAGATAATAGATTTCAACAGATTTTCCCTGCGGAGCGACAATCCAGTATTCTTCCACACCCGCTTTTTCATAAATATCCTTTTTTTCTGTCTTATCCCTCATCGCTGTTGACGGGCTTAGTGTTTCAGCAATAAACCGGGGAACGCCGCTGTAAAATCCCCCTTTTAATTTCTTTCTGTCACATACAATCATGATATCCGGACATACATAATCGTCGTTTTCATCCGGGTGATATTTAAAATCGAGATTTTCTATTGATACAAGGCACAGGCTGTCCTTTAATCCCTGCTTAATGATTGTATGAATATTACTATTTACAATCCCATGCCGATACCCGGGAGCCGGGGACATATCATAAATAATCCCATTTATTTTTTCATCTCTCCAATGTTCTTTGGCTGCCAGTGCCATATTCTCACATCCCCGTTTTATTTTACATTGATAGAAAAGCCTTCAAATATTCCAGCCGGGATTTCTTCACCGAAATGATACTGCTCCACGATATCCGCTTCAAAGCCATAAACCGACACCAGTTTTTTTTCCGGGTCAGCAATCCAGTATTCCCTGACCCCGGCCGCATGATACAAAAACATTTTCTTGATATAATCCCTTGTCCTGCTGCCGGGAGATACAATTTCTATAATCCAGTCCGGCGCGCCATGGCAGCCCTTCTCATCAAGTTTCGAAACATCACAGATAACGGATATATCCGGTTCCAGGTAGTTTTTATTATCGTCTTCATTTAAAAACACAGCAAATGGGGCTGCATACACTTCGCAGCTGCCATTATTTTTTCTGATATATGCAGATATCTCATTAGACAAGTGCATGCTTATTTTCTGATGCATGCGGCCTGGAGGCGCCATATAATAAATCCGGCCGTCTATTAATTCTGCATGTACATCATCCGGCAGTTCGTAAATATCTTTTGTTGTATAAATTTTTTCTTCTTTCCTTAATGCTGCATCCATTACAGTCACACTCCTTTATCCTAATGTTATTATAATAACGTATCATAAATGATATATCAAGAAAAAATCAGTCAGAAATATTTTAACCCGTTACCGTGACAGTTCAGGCAGGTCTTCGCACTCCGCTGCAAAGAGCATGAGACCATGATTCAGGCGTGAAAATCTTCTTCCCATTGACATGCCGCCAGATGCCATGTAAAATAAAAAAGAATCATTTACCGGATATCATGGAGGCAGCCGCAATGAAACAGACTATCGCCCTGGGCGGGCAGGATTTCGAATATCTGCGCAGGAACCGTTATTTTTTCATAGACAAGACCTGATTAAAGACTGGTTTAAATCTTCCATTACGGTTTTGCCTTTTGCGGGAAAAAAGTTCTCATAGGATAAACGGAAATACAAAAACAAAACAGAAATACAACAAAGAAAAGGAACTACTATTATGTCAGGTTCAACATTCGGAACAATTTTGAAAGTAACTACCTGGGGCGAATCGCACGGCCCGGGTGTCGGCGTCGTTCTGGACGGATGCCCGGCGGGGCTTACGCTGTGTGAAGACGACGTTCAGGCATATTTAAACCGCAGAAAACCGGGGCAGACAAAGTTCAGCACCCCGCGCAGGGAAGACGATGCGGTAGAAATTTTATCGGGCGTTTTTGAGGGGCGTACGACCGGAACGCCGATTTCTATGGCAGTCTATAATAAAAACCAGCGCTCTGCGGATTACCGGGAGATTGCCTCCTATTACCGTCCGGGCCATGCGGATTATACCTTTGACCAAAAGTACGGATTCCGCGACTACCGGGGCGGCGGACGTTCCTCGGCCAGGGAGACTATCGGCCGTGTGGCATCCGGAGCGGTTGCCGCAAAGCTGCTTCAGACACTGGGCATCCGTTTTCTGACCTATGTAAAAAGCATCGGCCCGGTCAGTATTCATCCGGAAGATTTTGATGCTTCTGAGATTACAAAAAACCCGCTGAACATGCCGGATAAAACGGCGGCGGCGAAAGCGCAGGCCTATCTGGAAGACTGCATAAAATCGCAGAACTCTTCCGGCGGAGTTGTAGAGTGCCGGATTAGCGGTGTTCCGGCCGGAATCGGCGAACCGGTGTTTCAAAAGCTGGACGCAGAACTGGCCAGAGCTGTTTTTTCAATTGGAGCTGTGAAAGGATTTGAAATCGGAGACGGTTTTGACGCGGCGAAAGCTGACGGACTGACAAATAACGACGCTTTTTATTATAACGAAGAAGGTACGGTATGCAAAAAAACAAATCATGCGGGAGGCATTCTCGGCGGTATCAGCGATGGCAGTGAGATTGTTTTCCGCGCCGCATTTAAACCGACCCCTTCCATCAGCGCTTTGCAGGAAACTGTCAATAAAGACGGTGAAAATATTACAGTGAATGTCAAAGGGCGCCACGACCCGGTTATCGTTCCGCGCGCTGTTGTTGTCGTAGAAGCCATGGCTGCACTGACTATCGCGGATTTGATGCTGGCAAATATGACTGTCCGGGCAGATGATTTTACAAACCATTATAAAAAATCCTGATTCAAAGTGACGGCGGACATCGCTGCAAAAAACACAGGGCTGTGTCATAATAAGCCCTGTGTTTTTTGTTTCAAAGCTGTATCAGCCTGATTTTCAATACGGGGCTGATGGCCTTTCATACATTATCTGTTTCTACCCATCCGTTTCTCCCCTTATCTGCTTCTTCCTTTCCTGGCAGACAACTTATTTTCTTATTTTTCACTGTACTGCTTTCCTGTGATTATATAAAAACATCACAAAGGATGCCAGAATGACGAATCCGTAACCCAAAAAGCTAAACCCGTCCGGTACTTCCCCAAACAGGAGATATCCCAGCACCGCTGCAAAAAGAATCTGGGAATAATCATAAATCGATATCTTTTTAGCCGGAGCATACGTATATGCAGCCGTAATGGAAAACTGCCCGCCCGCGGCGCTAAGCCCTGCCAGCAGAAGTACCGCCGTCTGCCGCGGAGACATCGGCGTAAAATGGAATAAAATCCACGGAACCACAGCCAGGCAGGAAAACAGCGAAAAACAAAATACAATCACCGGCCCTTTTACCTCCATGGTTCCAAGCTTTCGCACCATGGTATAAGCAATGCCGGCCCCGAGTCCGCCGCATACACCTATGACAGCCGGTACAAACGCCGTGTTCTGAAATCCCGGTTTTACAATCAATAAACAGCCGCAGAAAGCCATAAAAATGCATCCTGCCTGAAAAGGTGTTATTTTTTCTTTCAGCAGAAAATAAGAAAATATTACTGCGAAAAACGGCGACAGTTTATTTAATATCGATGCATCCGCCACAAGCAGATGGTCTACAGCATAAAAATTGCACAAGATGCCCAGTGTCCCGAATGTGCACCGCATAAGCAGGGCTGGATATGCCTCCTTTTTCACTCTGACGGAAATATGATTACGGATAATCACCATTCCGGCAAAAAAAGCCGCCACCAGATTTCGGAAAAAGCTTTTCTGCACAGACGGAATGTCCCCCGCCATGCGCACAAAAACATTCATGCAGGCAAAGCAGAATGCTGACAGTATAATCATAAGTGCGCCGCGTATATAATTATCATGTCCGGAATCATGCATGACCGTTTTCTGCCTCTCTGCCCTGGATTTTTTTATCTGTGATTTTCATTGTTCCTGATACTGCCTCCCATCTCTAAATTCCCTGACTGATTTTTCCCTACTGCAAAATCCGTTCCTAATGCATCTGTTTTTCATCCCGCAGCCATTCAAAGCATCTGTTTTTGATTTCGCAGCTATTCAAAAAATCCGCTGCTTTTTAGTATAAGACTTTCTATGTAAAAAAACAAGAAACTTTTATTTTGAGTTTCCCCATATTTGAATTTGACACCATTGAAACCCTCATAAAATCAGAGTTTCTCATAAAAAGCACAGTCACAGCGGACAGTTATCCATAAATTTAGTGATTATGCGGCTTTGTAAACATGCGATTAGAAAAAATGGGGAAACTCAAAGCTTTTATTCTTCCAGCGGAAAGGTAACCCTCCAGTCTCCTTCCGTGAGCATTCCGGAGACCGTAAAATCTCCATACAGCGTACAGTCCGCCAGTTCCTCCTTCGCAATATCAAAAACCTCCTCCGTATAATCAATCCGCTCAGGCCCGCCGGATGTATTGGATGCAAAGGTAAGGGAATACCTGCTGTCCAGTCTCCTGCCTTTCCTGTCTGTCAAATAAAAATTCCCATGATTATCGTTAGACAGCGGATTGCGGACAGCTCTTTGAATGTGAAGCTGCCCGTTCACGTAACCAATCCCTGCCAGCCCGATTCCGTCTGCCACTAACTCCCAGGACTGTTTCAAATCAGCTGTATCCAGTACCTCTGCATCCTGTTCCAGCAGTTTCGAAATCTCTTCCTCATCCTGCCCGCTTGCGCCCACAATCAAATACGGCGTTTCTTCCTCTTCCCCATAAGCACGGCTTTTTGAAAATGCACTGGAAACCATCTGCGTTTTGGCTTTTTTCTGTAAAACATCTGTCAGATTGACTGGAATTTCAACATCCTGATAATTCTCTTTCCGGCTTAAAAAATTTTTAACAGAAAACGTGATTTTTTCTCCGGCAATCTCTTTTTCTCCCCACTGCTGCACGGTAATCAGAAAAGAAGCTGTTTTTGTACGTTCATCATATCCCGCCAGTTCGCAGTGACATGTACTGTCAAACGGCCTGTGAATGCTGTAGCTGTCATACAAGTCTATTGTCTTATCTATCCGGTCCCCTTCCAGGTCCTGCATGGTAATATAAATCTCTGCCGTGTTTCCATGGATGTACGCAGATACAACTTCCATCTGAATGCCGTGACTGGTATCTGATTTTTGAACCGGCATAAAATGCTGCGCTACGGCCGGCGATATCCGGTACATCAGCTGGTATACCGGTTCACAGGAAGCTGCCAGAACCGGCATGGCAAAATACAGGCAGGCACAAAGACAGGCCGCTGCAGCAGCCGGTTTTAACAGTATCCATCTTTTGCTGCTTCGTCTTCTTTCATATTTTCGGGCTTTTTTTATCACATTCTGCACCAGTTCCCGGCTGGGCCCTGCCTGTGCGTGCAGCTGCTGATACTGTTCTCTAAACATAATCTTCCTCCTTCATAAATGTTTTTAACATCGCTCTTGCTCTTGTCAGCTGTGTGCGGACAGTCGAATTTTTACGGTTCAGCACGCGGCTGATTTCTTCCAGCGGCATGTTTTCATAATAAAACAGATGAATGACTTCGCGGTATTTCGGCGGCAGTTTCTGCAGCTCATAATATAGCTCCATACTCTGCGGCGCATTCGACGCGATATCTTCGGTAAGCCCCTGCGTTTTCTTTTTCCACGGCGAATTCCAGAATTTTTTGGAACAGTTCACCGTCACACGAATCAGCCATGCTTTCCGGTGCTCCTCGCTTTCAAATACCGGATTTTTCTTAACGTAGCGCAAAAATACTTCCTGAAAAATATCATCTGCATCATACTTCGTCCCGGTACGTGCAAAAGCAAGATGATACACCATGTCTGAATAATACGCAATCACACGCTCGGCGCTCTCATGAAGCTGCAGGAACGGCTGCCCGGATAATAGCTGCTCCATTGCTTTCAACCTCCCTTCGCTTATAATACCCTCCGCCTGGACAAAATGCTACAAAGAAAAATAAAAAAAGACGGCTGCCTGTCCCGGCATAACCGTCTGATTTATTATATCTGCTAATAATTATACAAAACCCTGAAAACGGGATGCTCCCCGGCGCACTCAGGATATATTTTCAAAAAGAAACTGTAAGCTGCATTTTAAACCGCTCCTGCCCATATACTGCATGCGGAATATCTTTTGGCATAATCAGCGTTTCCCCTTCTTTTAGCAAAAATACGTCTTCTCCTGCCGTAAATTTCCCCGTTCCTTCCAGCACGGTTACCATAGCGTCGCCGCCTGATGCATGTGTGGAAATTTCCTCGTCCTTATCAAAAGAAAAAAGTGTCATGCTCAGCGCATCATTTTGCACAAGCGTTTTGCTGACAACCTGGTGCTCCTGATATTCTACAAGGTCTTTCAGCTGCAGCTTTGTCTGTTTATCAATATTTTTATACATTGCTTCTCCTTTTTTGCCGCGGGATTCCGCCTTTTACCAGACAGATTCCTTTTCCGTTTTATTTAATTATTCCAAAATTCTGCCGTCTGCAGATACTGTCACAGACTTCCACGGAATCTGTTTTCCGCTGTCCAAAACGGCTTTTTTCACTGCCATTTCCAACCCTGCGCAGCACGGAACTTCCATGCGCAGAATCATAACGCTGGCAATTTCGTTATTCTTTAAAATCTGCGTCAGCTTCTCACTGTAATCCACAGCGTCCAGCTTCGGACATCCAATCAGTGTTACCTTTCCTCTCATAAACCTGTTATGGATATCTGCATAAGCATATGCCGTACAGTCCGCTGCAATCAGCAGATTTGCCCCGTTAAAATACGGCGCATTTACAGGCGCAAGCTTTATCTGGCACGGCCATTGGGCAAGCTGCGACGATGTCTCCTGTTCTATCCGGCGTGCCTGCATCCCGGGACATGAAAAAGGACGCTCCTGTGTCTCCTCTTTCTTTTGCTTCGCTGCAAGGACTGCTTTTTCGTCATAAGCTGCGGCTTCCCGCTCTTCAAATGTAATCGCTCCGCACGGACATTCAGGCAGACAGTCCCCAAGGCCGTCGCAGTAATCTTCGCGGATAAGTGCTGCTTTTCCATCCTTCATCTCAATAGCGCCTTCATGACACGCCCTGGCGCATGCGCCGCAGCCGTTACATTTTTCTTTATCAATCTTTATAATTTTTCTTATCATTGCCAAAACCTTTCTGTTTTATGCCAGCGTGCTGCTGTTATATTTGTATTTTAACTATACTTTCTAACTGCATATGTCTCCTCCGATTCCCTGCTGTTTAGAGAGAGTATACTATACAAAGCGTCTTTTGACAATACTTATCTGGCTGGGGAAAAATCCAGTTATTGCTGTTAGAATTTGCAGCTGATAAAGAGCAGAGTGAGGGATAAATGGCAGTTATGTGCTGTTTGTGACGGGACGCCGGACGGAGAAATGTTTTCCTTCGGATACTCCGCTTCCAAAAAGCAG
>CANDJC010000003.1 GCA_947384955.1 uncultured Eubacterium sp. | reverse complement strand
CGGAATGTTAAGAATCCCTAAGCATTCTGCATTTACGCTGTGGCCCCGGACGGGATGCGGCACCTATTCGCCCTGGCTTTCTGCCAGCAGCTACCGGTGCCGCTGCGGCTTCGCCGCCTGGTTTTATAGCAGAAAGCTAAGGGATTCTAAACATTCCTCCAATGTCGCAGGAAGCCGGTGCATCTTCCCGTCACCCAGCTGGTTTTTGAAAGTATTTACGTGAAAATCGATAGATGCTGTGCTGAAATTTTATATGGCAGACTGACAGGAAACTTCTGCCGGAAGGATGTTCATGCTTTGCCGTTAGTATGTTTCAACATAACACTTTTGCTGACAGGAAACTTCTGCCGGAAGGATATTCATGTCTTGCCGTCAGTATGTTTCAACGTAACTCTTTTCGAAAACCAGCCGGGAGAGGGGATTTGCCAGATATTTCAGGAGCATTGGAAGAATGTTTAGAATCCCTTGGCTTTCTGCCCGAAAACCAGGCGGCGAAGCCGTAGCGGCACCGGTAGCTGCTGGCAGAAGGCCAGGGCGAATAGGTGCCGCGTCCCGTCCGGGGCCACAGCGTAAATGCAGAATGCCTAGGGATTCTTAACATTCTGGAGCGGCTCCTGAAATATCTGGCAAATCCCCTCTCCCGGCGTCCGGGTATCCACAAATCCCCCCTTTGCAAGCGAACTGTATGTAGATTATTATTAAAGTTTGTGATAAAATGAAAGGAAATCGTACAGACAGGAGGAACAGGCCTTACAGATGGAAGCTGAGAATATACTTTCAAAAAACATTACAGCTGCCGGAGATAAAGCTGCTTATGATGCGGCATGCAAACGGCTGCTTGCCAATAAAATTATCCTGGCGTGGATTATGAAAAGCTGTCTGGAAGAATACAGGGACTCAGATGTGAATGAAATCGCAGAGAAGTACATAGAAGGCGAGCCGCAGATTGCAAAGATGGCAGTAAATCCAGATGAAGAAGCACAGGCAGAGGACAGCGGAGAACAGATTAGAGGCGCTAAAACGGAAGACAGTACGATAAAAGAAGGTACGGTTATGTATGATATCCGTTTTTGGGGGATTGCTCCGCGGTCCGGGGGAATGGTAAGCCTGATTATTAATGCAGAGGCACAGAGAGATTTTTATCCCGGCTATCCGATTATCAAACGCGGGATTTATTACTGCAGCCGGATGATTTCTTCACAGTATGAAACGGAATTTTCAGGTGCCCATTATGAAAAAATTAAGAAGGTTTATTCTATCTGGATTTGTACGGACCCGCCCCGATACAGGGAAAATACGATTAACCGGTATGTGATTCAGGAAGAAAATCTGATTGGGAATGTGATAGAAAAGAGAGAAAATTATGACCTTCTTACAGCAGTTATTATCTGTCTTGGAAATCCTGGAGATGCGGGATGCACAGGCGTATTAAAACTGCTGTCCGTTCTGCTTTCTTCGGAAAAGAAGCCGGAAGAAAAAAGGAGAATTTTGCAGGATGATTTTTGTATCACAATGACAAGGAAACTGGAAAGAGAGGTGACGCAGATGTGTAATCTGAGTGAGGGTGTTTTTGCAAAAGGAGAGGCAAAAGGAGAGGCAAAGGTGATTCGAAATATGTACAAAAAAGGCTATGCATTAGAGCAGATAGCAGATGTCACGGAAAAGACTATAGAAGAGGTAAAAGCCGTTATTGATGCAAAAGAGCCTGTGCTGGCATAAATTTACAATATCATGTACGAAATCCCCTGGCAGGTGTTTTATGCAGCCAGGGGATGATTTTTGACCGGATGTGTTATTTTCGTAAGAAGTACAGTATTCTTTCTGAATTAACTGGCGAAATGGTGTAAGCAGCCGGAACCTGGCCAGGGCAGCGCTTTATGGCGCCAGGTGTCTGTTATGACAGTTATATCTGATAAACACTTCGTTTTTAAATTCCAGTTCATTTAAAAAAAACTTATAATTACAGCTGAATCGGTAATACTCTGATTAAGCTGTTTTTGCTCCCGCTTTCTTTATATAATGATAGGTTAATTTGTACAGAGGATTATCGAATTCGGATTCGCTTCCTGTTTTTTCGTTTTAATATAGTTACGCATGCAGATTTACGAACGATAAGGAGGCTGATACAAAATGGAAACGAAAAATGTATATGGATATGTGCGTGTATCCAGTTCTGACCAGAATGAGGAGCGCCAGATGGCGGCGATGCGCGCAGCAGGTGTGGAGGAATGCAATATTTATGTGGATAAGCAGTCAGGAAGGGATTTTAACCGTCCAAAGTATATGCAGCTGAAAAGGAAGCTGAGGCAGGGGGACCTTTTGTATATTTTAAGCATTGACAGGCTTGGGCGCAATTATACGGAAGTGCAGGAGCAGTGGAGGGTTCTGACTAAGGAAACCGGGATTGATATCTGCGTGATTGATATGCCGCTGCTGGATACGCGCAATGGAAAGGATTTGCTTGGGACATTTATCGCGGACCTGGTACTTCAGATTCTTTCGTTTGTGGCAGAATCTGAGCGTGACAATATCAGAAAGCGTCAGGAACAGGGGATTGCGGCGGCGAAGGCAAAAGGGGTCAGGTTTGGCAGGCCGAAAACAGAGGTGCCGGAAGAGTTTCCCGTGATAGTCAGAGAGTGGGAGGGAAAGCGGATTTCATTTGGCGAAGCGCTTGAAAAAAGCGGGCTGAGCCAGGCGACATTTTACAGAAAGCTGCGGGAATACCGGGGGATGCGGGAATATTGCGCTATCAATAAGTGTACTTTTTGATAGTGATTTGTTTCTACCTAAATTTACCATATTATCCGCGCAGATGCAAGGTTTTTAGATGAATTTGCCAAAAGAATGCATAAGCAGCGTTTACATAGCCGGAAATATTTTAGACAGATTCAGGTCAGATGAAAGATAAAGGAAACAGGTGCGGATTTCTAAAACCAGTTTTTGAACTGACAAGGAGGGACAGAATCAGACAGAAATTTTATGTATTGCGGCCCTGAAAGCAGCCGGAATGGCTGTAATCAGGGAATAAATTCTTAGGAAGAACATTTGCTGCCGGGGATGCCTGGCAGCATTTATCTTTTGGGGAATTGATAAAACTTCCTGTTTTTGAGAAAAGGGGACGGCGGAAGGAAAGAAGGCCGCATTTTCTGGTGTCTGGATTTTTTATCGCTTCTATTGCTGAGAATATAAGCTGCGGATGCTATCAGAAAGTACACTTTTTGATAAATCTGGCAGCTTCCATTTATGGAACCACATACGCAGCAGAAAAAAGCGGTGCTGCCAAAACGGGAAAAGAATACAGAAAGGAGAAGCAGGGAAAGAATGAGAAAGGTAAAAGAAAGAAGGGCACAGTATTTTCTGACACTGGCCGTCAGTCTGATGGCAGTTTTATTTTTAGGAGTATGCAGAGCGGAGGCAGCTTCCAAGCTGGCGCTTTTTAATTTTGCATCTGCAAATGATATGAAGGTTGTGAAAGGGGCAAAGATTGACCTTTCCGGGAACGCGGAAGCATCCTCCTGGTCGTCCAGCAATTCAAAGATTGTAAAAGTTACGAAAAGCGGCGTGATAACAGCTGTAAAGCCTGGGAAGGCAGTTATTTCTGCAAAAATAGACGGTCAGAAGGAAGAATGCAAGATTACGGTTGTAAAAGATGTGCTGAAAAGCAGCAGTTACCTGAAAAATGTATACCGGACATGGAATCAGCCGGACAGCGGAAAGAAAGTTACTGTGAAGTCAGGCGCTTTGAAAAAGGGAATGGATGATTTCTTATCGCTGATTGAACCGGAGAATGACGATGATGTTGTATATAAGAAGGGTGCAAAGATTACAGCGATTGAAGAAGATAGTGCGGGGGCTACGGTTTATTTTGAGGCGCCGGGCATTTTTAATGGGAAAGAGTCGTATTATCCGTGTGCCGCGGTATTTACGAATGATTATGAGCATGAAAAATATGATTACAGCCTGATGCTCCAGCCGGTGACCTGGGTAACGGATGACGGCGGGCTGCTGTACGGGGCAGGCATTTTCTGGTACGCATAATGGCGGGAAAAATCTGTTTCTGGTGTTTTAAGTCCAGGGGAAATCAGCCGGTCTGTCCGCACTGCGGCTATGTGCAGAGCGATGCGCCGGAACAGGCATATCAGCTTGCACCGGGGACGATTCTGCAAAAGCGGTATATCATAGGCGTGAGCATCGGGTTTGGCGGGTTTGGCATTACATATAAAGCATTTGACGCGATGCTGCGGATGATTGTGGCGGTGAAGGAGTTCTATCCGGCCGGACTTGTCAACCGTGCCGGCGGTGAGAAGAAAGTCGGTATTTTTTCCGGTGAAAAGAAAGCAGAGTTTCAAAAACAGCTGGCCAGGTTTTTGGAAGAAGCAAGAAATATGGCTCTGTTTTCGAAAGAGCAGGATATTGTCAATGTGTTTGATTTTTTTCAGGAAAATCAGACGGCTTATATCATTATGGAATATGTGGACGCGCCGTTATTAAAAGACGAGCTGAAAAAGAGGCGGTTTTCGAAAGAAGAAGCCGGCGGATATATGCTGGCTCTTCTCGAAGCGCTTGAGAAAGTGCACGGCCATGGAATTATACATAAAGATATCAGCCCGGACAATATTTTTCTGACCGGAGAGGATACGATTAAGCTGTTTGATTTTGGAGCGGCGAGACTGGAAGGCTCGGAACGGACAGAAGCGGTGGTGGTAAAGGCCGGATATACGCCGCCGGAGCAGTATACGTCACAGGATGAGCAGAGTCTCAGCATGGATATTTATGCGGCCGGAGCAGTTTTTTATGAGATGCTGACCGGAACAAAGCCGGTGGATTCCAGAGACCGCATGATAAAGGACGAGTTAAGACAAATCAGGGATTTTGGAATCCGCGTGGATGATTACCTGCAGCGGATTATCTTTAAAGCGATGGCACTCGAGCCGCGTCTGCGGTTTCAGACTGCCGGGGAATTTAAGGATGCGCTTATTTATCATAAAAAAGTCAGACTGCCGCAGGAGGAGATTCGAAAAAACCGAAGGAGAAAGCGGATTTTTGCGGCAGTTCTCGCAGCGGTGATTCTGCTTGCGGGCGGTGCGCTCGTGCTGAATCTGACGGTTTTTTCCGGCAGAGGAAAAATTGATGTAGCTAACCTGAAGCCGCAGGAGGTGTCGGTATGGATTCTGGCACCCGATGAGGAGGCTGGTACGGAACTGGTACAGGCACTGTCAGAAAGTGCGGCGCACGTATGCCCGCAGCTGACAGTAAATGCCAGGGCTGCTGCAGCGCAGGATTATGAGGAAATGTTAAAAAATGCGGCTGAGACAGACAGTCTGCCGGACGTATTTTGTATAGACGTGCTGGAAGAAGTTTTTAATCAGGCAGATGTCTGCGCAGAACTTTCCAGGCTGCTGAATACAATGGATTTATCCGATTATCTGTACCTGGAAAACCTGAGTCAGGAAGAGGCAGTCTATGCACTTCCGACAGCGATGCAGACATGTATTGTGTATGGAAGTCAGGCGAAGTCAGACAGTGTGCCGGAAGCTGTCAGTATGGAAGAGCTTTCACAGTGGAACGGTATGCTGGACTATGCAGATTCCGAAGGGGTATTTGAACGGTTTCAAAATCCAGACGACCCGCTTGCGTGGATAGCCGGAGATTTATCTGATACAGACAGGGTAGAAGCGGTTACGGTGGATGCGGTGCCTCCTGCAGATTATACTGCGGTGCCTCTGGTAAAAAACGGAAAGCTGACAGGTAATATGGTGCACTGGTATGCAGTGAAAGAGAGCGGGGATGCGGACAGGCAGGATGCAGGCATGACGCTGCTTTCCTTGCTGCTAAGCGAAGGGATGCAGAGCGCCGCATACATGGACAACCGCGACGGACTGCCGCTGAACCGGAATGTATTAAGCAGCTATCAGGAGAATAAGCTTACGACCTATCTGAATTTTTTAAAAGAGTATGATTTTGAGGAAATGCAGATATATGAAGAAAGAAATCTGTGTGAAGCTGTCAGGCAGGATGCCGTACCGGCGGGCAGTCCCTGAAAGCGCCGGGCAGAAGAAAAGCAGGGAATAAAGGAAAAGAAGAGGCGCGGCAGGCAGCGGATGGAAATACGGGCAGAAAAAGGACGGAAAGTGTAATGAAATTTCGGATTCACGCAAAAGGTTCAAATGTATTGATAAAAGGGAAACCGGCATTTGGTGAAAAAATCAATGAGAGGGAAGCGGATTATCTGATGCATAACGCGGTTCCCGGTTTTTTCAATATTTCTTATGACGGAAAAAAGCAGCTGGTGTATGAGGCTCCCTGTACGCTTACGCTGGCAAAATATTTAAAAGAAACAAAGCTGACGGAATCTTCTTTTTGGAATATCATGGCACAGATGCTGGATGTGCAGATTGCTGCGAAGAACAGGGGGCTTTATGCAGAGCATATTCTTGTAAAGACGGATATGATATTTCTGGAAGAAAATTCACTGAAGATGTATTTTCTCTACCAGCCTGTTACAGGTGCAAAAGATACGGCGGATCATCTGTTTGCGGTCATTCATGATATGATTTACCAGGAAATGATAAAGGACGGCGGGAAAGGGCAGAATTTTCTGATTGATTTTCAGAGCTATTTACAGCAGGGTGATTACCGGTTTGAGCATGTCCGCCAGTATATTGCCCGGGCTGCATCAGGCGGACGCCTGCCGTCAGCTGCCCGCAGCGTGCAAAAGACAGAAGATACAGAAGAAGATTTGGAGCAGTATACCGTTATGCTTGGCAGCGGCGGGAATGCGGACAGCAGAGCAGGAGCAGGGCCCAAAACGATGTACCTTACCAGAAAGCGGACCGGAGAGTGTACGGCTCTTTCCGGGGAAGTAATTAAAATCGGAAGGTCCAGTCAGAATGCATACTGTGTCGCGGGCAATGCGTCGGTTGGAAGAGTTCATGCGGCGATTGTAAGGCGCGGCGATATCTGTGTGCTGAAAGATATGGGTTCTGTAAACGGGACGTCTTTGAACGGAAGGCGCCTGAATGAAAATGAGGCATGCCGTCTGCAGGGCGGAGACAGAATCCAGCTGGCAGATGAAGACTTTCTATTTGAATTGAAGTAATTTGAATGAAAGTAATTTGAATGAAAGGAATAAGAGCGGCAGGAAAAAGGAAAAGGGGTATGAATTATGGAAGATATTGCACAGCTTTTGCTGTCGCAGCAGGCAGTATTGATTTATGAGATTGTGATTTTTGCGATACTTACGGTTTCAATCGTTCTGATAAGCAGGAAACGGAAGCTGAGGAAACAGGTTCAGATATCCTCACAGGAGCGGCAGGTAAAGCGTTCGCTGGATGATTCGCTGGCAAACCAGAGGCGGAGGTAACGGCCGGATGAATATTATATTATCAGTATATTCCAAAGACGCATTCCGTGAATACCAGCTGCCTTCTGTTAATAATGCCGATTATACGCTGACGCTGAAAAGTGATTTTTTCCATCTTAAGAAAAACCGGAATATCTATCTGGAAGTTATGGACCATATGTGGAGCTTTAAGCATGGAAAAGATTACAGTATCCGTAAAGACGGCGGGGGTTACGAAGGGCATCCGCTTTCGGATAAGGATGTTTTAAATCTTTTCATTGAGGATGAGAAAGAAATTGTCTTAATCGTGCGGTATGCGGAGTCGCTGTTCCATGCCTATGAAAAATTTTCACTGGCAGGCATCAGTCAGATTACAATCGGAGAAAAGACAGATAATGACATCTGCTATGACTATATGAAGCTTGTCTCGCGCAGCCATGCGGTTATTGTGCGGGAAGGGGCCAGCTTTAAGATTATTAATAACAGTTTAAACGGCACTTATGTCAACTCGTACCGGATAGAAAAGGAGCGGCTGTTAAGTCCCGGTGCCTGTATTGATATTATGGGACTGCGTATGATTTATCTGGGCGGCTGCCTGGCGGTCGATACGGCAGGAGGCCGCGTGCGGATAAATAAGCAGAAGCTGAAGCCGATGCAGAGCCGTCAGGCTGCTGCGCAGAGCCAGATACGGGAGGCAGCTCCTGTTTCGCACGGAAAGACGGTTTACCACCGTTCGCCCCGTACGTTTCATGAACTGGCAGACGGCGAGATTGAAATCGAAGGCCCGCCGCAGCAGGAGCCGGAGAAGCCGCAGCCGCTGTTTCTGACCGTCGGCCCGTCTTTTACTATGACGCTGCCGATGATAGCGGGATGCTTTTTAATGATGTCCCCGTCCTCGGGCGGCAGTTCGCTGTCGATGTATTCAGGCATTGTGATGTCTGTATCCTCAGCGGTCATAGGCGTTTTCTGGGCCGTTCAGAATATGCGCCAGCAAAGGAAGCTGGAAGCTGAAAAAGGCCAGGCGCGGTTTGAAAGCTACAGCGAATACCTGCTGGAAAAGACGGAAGAAATCAAGGCCAGGTATGAAAATGCTTCCCGCAGCCTGTTTGACATGTACCCGGACGCGGCGGCCTGCCTTTCGTATGATGAAAGCCAGGGGCTTTTGTGGAGCCGCAATGCGACGCACCGGGATTATCTGAAGCACCGTCTCGGCATGGGAAATGTCCCGTTTCAGATTTCGATTCAGGCGCCGAAAGAAAAGTTTACTGTTTATAAGGACGAGCTGGCAGGAAAGCCGCGTTTTATCAAAGAAAATTATGAGACACTTTACGATGTCCCGGTTGTGCTGGATTTAGCGCAGCATAAGCTGATTGGCATGGTGGGCGGGCCGCAGAAGGCGGGGGCTGTTGAGACGGCGAAGCTGCTTGCTGCCCAGATAGCGGCAAATAACTGCTATACCGATGTCAAGCTGGGATTTTTATATGACAGCGAATCGTCGAATGAAGAAAAAGAATGGGAATTTGCCAGATGGCTGCCGCATGTGTGGTCAGAAGATAAAAAAACACGCTACTGTGCATCCAGTGCGGAACAGGCGAGTGATGTATTTTATGAGCTGGCTAAGATTTTCCGGACAAGGCTGGAAGAAGAACAGGAGTTGCATGCCGGGAAAGAGCAGCTTCCAAGACCGTATTATATCCTGTTTATATCGGATATGCATCTGCTTGAGGGCGAACTGATTGCCCGGTATATCTTTGACAAAGAACCGGCAGCCGGGCTTACGGCGTTTATCCTGACCGAGCGGTATGAGGACCTGCCGAATGCATGTGATTTTATTATCGAAAATACAGCACGTTTTCAGGGCATGTATGATGTCATGCTTGGAGAAGAGCAGCGCCAGGAAATCCAGTTTGACCAGATAGACAATTATCATTTAGAGCGTTTTTCCAGGCATCTTGCGACGCTGCAGGTACAGGAAATGGAAAAGGGCGGAGAAATCCCGAATTCCCTGACGTTTTTTGAAATGCTCGGCGTTTCCAGGCCGCAGGAGCTTCCGGTGCGGGAGCTGTGGGCCAAAAACCGTACCTATGATAATATCCGCGGCATGGCCGGGCAGAAGGCAGGCGGTGCGCCGTGTTATCTGGATGTTCATGAAAAATATCACGGGCCGCACGGGCTGGTAGCGGGTACGACCGGCTCCGGGAAATCCGAGACGCTCCAGACGTATATGCTGTCGTTAGCGGTCAATTACAGCCCGGACGATATCGGGTTTTTTATTATCGATTATAAGGGCGGCGGCATGGCAAACCTGTTTGACGGGCTGCCGCATATGGTCGGGCAGATTTCGAACTTATCCGGCAATCAGGTCAGGCGCGCCATGATATCGATTAAGAGTGAAAACCGCAGAAGGCAGCGGGTATTTACCGAACATGGCGTTAATAATATCAACTTATATACAAAGCTTTATAAAAACGGGGAAGCCGCGCTTCCGGTGCCGCACTTATTTATTATTATCGATGAGTTTGCGGAATTAAAACGGGAAGAACCGGATTTTATGCGCGAGCTGATTTCGGTGGCACAGGTCGGGCGAAGCCTTGGCGTGCATATGATTCTGGCAACCCAGAAGCCGAGCGGTACCGTCGATGACAACATTTGGAGCAATTCCAAGTTCCGTCTGTGCCTGCGCGTACAGGACAG
The DNA here is from genome assembly GCA_947384955.1 of uncultured Eubacterium sp. GTDB lineage: Bacteria > Bacillota > Clostridia > Lachnospirales > Lachnospiraceae > Eubacterium_J. The sequence goes on along the minus strand of CANDJC010000003.1, from coordinate 77,151 downwards.
GCAGGACAGTAACGATATGCTGCACAAGCCGGATGCGGCTTATATTACGCAGGCCGGGCGCTGCTACCTGCAGGTCGGCAATGACGAGGTCTATGAACTGTTCCAGTCGGGTTACAGCGGGGCCGCTTATGAAGAAAATGTCACCATGGGCAATACGGAGCTGGCAAAGATGATAGGCTTAAACGGCACGGTGGAGATGACCGGAAGCTCGGCGAAGCTTTCGCAGAAGCAGAAGGTAGAATACCTGTGGCTCGAACAGCTGGCAGCGTGCCTGGAGCTGGCTCAGAAGGCCGCGAAGCTCACGCTGGAGGATTGTAAAAACAGGCAGCAGCTCGGGCGTCTGGTACATGCGATGTATAAGGCGATGTGGTATGAAAAAATTGATTATCCGGTCAGCCGCTATAATACAGACCGTCTGTGTGATTTTCTGCTGCTGTATAAAAAAGTGCAGGCCGTGCGCGCAGACCGTAAAGCAGTTCTGACCGAAATCATGCAGCAGTCCGTTTCCGGTAAAGTAAAAATGCCGCAGAAAAAGGAAAAGACACAGCTGGATGCGGTTAAGGAATACCTGGCGCAGATGGCAAAGGAATGCGGCTACACCTATCATATGCAGCTATGGATGCCGGTGCTGCCGGGGCATATTTATCTTAAGGAATTTGCGGAATATACCGAACGCTGTTACCGGGACGGCGCCTGGCCGAAACAGGGCGGGGCATGGAGCCTGGAAATTGTGCTTGGCAAAATCGACGACCCGGCAAACCAGAATCAGATGCCTTTGTTTTTCGATTTTGCAAAAACCGGGCATCTGGCGGTATTCGGGAGCATTGTCAGCGGCAAAAGCACGCTGATGCAGACGCTTGCTTATGCGCTGATTCACCGGTATACGCCGGATATGGTCAATTTATATGCGCTGGATTTCAGCAGCAAAATGATGGCTGCGTTTGAGGACGCGCCGCATATGGGCGGCGTCATGTATGAAAACGATATGGACAAAATCAGCAAGTTTTTTAATATGATGGAAAGTATTTTGCAGGAGCGCAAAACCCTGCTGCGCGGCGGCAATTACAGCCAGTATGTCCAGAAAAACGGCGTGACGATGCCGGCAATTGTGATTTTTATTGATAATTATGCGTCATTTAAAGAAAAGACGGATGAACGGTATGAAGAGATGCTGATTACACTGTCCAAAGAAGGTGTCAGCCAGGGCATTTTCCTTGCTGTCTCGGGAAACGGCGTCGGCATGAATGACGTGACATCGCGTGTCTGTGAAAATATTACAACGTCGCTGTGCATCCAGCTGCAGGAGAAATATGAGTATACAGACCTTCTGCATACAAACCTGATTGAGGTACTGCCGGAAAGCGGGATGAAAGGAAGAGGGCTGACCGATTATGAGGGACGCATTCTGGAATTTCAGACAGCACTTTCGGTGCAGGCAGAAAACGACTATGAGCGCATGGAAGTAATCCGCAGCGAATGCGAAGAAATGAAGCGGGCATGGAGCGGGAAGCGGGCAAGGCCGGTACCGGAAATTCCGAAAAAACCAGTCTGGTCCGAATTTCACCAGCTGGACGAATACCGAAGGCTGCTTTTGGATAAAGACCGTCTGCCAGTCGGTTACGATATGGCAAATGCACAGGTTTATGGAATCAGCCTGCGCAGTACCTACTGCTATATGGCCTACGGCGCGGGACATACCGGGAAGACAAATTTCCTCAAGGTCTGCCTGCAGGCGGCGCTGGAAAAGAAAGCAAAGGTATGCGTGATGGACAACGAATCGCATGACCTGCACAGTTATGCGGGAAACGGCGTGCAGTATGTGGATGACGACAAGAGCCTGTATGAATTTTTCACGCAGCTGCTGCCTGTTTTTAAAGAGCGTAATCAAAAGAAGCATGAGCTGCAGGCAAAGGACTGTGAAACAGATGAGATTTATGAGGCAATGAAGCAGTTTGAGCCGTATTTTATTTTTATTGCGGATTTGAAGTCGCTGGTTATGCTTGTGAATGGCTCCCAGTATGATATGAGGGGATTTTTCCGCAACATTCTGGAAAAAGGAAGCATGCACAATATTTACCTGTTCAGCGCGGTTTCGTTAAAAGACCATCAGGAGATTTTCGGCGACGAGCTGTATGATATATTTACCGGATATAAGACGGGCATCCATTTTGGCGGGAATACGGCGGATAACCGGGTGCTGAATTTTGACTATATTTCTTATGCAGAGCAGACAAAGGTGCTGCCGCCGGGTACCGGATGCCTGCCGGATGCAGTATCAAAGGAGGATACGGCGAGGATTGCCGTGCCGCTGGCCAGGAGGTAAAAAGCGTTGGTTACCATGATGGTATGCATCCCGGGACGCAGGGAAGCGGAGTCTTTTGAAAGGCTCTCGAGAAAGCTGTTTGCGTATCTGTCTGAGGAAGAATTCAGTCTGCACTGCTTTTTTACGCTGCAGGAGGCATGGAAATTCCTGGAAACAGGGGCGCTGCTGGATATGGCGTGCATCGGTGTCACGGGGCGGGAAGAAATCGCTCTGCTGCGCCGGATTCGGAAACAGTATGCGAAGGCGCAGCTTTTATTAGTAGCGGATGCGTCTGTTTCGCCTATGGAATATTTAACGCCGGATGTGCGGGCGGCTTCCCTGCTGCTGTATCCTTATGAAGCTGAGCAGAAGGAGCGCATTGTACACGGATTTTTAAAAAGCTGCCTGGAAGAGCATGCTCACGGCGGGCTTTTGAATCAGGCTCAGGATGTGCTTGTGCTGGAAAACCGGGAAGGCAGGACAGTCATTCCGTTTTGCCAGATTTATTATATCGAAGTGCGCGAGCGCAAGATTTTTATAAGGATTCGGAATAAGGAATACAGCAGGTATGATTCCATGGAGCATATGTTAAGCCGGCTTCCGGAGATATTTGTGCGCTGCCACAGGAGCTTTGCGTTTAATATGCAGCATCTGGAACGGGTACGGCTGTCGGAAAACGCCGTGTATCTGGAGCATGGCATGGTGGTGCCGCTGTCGAGAAGCTATAAATCAGCAGTGAAGGAGTGTATGCATGGACGGTTTGCAGCGGGAATGCGCGGCGAAAGGGTGCCCGGATAACTGTTATGAGGTTTATTACATCAGAGAGGATGCGCTGAAGCTGCTGCTGGCAGGGCTTGGGCAGGCGCAGTGGTACGGGGTGTTTTCTGAAGAAGCGCTGCAGGGCATCGGTGTGCGGAAAGACGCATGCGGGCCGGGGGCACAGGCTGGAATCGGCGAAGCGGTGCGGGGTGCCGGTGTGCAGAAAGATGCATGCGGGCAGTCTGGAAAAAATGCAGCGGTGAACAGTGTGCTGGCGGGGATGTATCTGGCTGGCGTGATTGACTGGGACGGGCAGGGCGTGGCTGTGAGACAGCCTTATGCCCGGATGCTTTCGGTGATGCTGGAACATAAGATTTGCGTAACCTGTGAGGGAATGGATTCATTATCAGTATCTATGCTGCGGTGCTGTTATCTGTCCGGGGACAGTGCCGTGGCGGTGCGCAAAAGCCAGCGCGAGGACGGCATGCTCGGTCTGGCGCAGCTGGATGTGCGGGAGTGGGAGCAGATGCTGGGGGAAGCGTGTGTGAGGCTCATGGATGAGGAACGCCTGCGGGCAGTGAAGCGCAGCAGCATAGATGGAAAAGCTCTGCGGGAAGTGCAGGTCTGGAAGGCCGGAGTCCGGGATGTCTGGGTGGAGATGAACGGGGAGAGAAGATTTCAGTATGCGGCAGAAAGAGCCGGAGAGGTGCTTGGACAGATGTTATGGCCCGGGCGGATGGGTACGATGGACGGCGGAATTTAAGACAGAATCTGTTTTGGGTGCAGTCATAGATAGAGTGCTTACTGCCAGAGGGGTTCATCGGTTTATCAGTATGGGAAGGAGAATCATTTTATGATTTTAACAGATGTTTATATACCGGCTGTAGATGAAAATTATGACTTTATGCTGGATGAAAATGTCCCGGCGCTGCAGGTGATGGAAGAAATCAGCGAAATGATTTCCAAAAAGGTAAAAGAAAAAAAGCCGGCAAAAATAACTGATTTTGTCCTGTATTCCATGGACACAGGCACGCTGCTTGACCATAACCTGAGCCTGCATGCAAATGGCATTCATGACGGCAGCCGGATGATTTTTGTGTAAAATGTGCTGTCCGGACATACAGACAGGTCATATAATACAAGTCTGCTCTTATACTGGAAAATTCTGGTATAGTCAGTATCAGCAGGGGGCAGTCAGGAAAACAGCTGGAGGACAATAATGGAAGCGACGATGCATTTAAAGCAGCTAAAGCGTCTGGCACAGGAACTGGGGCAGTGCGAAAAGGAGCTTTCATCCAATATCAGGCGGCTGGATGCGGTCTGCGAAGGCTGTCATAACCAGCTGATAGAAAAGAAGCTGGACAGCCAGAGCAGTTTTTTAAAAAAGCAGGCCAGCCTCTGCAAAGACCTGGCAGCTGTGCTGGAACAGGCAGGGTATCTGTATGAGAAGACCGAGGAGGAAATGATGCAGGCTGCGGAGACAGATGCCAGGCGGTATGAGGAAACGCTTCGGGCAGTCAGCCTTCCAGAGATGGTACAGTTTCCGGTGACACTGGGACAGTGACGGGGCATTCCAGACAGGGCAGAGTAAGCGGCGGATATAAAAACGGCAGAAGTGCACAGGCGCAGGTGTTTCGGAAAAGGAGAATTCTATGGCAGACAGAATCAGGATAAATACAGACAGGCTTGGAATGGATGCGGGCCGCATATATGGCTGTATCTTAAACCTTGCGAAAGAAATGGAAGGCATGAAACAGAGTGCAGCTGCCCTGGAAAGAATGTGGGAGGGTGCCGGAAAGGATGCATTTCATAAGTCCTTTATGGCGGATATCGAAGCGGCGCAGGAGGCAGTCAGCGGTTTAAAGGAAATTCATTCTTATGATACAAACGCGAAAAGCAGATATGAACAGTGTGAAAGAAAGATTGCTTCCATGATTGCGGACATCAGGGTATAAAGCCGGATGCAGGCTAGAAATCAGGAAACTGGGAGGGATGGACAATGGCGGATTTCCGGTTAACGGTATCTCCCGACGAGCTGAAGCGGGGAGCCGCACAGATAGAAAGCCAGATTGCAGATGCGCAGAAAAACTGGCGCAGTCTCTGCGCGACAGCCGAGACAGCAAAGCATTACTGGGAAGGGGATGCCGCGGACTGCAGGCGGAGGATGTTTGAGGAGACAAAGCAGGAAATGGAATCCGTGTTTGCGAGGCTTAAAAATCATCCAGCGAATCTGCTGAAAATGGCAGGCATTTACAGCGATGCGGAAGAAAAGTCGGTACAGATGACAGCTTCCCTGCCAGAGGATGCGATTTTATAAAGTGAGGGCAGGCTATGGCTAAGACAATGCATGTAATCGAAATGGAATTTCAAAACGCGAAGCGGCAGGCGGACGAACTGGAGCAGATTTCCAAAAATCTTGCCATGCTGGCAGACGGAAGTTTCCAGTCCTGCCTGTCAGGAATCGCGGCGGCCTGGAAAGGGGAAAATGCAGCGGCGTTCTGCAAAAAGGGACAGCTTGTCGGAAACAATATGAAAACCACGGCAGAGGATTTAAAGCATGCCGCAGAGACTATCCGCCAGACTGCGCAGAATACCTATGATGCAGAAAAGAAGAGCTATGAAATTGCACAGGCCAGGATATATATGGCATAAAAATGGATGAAAAAACAGGTGAATCTTAGATGTAGCAATTACATTTCAAGATAAATAAAAAATTTAAGGAGGTCATTATAATGGCAAACCAATTTACAGTAACTACAGCACAGCTGAACCAGAAGGCAGGGGAATTACGTGCAAACAACCGTAACCTGACAACACAGATTGAAAACCTTAAAACCCAGCAGCGTGCATTAAACGGCATGTGGGAAGGCGATGCAAGACAGGCATTTGATAAGGCTTTCAATCAGGATGTACAGCAGATGCAGAATTTCTACAAAGAAATCGAAAACTATGTAACAAAACTTGCAGAAATTGCAAAGACATATGAGCAGGCAGAAGCCAGAAACGTGGAAATGGGTAATGTAAGAACTTATAAATAATGAAAATCTGGTTCGCATATGACAAAAAACACTTTTGCATGACAGACAATGAAAGGAAAGAGAGGAAAAGTAAATGGTAGGAACATTAAAGGTATCTACAGACAGGTTAAGGAGCACAGCAAGCAATTTTCAGTCAACAGGACAGCATATCCAGAGGATGACACAGTCCATGACCAGCATCGTAAACCAGCTGTCCGGCTGTGTATGGAGCGGCGAGGCAGCAGACGCTTACAAGAGAAAATTCGGCCAGCTGCAGGACGATATCAACCGCATGGTAAAAATGATTAACGAGCACGTGACAGACTTAAACGCAATGGCAGCAGAATACGAGCGTGCAGAGAATACGAACAAGAACTTAATCAACTCTTTAAAGGAAGATGTAATCTCATAATTTCAGAAAAGACTACAACAATAGGACGCTTGCGAAAGCGTCTTATTGTGGCAGTTATGGGGAAGCATAAAATGGCAAATTTAAAAAAATCAGGCATTCGGGCCGGGCTGGCCGCGCTCCTTTTATGCACCGGCATTTCCAGCCAGGTTCAGGCTGCACAGCCAGCTGCCGTCTGGGACACGGGAATATCGGGTGTACAGACTGCAGGAGCTTCAGCCGGGCTGGTTCAGAGCGGCGCTGATACAGGAATACAGCCAGACCAGGGTGCTGCAGATGCAGGGATGCAGCCAGGCCAGGGCGGTACAGATACAGGGATGCAGCCGGGCCAGAGCGGTACAGACGCCGGAATGCAGTCAGACCAGAGCGGCATTGGTGCCGGGATGCAGAAGGATGCGTCTGGCCATCCGGTGCGGGCAGAAGCTGCGATTGTTGAAGTAGAGAGCGGCTTTACAGATGCGAAGGGGAAATTCTGGAAAATGAAGTCAGGAAGCGGCTTTCTCATTGCGAATCAGGAGAGCGCGACCTATATTGTGACAAACAGCAGCAGCGTATCGAATACGCCGGGCAAAATAAAAAAATACTGCAAAAAACATAAAATTGATACCGAAAATATGCAGCTGCAAAATTCCATCCGGGTTGTCATAACCGGGGATGTTACAGCGGCAGCGGAAGTCGTTGTAAAAAGTGCTGAGAAGGATTACTGTGTATTGTCAGCTGCAAATGTAGTCAGTCAGAAGGAATCGTTAAAATTAGGCTCGAGTGCAGACATTACGGCTAATCAGATGGTCAGTGCTTATGGTTTTGAAAAGCAGACAGGAAAGGAAGAAACTCCTGTTGAATATTCGCCGGCGGATGTACGGCTGGTTCAGGGCGTAGTGACACAGACAGAAATCTATCTGGAAGGCGGCGGATATGTGGCCCATTCAGCACCGGTAGTGCAGGGAATGGAAGGCGGCCCGCTGCTGGATGAGGACGGGTATGTGGTCGGACTGAACTGCAGAAAATCGCCGGAAGATGATACGGGCACTGCCTATGCGCTGCCAATAGATGAAATCAGCGCGGTTTTGGATAATTTTGCGATTTATTACGGAAGCAGAGCCATTGACGAGGCTGGTGTGCAGCTTTCTTCCGTATATCAGGAATGTGCGTCTGTACTGGCGGAGAATGCATATAAAAAGGAATCCATGGAAGCGCTGGAGCTGGCAATGGAAACCGCTGCGGGAGTCATGGCGCTGGAACAGCCAAAGGCACAGGAATTACAGACTGCTTCCCAGATGCTTTATGAAGCGCTTGGTACGCTTGAGCCAAAGACGGAGCGGATAACAATCGCCGTTATGGTCATGGCTGTTTGTGATATTGTGCTGTTTCTGATTATGCTGGTGCTTGCGGTGAAAAACGCACAGGAAAAGAAATGGATGGAGCTGGAGCGGATGCACGGCGCAAGCCAGCAGGCAGCGCAAAGCCATAATTCCCAGATGCAGCCGCCTCGCAGTGCAGGGTACGGCGGGCAGCAGGGATTATACAATAGCGGCGTGCAGAGGCAGCAGAATGCAGGTGTACAAAGACAGCCGCAGAGAGCGGACAGCTTCCGCCAGCCTGTTACACCGCCAGCCGGACGAAGGCTCAGGCTGCTTCGGCAGAAGACCGGGCAGACAGCGGTACTGAATAAAAACCAGTTTATTATCGGAAAAAGCCAGGCCATGGCAGATTTCAGCATCCCGGACAACCAGACAATCAGCAGGAAGCATGCGATGCTGTTTGAAGATAACGGCGGCTGGTATGTGGACGATTTGAATTCCCTGAACGGTACGAGCGTCAACGGAAGAAAGATTGTGCCGGGACAGCCGGTCCGGTTAAAAAGCGGGGATGAAATTTCGCTGTCTGATGAAGCGTTCCTTGTACAGGAATAAGGAGGTGCGGCAATGGGAGAATTTCAGATAACAGAAAGCAGGATTTTGGGTCTGGCAGAACAGATAAACAGCTGTGGCAGGGAAATCCGAAAGCAGGAAGGCCGGGCGGCGGACATTTTACGGCAGGTGCGGTTTCAGGAGACAGATTACCGGGGCCTGGAACAGGCGCTGTCGGGTATTACAGAAAGCCTGCACAGCCAGCAGGAGCTGATGATGCAGTACGGCAAAACGCTGGAGCAGATTGCGGCAGCATATGAAAGCACGGAAAAAGAGATTCTGGAAACAGGCGTGCCAGGCGTGATGCAGCAGACCGCCGGCTGACGGCAATCTGAAAACCCCGGCATCCAGCGGTATTTTGAATGGAACTATCAGGAGACGTGTTTATGGAAGAAAAGAAGAGAAAGAAAAAAAGAACAGGATACCTGCTGGCGCTTCTGATGCTCTGCTTTATGGCAGCGGGATGGAATGCAGCAGAAATGTGCGGGGGACGGATAACCGCAATGGCTGCTGATACAGACTCGGAACTGCCGCAGGGGCCGCAGTACAGCGAGGATGGCAGGCAGCTGATTTACACCAATCTGTTTTTCGGCAGCTATCCGCAGACGGAGGTAACAGGCGCGCAGCTGACTCCCGCAGTTACGGGGGCTTCCTATGACAGCTACGGGGATGCCTGGGCAGACGGCGTAAAATACCGCCGGGTCAGCAAAGCAGATGCAAATGACGACGGGCAGTTTGGCGACAGCGAATACCGCTACTTTAAATGGGAGCGCATCCGGTGGCGCGTGCTGGCCAATGACGGGGAAACGCTTAAGGTACTGGCAGATACCGGGCTGGACTGCCAGAGCTACCATGAGATGGGCGCCCCGGTGACATGGGCGGACAGTTCCCTGCGCAGATGGCTGAACGGAGAATTTTACCGCACGGCATTTGACAGTACCGAACGGGACGCAATTGTGCGCCAGAAGGTGGATAATGCAGCTTATGACAAAAGCAGTGCCGGCAAAGATGAAGACAGACTTAAAAATAAAAATAAAAATGAAAATGATACAGCTGAAAGCAGCACGAATGCAGCTGAAAACAGCACAGACACGGATGATTTTATATACATTCCGTCTATGCAGGAAATGGCTGACTTAAATTACGGGTTTCCGGCAAATATTCAGAATCCGACGCCAGTCCGCCAGATGCCGGCAAGCGCGTATGCGTATGCGATGGGCGTGAGACTGGGCAGCGAGGACGGAACCGGGGAGCAGTGCTGTCACTGGTGGCTGCGCAGCCCGGCGGAAAATGAGGCAAATCCGTTCCGGTACGCAGCACTGATTGACAGCACAGGCGCTTTTTCCATGTACGGGCTTGTGGAAAATAAAACACGGGCAGTCGTTCCGGTGCTGCATATCAGCCTTGCATCCCGTGCGTGGCAGCGTGCCGATGACGCGTCCAGCGGTTCCGGCGGCGGGGAAGCTGCCAGCGAGCCTCTTATCGTCAGCGCGCCAAACATGCAGCGCAGCCAGAATGTAGCGGCCTTTGATGTGGAAGCAAGCGGCGGGCTGACAGACGATTATGAATATCAGTGGTATTATGCCCCGTCCGATACCGGAAGCGGACATCCGCTCAGTGAATCGGATTATAAATCAATCGTCTGGCAGGGAAAAGCGCTTTACATTGATTTAAAAGCGGACGACGTGCCGGACGGGCTGTATTTATACTGCGCGGTCAGTGACGGACGCCAGACGGTGGAAAGCAGCCGTATTTGGTTTTCCAAAGAGAAAAAGAAACAGACGATTACCTATAATAAAGGAAGCATCCAGGACAGCCAGCTGGAATACGGCGCAGCATTTAACCTGAAAGCAAAATGCAATGGAGCAGCTTCCGCGATTTCTTATCAAAGCAGCAACGCGAAAATACTTTCGGTCAGCGCATCAGGCAGGTTAAAAGCAAAAGGCTATGGCAAGGCATCCGTTACGATTACAGCTTCGGATTCGCCAGTGGATGAATATGGAAAAACAGTGAAGAAAATCTCGCTGACCGTTGTGCCGAAACAGGTGCAGGTGAAAAAAATTGTACGTACGAGGAACAGCCAGGGCGGGCTGGAAAGCGTATATGTGGAATGGAAAAAGGATAAGACGATAGACGGGTGCCAGTACAGCATTGCCTACAATCAGAATTATACAAACAGTACAAACGGCGAGAAAAAAGGCACAGATAATTTTATCCGCCTGCGGTATCTGGATGTCAGCAGGGACAAGCTGTATATCCGGGTACGCAGTTATAAAAAAGCAGGAAAGAAGACCTATTACGGGAAATGGAGCAAAAGCTATATGCTGGCAATCTGACAGCGGGATAAGCAGATATTCAGGGAAGTGTGCAGGAGCATGCATCCAGCACCTGCGGATGGGATGGTGGTCTGGTGTTAGGCAGAAAAAAAGCGGATGGGAAAAAGGAGAAAAAACGGAAACAGGACAGGCGGACGGCGGGAATGCATGAGCAGGATATCCGGCTTGGCGAGCTGTGCGGCCGTCCGGGGAGCCTGAACGGGACGGCTGTGATAAATACGCAGACAGATATGGATGCACAATTGCTGACGGATGCAGAGCAGTCCGGGATGGAAGTCATTACGCTGGAGCTTTCTGAGACAAAAGCGGTCACACAGCAGCTTCCCAAAAAACAAGGCACCATAGAGGTCGGGACAGCGAGCGTGATTGGCAGCAGGAAGTCACAGCAGGATTCGGTATTTGGATATGAGTCGCAGGGAAGGGCGCTCGGCATTGTATGTGACGGCATGGGCGGGCTTGCGGGCGGGGAAATTGCCAGCCGTGCCGCATTAGAAAGCATTGCGGATGCATGGTTTGCACAGAAAGATATCCCGGATATTCCGTCTTTTTTCCGGCGGGAGGCCGTCCGGGCAGATAAGAAGGTATACAGGCAGGAGCGTGAGGACGGCAGCCGCCTGGAAGCCGGAACGACGATTGTGGCAGTGGCAGTCCGGGACGATGAGCTTTACTGGCTTTCGGTCGGTGACAGCAGGCTGTATTTTATCCGGGGCACGGATATCCTGTCTTTAAATATAGAACACAATTACAGGCTGGAATTAAATACGCTGCTGCGCGAAGGAAAACTGACAGCACAGGAATATGCCGCACAGGAATATCAGGCAGAAGCGCTGATTAGTTACCTTGGCATCGGAAACCTGTCCCTGATGGATGTCAGCGCGAAGCCTTATCTGCTGGCGGATGGAGACATCATGCTGTTAACGAGCGACGGGCTGTACCGCAGCCTGAAGGAAGACGAGATATTAGAAATTGTGCTGAAACATAAAAAAGACATGCAGCGTGCAGCGCAGGCGCTGACAGCGGCAGTGAAGGGCAGGAAAAAGCAGGATAATACATCGGTTGTTATTCTGCAGTATCATTCCGGGTAAGGAGCTGTGTGTGGGGTTATGCTGTAAATGGCTGAAATAGATAATAGTTAAAAGGTCTGCGCGGTTAAGATAAATAGAGACAAATAAAGGTGAAAGCGGCAGCAGTACAGCTGACAGAACTTGGATGGAGAAGCGGAAATGATTTTAAAAAGATGTGAAAACGGACATTATTATGACGGGGAAATATACAGGGAATGCCCGGAATGCAGGGGAATGGGACAGAGTCCGTATGGGCAGGCAGTGGGTGCAGATTATGGGGACTACGCAGACGAAGATTCGGTAACCGTAGCCCTGCCGCGCTCTCAGGGACGGGCAGGCGTACCAGGTGCATCACGCGCAAATGGGTATATGGAAGATTACAGTCAGGATTATGGTGATGATGAAAATGTAACCGTGGCCCTGCCGCGCCATGCAGCAGCGCCGTCACAGGCACCACGCCATACATCTGTATCAGCCCCGGCACAGGCATCGCGCCATACATCTGCAGCAGCCCCGGCACAGGCATCGCATCCTGCATCAGCACCAGCGCTGCATCCGGCATCCAGACCGCAGCAGGAGTCTCGCCATGCATCCGGGCAGGTTTCTGCACCGCATCCTGTATCAGCACCAGCGCTGCATCCGGCATCCAGACCGCAGCAGGAGTCTCGCCATGCATCCGGGCAGGTTTCTGCACCGCATCCTGTATCAGCATCACAGGCCCTGCGCAAGTCTGGCTTAAAACCGGTTGTGGGATGGCTGGTCTGCGTGCAGGGGAATGATTTTGGGAGCAGCTTTACGATGAAGCATGGAAAAAACTTTATCGGAAGGTCTGCGGATATGGATATTGTCCTGCATGGAGACGAGAGCATTGCATGGGAAAACCACGCGGCGGTATTTTATGTGCCAAAGCAGCGAAGGTTTGCCATAGAGCCGGGGACGAACGGGAGCCGGGTTTATTTAAACCGGGAAGCGGTTATACGCCCGGTCTGGATGAAGCAGCATGATATTCTGACAATCGGCAGCTGCAGCCTGATGTTTTTCCCGTGCTGCGGGGAGCATTTCAGCTGGGAGGAGCTGATTCGAAGGCGCAGGGAGAGAAGCCGGAATCAGTGAGTATGACAACGGTGTAATGGAATCAGAAAACAGGAGGGCGGAGCATGACAAGGTGTATGGGCTGCATGGCCGAGATAGCAGAGGATGAGCGGATATGCAGGTACTGCGGGTATCAGAAGGGCACGGATGTAAAAGAAGCATATTACCTTCTGCCGGGCACGGTTTTAAAGCAGAAATACCTGACGGGCCGGGTACTGGGATACGGCGGGTTTGGCGTGACTTATATCGGATGGGACAATGTGCTGCACCGCAAAGTAGCGGTAAAGGAATACCTGCCGAGTGATTTTGCGACAAGGAGCTATGGCTCCAGGCGCGTGACGGTTTTTTCGGGAGAAGCAGCCGAGCAGTTTCAGGCCGGGCTGGAAAGCTTTCTGTATGAAGCAAGGCGGCTTGCGAAATTTAACGCGGTGGTGGAAACGGTCGACATTTACGACTGTTTTGAGGAAAACGAAAGCGGCTATATTGTCATGGAATTCCTGGACGGCGTAACAGTTAAGGAGGTGCTGCGCAAGCGCAGGCGCATTTCGGTCGAACAGGCAAGGGCCATAGCGCTTTCCGTGCTGCGCGGGCTTTCGGCAGTCCATAAAGAGGGAATCATCCACCGTGACATTGCGCCGGATAATATTTTTATTACAAAAGCAGGCCGGGTCAAAATTCTGGATTTTGGCGCAGCCAGGTATGCGACAGCCGTACAGTCCAAGAGCCTTTCGGTTATCCTAAAGCCGGGATTTGCGCCAGAAGAACAGTACCGAAGCCATGGCGAACAGGGGCCGTGGACAGACATGTATGCGCTCGGGGCCACGACTTACTGCATGATTACGGGCAAAAGGCCGGAAGAATCTATTCAAAGGCTGGCAGAAGACCATGTGAAGCCGCCTTCAGAACTGGGCATTCAAATTGACCCGAATATTGAAAACGCGATTATGAACAGCTTAAATGTGCGCCAGGAATACCGCATACAGGATGCAGACAGCTTTATCCGGGCACTGGGCGGCAAAGAGGATGTCGAGCGCATTATAGAAAAAACAGATAACAAAATCAGCTGGCAGCTGCCGCTTTGGATGAAACTGACAGCCGCAGCTGCCTGTGTGCTTGTCTGCATCTGCATCGGCCTGTTTGCAACCGGAAATCTGGGATTTACCAAAAAAGAAATCACAAGCGCGGACGGCATGGCGGCGTTAAGCGGCAGCCAGCGGTATGTGCCGAATGTGTCGGGCATGAGCTATGAAGAAGCGGAGGTTTTGTTAAAGGAAAAAAACCTGGGCCTGATTATCAGTGGCATGAATTACAGTGAAAGCATTGCAAAAAATAAAATATTAAGCCAGACCCCGAGGGACGGCGCGGTAGCGGAAGCGGAGGAAACCATTCAGGTCATTATGAGCGGCGGGCAGGAGGAAGTCATGATGCCGGACTTAGCCGGTATGACGGAGGAAGAAGCCGCAGAGCTTATTGCGGGGCAGAACCTGATTTTAAAACAGGACGGCATACAGGAGGAATACAGCGACGTTGTCGAAAAAGGCAGAGTCATTGAGCAGAATATCCCGGCGGAAGAGCGGATAGCAGTGCAGACGGAAATTACACTGTCGGTTTCGCTTGGAAGCCTTTCGGAAGAAACGGCTCTTTTAGAAGTACCGGATCTTACCGGACTGACAAAGGACAAAGCAATGAAGCAGTTAGCGAAGCTGAAAAAACAGAGCGGATTTACTTATCTGATTGGCGAGGTAAAAAATAAATACAGTACAAAAGCAGAAAAAGGCAGAATCATCAGCCAGTCGCCGAAGGCCGGAGAAACCGTGCGTACAAATGAGCCGATTCGTCTTGTTATCAGCAAGGGGCCGGAAATGGTGCAGATTCCAGAGCTTGTATATCTGACTCAGGAGCAGGCAGTGAAGAAGTTAGAAAAGGCCGGGCTTACGGCAGAAATCGCGACAGAATACAGCGAACAGGCAGCGCAGGGGCTGGTTATCAGGCAGAGCGTGGAAAACGGCTCGAAGGCGGCAAAAGGAAGCACGGTGAAGATTACGGTCAGCCTTGGCAAAGCGCCGGTGCAGCAGAATAGCGGCGGTGTAGGGACAGGCAGCGGCACAGGCGGCAGTTCCGGTGGCAATGGCAGTTCTGGCGGCAGCTCTGGCGGAACGGGCAGCTCGGGCAGCAATGTAGGCGGCACAGGTACGGGCGGTTCCGGCGGCAATGCGGGCGGAACGGGCAGCTCCAGCGGCGGCAGTGCGGGAGCAGGCGGCAGTTCTGGCGGTACAGGCGGAAACAGCGGTCAGTCGGGAGCAGGCAGTGCAAATGGCGGTGATTCGGATGGAAACAGGGCAATTATGCCGGACGGCGGCAGTTTTATGGTGGAATAGCAGCCGGATGACGAAAGCCTTATGGCGGAATAACAGCTGGCTGACGGTGATTTTATGGCAGCATAGCGGCCAGGTGACGAAAGCCTTATGGCAGAATAGCAGCCTATAACGACAGTTTTATGATGGAATAGCAGCTGGATGGCGGATGTTACAGCAGAAGAAACAGGATGAAGCTGACAGTGTTTTGCGGGCAGTGCAGAGGAAACGGGGGAAGAAATGCTTTCATATGATATTTTATCGAATCCTGGAGAGAGGGAATATAACGAGGATTATACAGGAGTGCAGAAACGCGGGGATGCATACTGCTTTGTGCTTGCAGACGGCCTGGGCGGACACGGCGGCGGGGATGAGGCCTCCCGCCTTGTGTGCGAATGCATTCGAAGCGATTTTGTGGCAAACGGGGAAGTGACGGGCGTGTATTTGGAGCGCTGTTTTGAACTGAGCCAGCAGAGGCTTTTGGAGGAACAGATTCGGCAGCGCAGAAAGGCGGAGATGAAAACAACGCTGACCGTTTTACTGGCAGACAGTGACAGAATTCAGTGGGGGCATATCGGAGACTCCAGGATTTATTATTTTCAGGATAAAAAGCTGAAGCTGCGCACACTTGACCACAGCGTCCCGCAGATGCTGGTGGCAGCGGGGCGCATAAAAGAAAAGCAGATACGCAGGCACGCGGACCGCAGCAGGCTGCTGCGTGTGATGGGTGTGGAATGGGATGAGCCGCAGTATGAAATCGCAGAGCCGGTGAAGCGGATGGGAGGGGAGGCTTTTTTGCTCTGTACGGATGGGTTCTGGGAGTGGATTGAGGAACGGCCGATGCAGAAGCTGTTAAAGAAGGCTGGGACGCCGAAGGAGTGGCTGATGGGGATGGAAACGGCTGTGAAAAAGCATGGGTGCGGGAAGCAGATGGATAATTATTCGGCGGTGGCGGTGTTTTTATAGAAGAGCGGCAGGGCTTTCGGGGCTGGAAGCGGATGGAGGAATAGGGCTAAATCTGGAAATGGCGGGCAGAGACGGCGGAGGAAAGCATTACAGGAGGATATGGTTATGAAGCGGTGCAGAAGGATTGCAGCGATGGCAGTGATAATCGCTCTGGCTGCAAATGCGGCTGGAAGCGCGGGCGTAGGAAATGACAGTTTCTACAGTACGGTGGTTGTCAAAGCCGCGGTTACAGAAAACGGACAGCAGGCAAGGGCAGGCGGGATAGATATTTTGAATTATGAGGACAATGCCTCGGCTGCAGAATTTGTGGTAAATGATATTGCGGGATTTGAAAAGATAGCTGAACTGGTGAATTCTGGAATGGAGGATTTTTCAGGGAAGACAATTACATTGAATGCGGATTTGGAGTATGATAAATCAGTTGAAAACAATCATACAGTTATTGGAGGAGATTATTCTCGTCAGTTTGATGGAATATTTGACGGGGGATTTCATACCATTAGCGGTGTTAACCTTAATTCAGATGTAATATTCACAGGTTTGTTCGGGATTACTGGAAAGAATGCTAGAATTACAAAAATTATTTTGGAAGATTCACAGATTATATCGAAAGGTTCTCCGTCATCTTCAAAGGCATATTATGTTGGCGGAATAGTAGGTGGCCCTTGTGAAGGATTTATCAATGAATGTATCAGTGGAAAGAATGTTGAAGTTATAGGAGGGACCTATACAAGTACAGGTGGAATCGCAGGGTATTCGTACGGAAATATATCCAGGTGCATTAATTTTGCTGCAGTTAAAGGAGATTGTGCTGGTGGAATTGTTGGAGCGGGTAGATATGACATAGAGATAAAAGAATGCATAAATTATGGCACGATATCTGGTATAAGTTCCTTAGTTCAGATTGGAGGAATATGTGGTTCAGGCGGAGAAGCTGTGGAATGTTGTAATCTTGGGAACATATTATCAGAAAAAGGAGTATCAGGTGTAATATTTAGTGTTGGAGGAATTACAGGCCAAGATGGAAAAGCTGTAAACTGTTATAATGAAGGACAGGCTATTGGAGCAGATCGCTTGTATGTAGGAGGCATTATAGGCAGTGGCAGTTCTTCCAACAAGATTGTAAAGAACAGTTATTCGGTAGGAGAAGTAAAAAATGGTTATCCTGGTGCTATTACATCTATTCATGCAAGTCATGTATGGGAATTATCTAATTGCTACTGGCTTACAGGAACAGCTCCTGACGGGGTATGTGAAACTGGACGTGGCGAATGGACAGAACCGCCCCAAGATACTTCTTCCGTTTTTGAATACAGTCGTACCCAAATGATCTCTCAGGATTTTGTGGATGAATTAAATGCAAATTCCAAAAGCATGGGTTATGACGAAGTATGGGCTGCAGATACGAAAAATATAAATAACGGCTATCCGGTTTTAAAAAACGTTCCATATACGATTGAGGATTTAAAAGGTTCTAATTTAAATTACAACGGTTTTGAATATAAAATGATGGAGAATGGGACCATTGGAATCCTTAAGTATCATGGGACTGGCAGCAATGAAATGTTAGAGATACCAGCACAAATAGATGGAATCCGTGTAACAGATATACTTGACAGTGCTTTTGCAGATTGCACCGGACTGACAGAAATCACCATCCCGGACAGTGTAACGGTTATCGGCTACCATGCTTTTTATGGATGCAGCAGTCTGACGGATGTTTATTATGGCGGCACAAAAGAGCAGTGGAGCGCGATTGCGGTTGAGGCAGCCAGCGGGCTTGAGGATGAGAAAATAACGATACATTATAGCGGCGGTGATGAAACAGCGAAGGATTACGAATACATAGACATAGGATTTATCGAAGGAACGATAGCGATTACAAAGTATCTTGGTTCCGATGCGGAAGTAACCATTCCGTCTGAAATTGATGGAAAAACAGTAGGAAAAATTAGTATAAGCGCGTTTGAAAGTGAAAACCTGAAAAAAGTTGTGATACCGGCCAGCGTTACTACGATTCCCTGTTTTGCTTTTAGCAACTGCCCGAACCTTGCTGTGATTGAAGTGGATTCAGCGAATGAGAGTTATACAGCCGAAGATGGCGTGCTGTTCAACAAAGAAAAGACAGAGCTTCTTCAGTGCCCGGAGGGAAAAAGCGGGACATATACCGTACCTTCCGGCGTAGTTCTGCTTGAATATTCTTCTTTTCACAGTTGTAAAAAGCTGGATATGATAATAGTACCGGACGGAGTGACAAAGATAGGAAACGGCGCTTTTGCGCATTGTACCAAAGTTACAGACATTGTTCTGCCGAAACATATGGATGAGATGGGAACGGCTGTTTTTGAAAATTGCAGCAGCCTGAGAAAAATAAGCGTTCCGGAAGGCTTAAAGGAATTAAATTACGATACTTTTTTAGGATGCAGCAGTCTGGCAGAAGTTGAAATTCCAAAGGACGCTGCCTGGATAAAAACGTCAGCCTTTGGTAAATGTGATAGTCTGAAGTCTTTATCGATACCAGACAATGTCATTAAAATATCTTATGGAGCATTTGGCTTAGAATCAGAGAAGGCGCCTTTGGAAGATATTTATTATGGCGGAACAAGGGAACAGTGGGAAAAGATAGAAGTGCAGGGAGGGCTTATAGAAGAGGGGAGTACCAGTGAAAAGCTTGAGCTGGATGGCGTGGCAGTCCATTTTAAAGACAGTCCGATTGTGCTCCCGGAAGAACCGCTTCAGCCAGCAGTCCGAAACCCGAAAGAGGAGCTGGAAAGCTTAAAATCTGCAGACCCATTTTCGCTGGAAAAGGATTTTTCACATTATCTGACCGCAGAGCAGATGGACATTCTGGAAAGCTATTTATTTACATGGCTTGCAGAAGTCAATTACGCATACTGGTATTCCGGCAGCAGCACAGTAAAGGAACTGGTCATGAAAAAAGCCGGCATTGACCCGCAGGGAGATTTTGCATCCGGCATGGAACAGGCTATTACGCACGTTTCGGTAAAGACCCCGTTCGGGATAAAGACATTTGAAATTACAATGGGGCTTGGAAAGACGGACGGCAGCGGAAACCTGTATCCGGGCTACAGCGTCATGCATTATGAAGTGCTGGAAAAAGGCGGGATTCCGTCTGAGGTGCCAAAAAGCGGCCAGATTGTACGGAATTATTATACGGACATGGGGCCGTTTGTGCAGAGCGTGAAAAAAGCAGCGGAAGATTCCCTGCATGGCACATACCAGTGGGAGAGCCTGGAGGATGCGGTTACGGCCGGTATTCTTGTGGATAAAAACGTGTCGGAAATTGTCGGAAACCGGAACGGTTCGTTTTCAGACGGCACATTTACAATCTTTGCAGAGCCGCTTTTTGCATACAGTAAAATCGTGCACATTGCCTGCCCGGTGGACGTGCATGTGTACAGCATGGACGGGAAGGAAGCAGGCTCGATTGTAAATGATAAGCCGTCCGGCGGAAATCAGAACGTACGTTTGGATACGGACGGAGACACAAAAACGGTTTACCTTGCGGGGGATGACTATTACCTGAACCTGCGCGGCACGGGAACCGGGACAATGACGTACGAGGTAGAGGAAGTCGCGAATGAGGACGTGCAGCGCACGGTGCAGTTTCTGGAACTGCAGCTGAAGGATGACATGCAGTATGAGGGCTATGTATTCCGCCCGCTGAATATCGACCGTGACATGTATGCGCTTCGGACAGTGGAAAAAGACGGCACAGGCGGAGAGATAATCCGTGCAGATAAAGATTCTTATCAGGCCTCTTTTAAGAAGGTCCAGGAAATATCTTTAAGCCAGAAAAACACGTCTCTGGAATCAGACCGGACAGTGCAGCTGAGCGCAAGCCATTTCCCGCTGGACGCCAGCAACCCGAATCTTCGCTGGACGACGGATAATGAGTCTGTTGCGCGGGTGGATGAAAACGGGCTGGTGACGGCAGTCGGCTCGGGACGGGCAACCGTTACGGTATCGACGAAGGATGGGAGCTTTTTAAGGCAGTTCTGCGTCATAGATGTTGCGGGAAAGGATAACGGTTCAGACAATACAGGCGGAGATAATTCTGGAGGCAGCACGGATGGAAACGGATCTGGCAGCGGTGCGGGCGGAAACGGATCCGGCAGCGGCACAGGCGGCAGTTCCAGCGGCGGCACGGGAAGCAGCAGTGCGGGAGGCTCTTCTTCTGGTAACTCTGGCCAGCAGGCGGGGCAGCAGCCTTCCGTGGTAAAGGTGCACTATGTAATTCAGTTTAACCTGAACGGCGGGACAAAGCTGAGCCGCAAAACGATGACGCTGCTCTCCGGCGACATCCCGGGCATTATGCCGAAAGCCCAGCGGAAAGACTATATATTTGACGGCTGGTACACGCAGCAGGACGGCGGCGAAAAAGTAAGCGGGGACAAGCCGCTGGACGCAGCAGCAACGCTGTATGCAAGGTGGGCAAAAGCACTGGCTCCGGCAAAACCGGCAGCACTGACGCTTCAGTCAAAAAAGAAAGGGCAGATACAGGCGGGCTTTCAGAAAGTGAACGGGGCAGATGGCTATCAGATAGAGTATTCAGCGAATAAGAATTTTGCATCTGCAAAGACCGGGGAAGCAAAGGCATCTGCGAAAACAAAAACAGTTACCGGTCTAAAGGCCGGGAAGAAATATTATGTCCGGGTGCGGGCGTATTGTGTGGATTCTGTGGGAAACCGGATTTATGGAGCATACAGTACAGCAAAGAGTATTCGAACAAAGAAATAAAAAGAGTTATAGTCCGGCAGGAGATTACGGCGGTTTAGAGGATGATCCGGCGATGGCCTGCCGGGTGACGGTAAAGAAAGTGAAGAAAGAAGAATGGCAAATCCTGGGAAATTGTTCCGTCTGGGAAGCTGAAAGGTATAGGATTAGAGGAGGGAGGAGATACAGATGGCTGTTTTGAAAAAAGCCGCAGCGGTTATGCTGGCAATATGTATGGCCGCTGGAACAGTAATTAGCTGCTGCAGAGTACAAGAGGTGCGGGCGGAGACAATTTCAAGTAACGAGGAATATCGCTATGTGATTTCGGATGATGGAACGATTCGGATTACTTATTATCTTGGAAATGAAACAGAGATAAGTATCCCGGAAGAAATAGATAATAAAAGGGTGACGGTAATTGGGGAGTATAGAACGATTGTTTTTCCTCCAGAAAAAGGTCTGACGCAAATAACAATTCCAGACAGTGTTTCGGTTATTGAAACAGGGGCTTTTTGGGAATGTGAAAATCTTGCAGCAGTGAACGCTGTCAGTAACAAAGTTTTTTCTGCAAAAGACGGAGTTTTATATAGTAAAAATGAGACGGAGTTAGTTTGCTGTCCGCCAGGAAAGACGGGAACATATGAGATTTTGCAGAACGTAACCAGTATAAAGGAAGGAGCTTTTCATGGATGCAAAGGATTGACACAGATAACGATTCCATCTAGTGTAGCTAGTATTGGGGACAGTGCTTTTTATGCTTGTAAAAGTCTTGAACAAATCACTATACCGGACGGGGCAGCTGAAATACCCGATTCGTCATTTTCAGGCTGCACAAACCTGGCATCTGTAACGATTCCGGCTACGGTATTGTATATAAAAGATATGGCATTCAGCAATTGTGCCTGTTTGAGGGATGTATATTATGCCGGTACACAGAAACAATGGGAAAGAATCAATATCAGTTATCCGTATAATTCAGATTTGCTGAATGCCGTGATACACTGTAGCGATGGCATTATTTCAAATGGTTCAGAACAGGACTATGAATATCATGAGCTGGACGACGGTACAATAGAAATCACCAAATACAGCGGTTCGGATACTATAGTCGAAGTCCCTTCCCAGATTGACGGAAAACAGGTAACCAGCATAGGCAGCAGGGCCTTTTACCAATGTACAAAAATAACACAGCTCACGCTTCCAGAAGGTATTGCAAAGATAGGCGATGCTGCCTTCTGGGCCTGCTCGGGTCTTGCGGAGCTTACACTCCCGGATAGTGTAAAAGATATCGGAGACTCGGCTTTTGACGAATGCAGAGGCCTTACGAAGCTCAGCCTTCCAGCCAGCATGGACAGTATCGGGAGACAGGCTTTTGAAGACTGTACCGGACTTACGGAGCTTGCCATTCCAAATGGCATTGAGGTTTTAAACACTCTGCTTTTTGCGGGATGCACGGGGCTGGAAGAAGTCAGTATCCCAGACACGGTAAAAAAACTGGATGCCCACATTTTTACCAAATGCATCAGTCTGAAGGATATTTATTACGACGGTACAATAAGCCAGTGGGAGCAGATAGAGATTGATGCCTGGAATGAGGAGGCGCTTTCGGAGATAACCGTGCATTACCGCGGCGATGATTCAAGGGAGCTGTATGATTACGAAATACAGGATGACGGAACGGCAGTCATTACGAAATACAACGGTACAGAAGCAGAAGCGGTCATCCCGGCAGAATTAGACGGAAAGCGTGTGACAAAGCTCGCATCTGGCATTTTCAAAGACTGCGACAGCGTAGAACAGGCTGCCATTCCGGCGTCGGTCTCAGATTTGCAGGAGGACACCTTTGACGACTGCCCGGGCCTCACAGCCATTCATGCAGAAAATGACAGCGAAAGCTATGCATCTGAAGACGGCGTATTGTTTAATAAAGCAAAAACGGAACTTATCCGGTGCCCAATGGGGAAAGGCGGGAAATATACGGTGCCGGCGGGGGTAGTTTCCATTGGGAATTGTGCATTTGAAGAATGTAGTAAACTGGCAGCGGTGATATTGCCGGATGGTGTAGTAAGGATAGGAAATAATGCTTTTTTTGGATGTACAGCAGCTACAGATATTGTACTTCCAGAGAGCGTGACAGAGATGGGAAATAATGCCTTTTTTGGCTGTGAAAGCTTGAAAAAGGTAAATATACCGGGAGGTTTAAAGGAATTAGGACTCTGTGTTTTTTTGGGATGCAGCAGTCTGACTGAGGCTGAAATTCCAGAGGGAGTTACGCTGATAAATGCAAGTGCGTTTTTGCACTGTGAGAAACTGAAATCTATAATCATTCCAGCTAGTGTAATTACAATATCAAGTGTTGCATTTGATGGTCCAGAAACCAGCAGCCTGGAAGATGTTTATTATGGCGGAACAAGGGAACAGTGGGAACAAATTGAAGTACCGGGCTGGGATGAGGGCAGTGTCAGCGAGAAGCTCCGGTTAAATGCAACAATCCATTTCAAAGACAGTCCCATCGTCCTCCCAGAAGAGCCCGTCCAGCCGGAAGTCCAAAACCCGAAAGACGAGCTGGAACGCCTAAAATCTGCCGACCCATTTTTATTGGAAAAGGATTTTTCACACTATCTGAGCGCAGAGCAGATGGAGATTCTGGAAAGCTATTTATTTACATGGCTTGCAGAAGTCAATTACGCATACCAGTATTCCGGCAGCAGTGATGTAAAGGAACTGGTTATGAAAAAAGCCGGTATCGACCCGCAGGGGGACTTCGCATCCGGCATGGAACAGGCCATCACACACGTTTCGGTAAAGACTCCGTTTGGGATAAAGACATTTGAAATCACAATGGGGCTTGGAAAGCCGGACGGCAGCGGGAACCTGTACCCGGGTTACAGCGTTATGCATTATGAAGTGCTGGAAAAAGGCGGGATTCCGTCCGGCGTGCCAAAAAGCGGACAGATTGTGCGGAATTGTTATACTGACATGGGGCTGTTTGTTCAGAGTGTGAAAAAGGCAGCGGAAGACTCCCTGCATGGCACATATCAGTGGAAGAGTCTGGAAGACGCGGTTACAGCCGGTATTCTTGTTGACAAAAATGTGTCTGAAATTGTCGGGAACCGGAACGGCTCTTTTTCAGACGGCACATATACAGTTTTTGCAGAACCGCTTTTTGCATACAGCAAAATTGTGCATATTGCCTGTCCGGTGGACGTGCATGTGTACAGCATGGATGGGAAGGAAGCAGGCTCGATTGTAAATAATAAGCCGTCCGGCGGAAGTCAGAACGTCCGGCTGGATGCGGACGGGGACACGAAGACGGTCTATCTTGCGGGAGATGACTATTACCTGAACTTGCGTGGTACGGGAAACGGAACGATGAATTATCAGGTTGAGGAAATTGCAAACGAAGACGTGCAGCGGACGGTGCAGTTTCTGGAACTGCAGCTAAAGAAGGACATGCTGTATGAAGGGTATGTATTTCGCCCGCTGAACATTGAACGTGATATGTATGCACTGCGGACACAGGGAAGCTCCGGGCAGGAAGTCATATACCCGGACAGCGATACCTATAAAGCCAGCTTTAAGAAAGTCCAGCAGCTTTCTCTGAGCCAGAAAAACATGTCACTCGAATCAGACCGCACGGTGCAGCTGAGTGCCAGTCACTTGCCGATGGATGCCAGTAACCCGAACCTGCGGTGGATGACGGATAATGAATCAGTTGCGCGGGTGGATGAAAACGGGCTGGTGACGGCAGTCGGAAGCGGGCGTGCCACGGTAACGGTGTCGACAAAGGACGGAAGTTTTTTGAAACAGTTCTGCGTGATAGATGTTGCAGGCGGCTCTGATAATGAAGATTCTGACAGCACAGGCGGCAGCGGGAACGGTTCTGGCGGGAACGGTTACGGTGGTACAGGCAGCAGCGGAAGCAGCAGTTCTTCTTCCGGCGGCAGCGGCGGTTCCGGCAGTTCTTCTTCTGGCGGCGCTGGCACGTCTGTAGGCACACCGCAGAAGCCATCAGTAGTAAAAGTGCATTATGTGCTTCAGTTTGATTTAAACGGCGGCACAAAAACAAGCCGCAGAACTATGACACTGCTGTCTGGCGATATTCCAGGCATCATGCCGAAAGCCCAGCGCAAAGACTACACATTCAGCGGCTGGTTCACGCAGAAGCAGGGCGGCGAAAAAGTAAGCGGAAGCAAGCCGCTGGACGCAGCTGTAACGCTGTATGCCCGGTGGGCAAAAACATCAGCCCCGGAAAAACCTGCCTTGCTGACGCTGGCATCAAAGAAAAAAGGCCAGATACAGGCGGAGTTCCAAAAAGCAGACGGTGCTGCAGGGTATCAGATATCATATTCTGCAAATAAGAATTTTGCCTCTGCAAAGACGAAGGAAGCAAAGGCATCTGCGAAATCGAAGGCAATTACCGGGTTAAAGACTGGAAAGAAGTATTATGTCAGAGTACGGGCGTACAGTCTTGATTCAGCAGGGAACCGGATTTATGGAGCATATAGTACGGTGAAAAGCATCATGGTAAAAAGTTAAATAGCAGGTGATTTTCGCTGCTGGGGGAGGGAATACAGATGAAAAGAATTCTATCGGTAATGATAATAAGCTGCATGCTTGCGGGCGTGACCGCATATTCAGTCGAAGTGAAAAACGTTTTGGCAGCTGTCAGTGATGATTATGAATACGCTAATTCTGGAGATGGTACATCTGTTTCTATTTCTAGATATAATGGTACTGCTTCAGAGATTGAAATACCAGCAAGTATTGATGGTAAAACAGTACGTTCCATTATGGGCATAGCTTTTTTGGGGTGTGAGAGTTTAAAATCAGTGATTGTCCCAGACAGTGTGACCAATATTTATGCAGGTGCATTTACTGATTGCACGAATCTGGAAAAAATAACACTGCCAGACGGAATAAACCAGATGGGAGGGACAGTATTTCTTCGATGTAGGAGTCTGAAAAAAATAACACTGCCGGCAGGTCTGACTGTAATAAAAGGCAGTCTTTTTAATGAATGTGTGCAGCTTGCCGAGATTACAATACCAGCTGGCATAAACAGTATTGAGGGAAGCGCTTTTTATAAATGTGGAAATTTGCAAAATGTATATTATACTGGTACAAAAGAGCAGTGGAAGGCAGTACAAATTGATGAATCTGGCAATGATGCGCTGCTGAATGCTGTGATACACTGCAGTGATGGCATTCTGTCAGACAATATCAGTTCTGAATATGAGTACATTGATTTAGACGACGGAACCATTGAAATCACGAAATATAACGGTACCAGTGCAAAAGCAGAAATCCCTGCACAGATAGATGGAAAGACTGTAACAAGCATCGGGGAAGGAGCTTTTAATAACTGTGAACAGCTTGTAGAAGTCTGGCTTCCTGAAAGTGTGACAAATATAGGAGATTATGCATTTGCTGTCTGTCAGGATCTGGCAAGAATTAGTTTTGAAGGTGTAACGCATATAGGAGAGTACGCTTTTTCCGGCTGTATGGGCTTGTATGAAATCAGTTTTCCAGACGGGTTAACAAGTATAGGAGACTATGCGTTTAACAGCTGTGAAAATTTAGCTGGAATTCGTATTCCAGAAGGTGTGACAAGTATAGGGTATGGAAGCTTTTACGATTGCGGAAGCATGACGCAGGCTTCTATTCCAGATACGGTAACAAGTATTGGAGACTCTGCATTTTTTAACTGCAAGGCTTTAACACACATGACTGTTCCAGGTGGTCTGACAGAAATAGGCCAGGGGGTTTTTGAGTCATGCAAAGGTTTAAAACAGGTGGAGATTCCGGTCAGCGTGACAGAAATTGGAAGATACGCTTTTAGTCAGTGCAGCAGTTTAACGGATGTTTATTATGAAGGAACAAAAGAGCAGTGGGGCAAAATTACAATTGATTCAGGCAGCGGGCTTGTGAGAGATGAAATAACCATACATTATGCCGGGAGTGAGCCGGAAGAGGAATTTGAATTTGTTACACTGGATGACGGAACAGTCAGCATCCAAAAGTACACCGGCTCGGATGAAGTGATAAGAATCCCGGAAGAACTGGATGGAAAGCGTGTGACTCATATAGAATCAAATATGTTTGGAGATAAGGAAAGACTGATTCCCAAAGAAATCTTCATTCCGTCAGGTGTAACAGGTATCGATGAACAGGCTTTTGAAAACTGTCCGAATTTAACGGCAATTCATGCAGATAATGCCAGCCAGGGTTATGCATCGGAAGACGGGGTTTTGTTTAATAAAGAAAAGACGAAGCTGGTTCGGTATCCAGAGGGGAAGAAAGACAGCCAGTATCGGATACCTTCCAGTGTGAAAGAAATTGGAGCCAGTGCGTTCCATCGGTGTAAGAATCTGCTGGAAATTTCAATTCCAGACGAAGTAAACAGAATGGGAAATATGGCTTTTGCTGAATGCATGAATCTGGAGAAGATTCGTATTCCAGAAAAATTAAAAGAGATAGAGGAGTATGTTTTTGCATTTTGCCAAAGCCTGAAAGAATTCGAAATTCCGCAAGGCGTAGAGAGAATAAACAGAGGCGCGTTTAGAGAATGCTGGAATATGAAATCCATATCAGTTCCTGTCACTGTTACACAAATAGATATGTACGCTTTTTCTTATACTGACGGGCCGGCAGACTGGCTGATGGATATATATTATGGTGGAACAAAAGAGCAGTGGGAGCAGATTGAAGTGACAGCTTTGGATTCTGAAATTGTGCCGGAAGATATTGTTGTTGTGAAACTGAGATTAAATGCAGACATTCATTATAACAGCGGTCCCATTGTGCTGCCGGAAGATCCGGTTCTGCCGGCAGTCCGAAATCCAAAAGAAGAACTGGAACGCTTAAAATCCGCGGACCCGTTCTCACTCGAACAGGATTTTTCACATTACCTTACCGCAGAGCAGATGGACATTCTGGAAAGTTATCTGTTTACATGGCTGGCAGAAGTCAATTATGCGTATCTGTATTCCGGCAGCAGTGATGTGAAGGAACTGGTTATGAAAAAAACTGGCATCGACCCGCAGGGGGATTTCGCATCCGGCACGGAGCAGGCCATTACGCATGTTTCGGTAAAGACCCCGTTCGGTATGAAGACATTTGAAATTACGATGGGGCTTGGAAAGCCTGATAGCAGCGGGAATCTGTATCCGGGTTACAGTGTCATGCATTATGAGGTGCTGGAAAAAGGCGGGATTCCGTCCGATGTGCCAAAAAGCGGCCAGATTGTACGGAATTACTATACAGACATGGGGCCATTTGTGCAGAGTGTGAAAAAAGCAGCAGAAGATTCTCTGCACGGCACATACCAGTGGGAGAATCTGGAGGATACGGTTACAGCCGGTATTCTTGTGGATAAAAACGTGTCTGAGATTGTCGGGAACCGGAACGGCTCGTTTTCAGACGGCACATTTACAATCTTTGCAGAGCCGCTTTTTGCATACAGCAAAATCGTGCACATTGCCTGCCCGGTGGACGTGTATGTGTACAGCATGGATGGGAAGGAAGCGGGTTCTATTATAAATAATAAGCCGTCCGGCGGGAATCGGAATGTCCGGCTGGATGCAGACGGGGACACGAAGACGGTTTACCTTGCGGGGGATGACTATTACCTGAACCTGCGCGGCACGGGAACCGGAACAATGAATTATCAGGTTGAGGAAATTGCAAATGAAGACGTGCAGCGGACGGTGCAGTTTCTGGAACTGCAGCTAAAGCAGGACATGCAGTACGAAGGATATGTATTCCGCCCGCTGAATATTGACCGTGATATGTATGCACTGCGGACAAAGGGAAGCTCCGGGCAGGAAGTTATTTTCCCGGACAGTGACAGCTACAGGGCCAGCTTTAAGAAAGTCCAGCAGCTTTCACTAAGCCAGAAGAACTCCTCGCTTGGCTCAGACAGCACGGTGCAGTTAAGCGCCAGTCACCTGCCGCTGGATGCCAGCAACCCGAACCTGCGGTGGATGACGGATAATGAATCCGTCGCGCGGGTGGATGAAAACGGGCTGGTAACGGCTGTTGGAAGCGGGCGTGCCACGGTTACGGTGTCCACAAAGGACGGGAGCTTTTTGAAACAGTTCTGTGTGATAGATGTTGCAGG
This sequence comes from uncultured Eubacterium sp., assembly GCA_947384955.1. Classification (GTDB taxonomy): domain Bacteria; phylum Bacillota; class Clostridia; order Lachnospirales; family Lachnospiraceae; genus Eubacterium_J. Next base: position 48,083 of record CANDJC010000003.1, on the reverse strand, counting down.
CAGCGGTTCTGATAATGGAGATTCCGACAGTACAGGCGGTGGTGAAAATGGCGGCGGCAATACAGGCGGCAGCGGCAATGACAGCACGGGAGACAGCGGTAGTAATGGCAGTAACAGTGGGAATGGCTCTGGCGGGAATGGCAGCAGCGGCAATGGTTCTGGCGGTACAGGCAGCAGTTCTGGCAGTTCTTCTGCCGGCGGTACTGGTACGTCTGCAGGCACATCACAGAGGCCGTCTGTGGTAAAAGTGCATTATGTGCTTCAGTTTGACTTAAACGGCGGCACAAAAACAAGCCGCAGAACCATGACACTGCTGTCCGGCGATATTCCGGGCATTATGCCGAAAGCCCAGCGCAGAGACTACACATTCAGCGGCTGGTACACACAGAAGCAGGGCGGCGAAAAAGTAAGCGGCAGCAGGCCGCTGGACGCAGCCGCAACGCTGTATGCCCGGTGGACGAAAGCATCTGCTCCGGCAAAAACAGCATCCCTGACGCTCAGCTCAAAGAAAAAAGGCCGGATACAGGCCGGATTTCAGAAAGTAAACGGTGCGGCGGGATATCAGATAGAGTATTCTGCCAATAAGAATTTTACATCTGCAAAAATGAAAGAAGCGAAAACGTCTGCAAAACCGAAGACGATTACTGGTTTAAAAGCTGGAAAGAAATATTATGTCCGGGTACGGGCATACAGCCTGGATTCCATGGGAAACCGGATTTATGGGCCATACAGTGCAGTAAAAAGCATTCAGGTTAAAAAATAACAGCGGAAAACCAGCAGAGACTCTGGCATGGCAGTGGGAACGTAAAAGCTGTGTACGGAAAAACAGACTGTCTGCAGCAGAATGAAAAAGAAAAGTGATGCAGACTCTTAGCGGCAAGAGTGGCAGGGAAAGGAGAGGCAATATGAGCATAAAAAAAATCTTTGCAGCAGGGCTGTCCGTCAGCCTGCTGCTGGCAGGAATAGTACAGGCAGACACGGTCTATGCGGCAGCCCCGACGCTGTCCGCATCGTCGGACACAGCAAGTGTGTCGGAGGGGGACTATGTCAATATTGATGTGGAACTTGGCAATAACCCGGATATCAGCACGCTGGGTGCTGCTTTAAACTATGACAGCAATGTATTAAAATACGACAGCAGCACCTGGAACAGCGCTTTTTCCGGGAGCGATATGCAGATGGCTTCGGATACGGGCAGCGAGGTAAACCTGTCTGTCGTCTGCGATGAAAGCTATGCACAGGACGGCACAGTTGTGAGCGTGCGGTTTCAGGCGCTGCAGGATTCGGAATCAATTCCTGTATCGCTGTCGCTGCGGGATATGGCAGATGCCAGTCTGACAGAAGTATCGGACGTTACGGTGGCAGGCTCCGTGCGTGCGCCGGAAACCGGAAACACACCGGCGCAAAATTCATCAGAGCCGGAAAATACACCGGATGATACCGATATGGTAGACCTGGATAATCCCGAAGAAGCGTCGGATATCAGCATTGTGGATGAACAGGCTGACCCGCAGGGACAGCAGGAGACTGACATATCCAATACCTCCGGCAGCACGGGAAGCGAGTCCGGCGTATCCGGCAGCATGGCACAGGGGACATCTTCTGCCGGCAGCAGCCCGAAGGCAGCAGCTGTACAGAGTGCAAAGTCATCCAGGCCGGATTCGAATTATAAGACCGGAATAGGGCTGGGCAGCGATGCACTTCTGGTCGGCGCAGCCGTATGCGGCATACTGGCGCTTGTGCTTGTGCTCAGGCGGCGCAAAGGAGAAGAATGATGCGGCAGCAGCGGAAGGAGGCAGAAAGATGGTTCATATCAGACAGAGAGCAGAAAAAGAGAGAATGCCGGCAGGCAGAACGAAAATAACAGCAGAAAAAGGGAGAATGCCGGCAGACAGAATAAAAGCAGCAGATAAAAAAATATTAAAATACATAAAAAAAGCGGCAGCAGCAGTATGCTGTCTGAGTATCAGTTTCAGTGCGGTCTCTGCAAAAGCTGTTTATGCAGCTGACAGTAAATGGGATATTGAAAATACATTTGATAAGGAAGAATGCAGCCAGGGAGACACACTGCTTTTATCGGTTACATTAAAAGGCAGCAGTACATCCAAAGAACAGGAGATTTCCGCCATAAACGGTGTGCTGGAATACGATACGAGCCTGTTTCAGGTGGCAGAGAGCGACATTCTTCCGGCAGAAAAAAATGCAGTAAAAAAATGCACGTTTGATGAAGCGGAAGGGAAATTTTCGATTCAGTATTCTTCCGGCATAAAGGCAAAAGACGCCAGCGCCCTGTTTCAGATAAAGCTCCATGTAGCAGAAGATGCAGAAGCCGGCAAAACAACGGTCTGTGTAACAAACCTGGAATGGAGCGGGACAGACGGGAAACAGAAGGAAACAATTGAACACCGCGTGCCGGCATATCTGACGATTCGGGAAACGCAAAAGAGCGAGCCGGGAGATGTCAATGGAGATGGCAGGACAGATTTAACAGACGCAAGGCTTGTGATGCAGCATTATAACGGCGTAAAGACACTGGAGGGCGCACAGCTGAAAAGCGCGGATGCAAACGGGGATGGGAAAGTGAACCTGACGGATGTGAAGATGATAATCCAGTATTATAATGGGGAGATTGATGAATTTTAAAAGAAATCAGGCACTGTTCAGCAGCTGTGGTGTGGATGGAATAATTTTTCATTTTTTTTAGCGGCTGGTTTAAATAAATGTGAAATAAGTGATTTACAATTCAAAGGTGCTGGTTTATGATAATTATCAGATAGATATTTTATGATAAAAAATCAGAATATCTATCTGATAAATAAAATTTTGACAAGCGGTCAGCAAAAATCAGGAGACATCACGCAATGCAACTGGTCAGTTTTAACGATTATGAGCAAAATCAAAGAATGTATGGCGGAACAGCCGGAAGAAAAATAGGAATCACATATCAAGGCAGGAATTATCTTTTGAAATTTCCTGGCAATCTGAAAGAAAAGCAGATGAAAAATATCCTGCTCAGCTATTCAAACAGCCCGGTCTGTGAATACATTGGCTCAAAGATATATGAATTCACAGGACTGCCAGTGCACCATACGATTCTTGGAGTCAGAAATGGAAAAACCGTTACTGCCTGTGAAGATTTTTTAGAGGATGGAGACACATTATACGAATTTGAAAAGATAAAAGTTACATTTGAGCCGCATTTTCTGGATTCTAACGGCAATGAAACCAACGGCGTCGGTGTGGATTTATATGAAATCATGATGACAATACAGGAACATCCATTTTTACAGGATGCCTCTGGGGTAGAAGAGCATTTTTGGAATATGTTTGTGATAGACGCATTTATAGGAAATACAGACAGGAATAACAGTAACTGGGGAATCATTTTGAAAAAGGATGGAACGAAAAAGCTGGCGCCTGTTTATGATAACGGAAATTGTTTAAACAATAAATGGGATGATTTGAAGATGCAGACTGTTATGGCTCATAATGCGAAGATGGAAGCGGAAGCATATAAAGCACGCAGATGTATCTATGAATTGCAGGGAAAAAGAGTAAATCCGTATCATATAATTGAAAATATGGAATACAAGGGGTGTATCGATGCTGTTTACAGGCTTGTGCCCCGAATAGGCAGCTGTATGGAAAAAATACAGGATTTGATAGAGGAAATACCAGTATTATCAGAAATACAGAAGCAGTTTTTCTCGCTGATAATGGAACAGAGATACGAAAAAGTGCTGCTTCCGGTATATCAGAAAATAGCTGCAAGCAAATTCAGAAGTCAGAAATAGAAAAAGGACAGTGCAGACAATGTACATCGATGAAGAAATTACATTAAGAGAAAATCTTCCAGCCGGACTGCAGCGTGACTTTAAACAATTGCAGGAATATTACGACGCTGATGACTGGTTTATGTTTGACATCTATATGGAAGAAGTAGAAGCAAGCGTAAAAGCGCACTATCTGGCAGGCAAAATCAGTATCAGCGATTTAAACTGCATATTCAGAAAATATGGGATTGCTTAACGGAATTCATGGTTATACTTACAACTGCAATACTTATTGCAGCGATTTTGGAATATGTAAACCATAAAAAATAGCACCCCCGCTCTGACAAAGTAAAGGTGCTATTTTTTATCTTTATAATGCCGGAAACGGATAGGTGTACACTATCGTGCCGGCTGCCTTGTTAAGTGTATTATAAACCATTTGTGCAGATATTTCAATCCCTAAAATCTAAAATACAGAAAAGAAGTAACAGGTCAGATTGTCTGAACTGTTACAGAAGGAAAGCGGGCAGACTATGACACTGGAATGGACAGCGGAACAGAATACGCTTCACAGCATAAAAAAAATAATTGACAAAGCCTGGCGCATGAACAGCCGTCAGCTGCATTCCTGCTGCAAACGGCTCCGGCACAGCCAGCGGGAGGTTCTGCCAGGAAGGATAGGAAATGTATTTCTTGCGCATTTAGAGCAGATAGCAGACAGGCAGTACGATACGGATATGGGAGCTGCAGAAGAAAAAGACTGGCCCCGGCTTCAAAGGGATACCGGACAGCTGATACAGCTCATAAGCCGCTACGGACAGCTTGAAAAAGAAGCATGGCTTGCTGTTTTGCCAAAGCTGGAAGCACATCAGGAAAAATATTTTCAGACAGAGCTCGGCCCGGCGTTTATTCTTACATTAAAAGAAAAGCTGGGCCTGGCAGAGCCGGAAAACAGCCGTGTGCATGCAGCTGAAACGGCCAGAGAGAACAGACCCGCTGCAGTCCATGCAGAGAATAAAGCAGAACTGGAAAATCTTGCGGCCTGGCTGATGCAGGATTCGCCGTCGCCGCGCCATCCGCTGCAGATGCGGAAAAATCCGAAATTCCTGTATTCCGGGAAAGACAGGAAAGACTTCCGGCGCACTCTTTTTGCAGAACGTATGCACAATTCCGCAGTATTTATATTTGCCAGTCTGTCGGTATGCTTTATGACAGCCTGGCTGTACGGGCAGATTGTGAGAAACCAGAGCGCCTGGAGTGCGCAGCAGCTGAAAGTATCCGCTTCGCAGAAAGCAGACGCTGCCGACGCCGGAAATGCGCAGGGAGCCTTAAACGAAAATTCTCAGCTAAACGCTGCCGCCGGTACAGGAAAACCGGCAGCCGTTTCGCATCCGGATTCTGCACAGGGCACACTGAAATACGGCGCTCAGCAGGGAGATTTATCTTCGAAAAAGATACCGGCAGAGGACAGACAGGGGACACAATACAGTACAGGAAAGCAGTCTGAACAAAATGCGGCACGCGCAAAACGTCCGAAGATACAAAAGCAGTATCAAAAAATGGCTGCGGAATATCCGGGGCTGTTCGGCTGGCTTCAGATTCCGGGCACACAGATTGACCAGCCGGTTATGCAGCCGTTTAAGGAAAAGGAATTCTACCTTGACCATGATTTTACAGGCGCAGACTCTGCCGAGGGCGCACTGTTTACAGACCCTGAGAACAGCTGCTGGCCGCAGGACGGCAATACCGTCATCTACGGGCACAATATGAAAAACGGTCATATGTTCGGCACACTGGACAGTTATGAAGACGCTGATTTCTTCCGCGCACATACAGAAATCCGCTTTGACACAATTTATGAAACCGGCAGATACGAAGCGGCGGCAGTGCTTAAAACAAGGATTCTGAATGAAAATGAACAGGGGTTCCGCTACTATCAGTTCTTTAATTATAAAAACCGGGCAGAGTTTCAAAAATGCCTGGACTTTGTAAAAGAAAATCAGCTGTTTGAAACGCAGAGCTCTCTGCAGTACGGAGACCGGATACTGATGCTTTCTACCTGTGAGTATTCCCAGGAAAACGGAAGGCTGGTAATTGTGGCACGAAAAATATCATAAGCGAAAAAGGCTGGCACAGAGAGTGTCAGCCTTTTTTAGAATAAATCCTGCATCTGTCTTAATGCGCAGATACTTTCGGCAGCATTTTTTCGTGCATCACAGTCATAAGAACCAGGATTGCCAGCAGATAAACCGGAAACAGGGAAACGCTGATATGGTTTGCGATAAATCCGAAAACCGGCGGCATAATACAGGTCCCCACATAGGCAGATGCCATCTGGACGCCAATCATAGCCTGAGATTTATCCGCACCAAAATGTTCCGGCGTGGAATGTATGATAGAAGGGTAAACCGGAGCGCAGCCAAGCCCGATAAAAATCAGACCGGTCAGTGTAACAGTGCTTCCAGACGGCAGAAACAAAAGCCCGATACCAAGCAGCATCAGTCCCTGCCCAAGCCGTATCATCTGCGTATCATTCAGCTTCATGGTCAAAAATCCGCTGAAAGCTCTGCCAGCCGTAATCCCGATATAAAACAGGCTTGCAAAACCGGCGGCGGTTTCCGCAGACAGCCCGCGGCGCAGTACAAGGTAACTGCTGGCCCATAAGCCGGCCGTCTGTTCAAGCGCGCAGTAGCAGAAAAATGTAATCATCACTTCTTTCGCTCCCGGAATACGGACAATCTGGCGCAGAGACAGCGGCCTGGCATGTCCTTCCCCGCCTGGCTGCCCTGCATCACTGGTATCGCTGACCGCCTGTTTTTTCCACAACGGCAGGCTGAAAATCAGGATGGCAGTCAGTGCAGCCTGAAGAATGGCAATATAGCGGTATCCCATATTCCAGCCAGCCCCTCCAGTCAGAGCATAACCCATAATATACGGGCCGAGCGAAGCGCCAATCCCCCACATACAGTGAAGCCAGCTCATATGCCTGCCTGCATAGTGAAGCGCAACGTAATTATTTAAAGAAGCGTCCACACTTCCGGCACCCAGCCCGTAAGGGACAGCCCACAGGCACAGAGAAGCATAGGAATGGCTGATGGAAAATCCGAACAGCGCAGCGGCAGTCAGAAACACACTGGCAGCCGTAACCTTCCCTGTTCCGAAGCTTTTGGTCAGTCTGTCGCTCTGCAGGCTGGAAACAATCGTCCCGACGGCGATAATCATAGAAATCCCGCCCGCATAAGAAACAGGCACGCAAAACTCCTGATACATTGCCGGCCACGCGGAACCTAATAAAGAATCCGGAAGCCCGAGACTGATAAAAGCAAGGTAAATAATGAGCAATAATAACTGAAACATTTTAACGTCCTCCCGTATTTGTAACCGTAGCCCGGACAGGCTGTCCTGTTACATATGTTTTTGTTTATAAAAGAATACCGTCAAATGGCACTTGATGCAATACATTTTCAGACGTATAATATAAAAAAAACGCCAGATGGACGAAAGGAACAGAAAAATATGGCCTTACAGGAATGCGGATTAAATTTAAACAGTGTGTCAAAGGAGCTCCAGCCGCATGGGAGCCTTGAATTTCCGTGTGCCGGTTATTCCTCCCGCCACACGGACAGGCAGGAGGATATCATTCCCTGGCACTGGCATGAGGAAATGGAAATTGTGCATATAAAAGACGGACAAATGGAAATCAAAATACCGTCCAAATCTTTTTTGCTGCGTAAAGGAGACTGCGTGGTCATCAGTTCCAATGTGCTTCATTATGCGAAAGCCGCCTCAGAATGCGAACTGTGCTCCCTTGTTTTTAGCCCGGCGCTGATTACAGGAAATGAAGACTCTGTATTTGCAAAAAAATATATGCAGCCGCTGCTGGCCTGCAATAACTTTAGCGGATACCTGATACCAGCAGGGCATTCAGCAGCGGCTTTTCCGGTTCCCGGTGCGATGGAGCAGGATAACAGAGCAGTGAATTATGAGAATGTGGCGCACTGGTTTCAATGCGCGTTTGAAGCCCTGAAGAATGATGATTACGGATACGAATTTATTGTGCGGGAAAAGCTGTCCCGTATCTGCCTTTTTTTATACAAAGAACTGAAACCGCAGGAGATACAGGAGGCGCCTCTGAATCAGGACAGTCTCCGTATTCAGAAAATGCTCGCATTTATTCATAAAAATTTTGACGAACGGATATCCGTGCCGGAAATTGCCGCCACGGCTGATATCAGCGAAAGAGAATGCCTGCGCTGCTTTCAGAAAACAATCCAGCTGTCCCCAATCCAGTATCTGTTAAAATACAGAGCCATGCAGGGGGCTGAAATGCTGTCAGGCAGTCCGGCAGACAGTATTTCACAAATCGCAGTGTCATGCGGCTTTGACAGCCCGAGCAATTTTTCAAAAAACTTTAAGCGGTTTTATAACTGCACGCCAAGGGAATATAGAAACCGGAACATCATGAAAACAGGCAGGGCGCCTGGTATCAATATGAGGAGCAGAACGCTTTGAAGAAGCAGCCTGTCAGTTTCTGAAAAAGCTGTTTTTTTACCGGGCTGTCAGACAGCAAAACATCGCAGAGCCGTTTATCAGAATACCTGGCGCTGAATGCCTGATGTCTGTCAGAAACGCGGGGGACGGGCCGGATTTTTATCTCTGGCAGCGTGAAGTAATTTATCCGGAAAAAGACCGGAGGGCAGTGCTGATTACAAATATGGAGAAGCATCTGACCGATGAGGAGCTGTATGAGGAAATGTGCCAAAAACCCTGGCTGCAGGCAGGAGAAGGCAGGGTCTGAAAGGAAAACGGAGGATATGAAATGAAACAAAACGAGGTTCTTCTCATGGCATTTATGGGACAGAGCAATATGGCGGGCCGCGGAAATGCGGCAGAAGCGCCTGCACTGATACAGGGAGCAGGATATGAATACAGGGCGGTAACTGCCCCGGACTGTCTGTCGCCTTTGCAGGAGCCTTTCGGGCAGAATGAAAATAAGGAAAACGGAGTCACAGAGCCGGGGATGAAAACCGGCTCTATGGTTACGGCATTTGTCAATGCCTGCTACACAAAAACCGGCATTCCGGTTATTGCGGTTTCCTGTGCGAAGGGCGGCTCTTCGATTAGCGAATGGCTGCCTGGAACCAATTATTACAGGGACGCCGTCTGGCGGGTAAAAAGCTGTGAGCAGTGGCTGCGCAGCCACGGATACCATATCATATATCAGGGGATGGCATGGTGCCAGGGGTGTACAGACGGGGATCTGCATACACCCAGGGAAACTTATAAAATGCATACGGAAAGTTTTTTGCAATCCTTTTGCAGGGAATGCAAAATTGCGGCATGCTTTTTAATACAGATCGGAAATCACCGTGACGACAGAAAGCTGTATGTGCCCATTCAGAAAGCACAGGAGGAATTAGCCAGGGAGCATGAAAATATCATCCTGGTGAGCAGCCAGTTTAAGACTTTTGCGGACCGCGGCCTGATGAAAGATGAATTTCACTATTTACAGGAGGGATATAACCGGACTGGCAAAGAGGCCGGAGAAAATACAGGAAAATATATTATCAGAGCGTTACGGGAGCAGATGTGATTTTTGCGGTTTCGCCTTTTATGTAGATGTTTTTAATTGTACTGGCTTGTTTTTTTGCCGGAACCATTATATACTAAATATAAAAAACAGGAATCGCTGCAGGGGGATATGATGACTGCGTTATTTTGGGATAGGTAAAAACGGCGGAGTGCCAGGAGAGATAAAGTATGGGAATTGAAGAAATAGCATACCAGAATAAAGATATTACAAGCAAGGTGCTTGCGGAGAATTTTAAGGGGAAGACTTTCCGGGTATACGGGCTGGACCTTCCGGGAATCAGGGAAGTACAGCCGACGAATATTCCGGCGGTAAAGGCAAACGAGCTTCGGATGGACAATCTTTTTGAACTGGAAGATGATACGGTGGCTGTAGTAGACTATGAAAGCGATTATGACAGGAAGGACAAGGTAAAATACCTGAATTATCTGGCTGGAGTAGCAAACAGATACCAGATTGAAAAAAAGGAATGCCCGGTACTGCGGATGATTGTCATATATACGGGGGATATCAGCAGAGAACAGGTGTCCAGTGAATATAATATCGGTGCGGTCAGACTAAGCATAGAAACGGCGTTCCTTTCTGAGCTGGATTCTGACGCCATTATGGAGCGTCTGAAAAGCAGGGTGGAAAGAAATGAGATACTGACGGATGAAGAACTGATGGAGTTTATTATTCTCCCGCTGTCCTACCGGAAAAAGGAAGAAAAGGAGAAAAGAATCCGGGAAACAGTAAGCCTGGCGGCAAGAATCCAGGACAGGGGCCAGCAGGTTTTTACACTGGCGGGGATACTGGCATTTACTGATAAGATTATTGACAGGGAAATAGCCAATAAAATAAGGAGGGCGATTGAAATGACACAGGTGGCAATGATATTTGAAGAGGAAAAACAGCAGGCAATAGAAGCAGAAAGAGAGCGGGCGACTGTTTTGCTGAAAGCAGAAAGAGAGCGGACGACCGTTTTGTTAGAAGCAGGAAAGAAAAAAGCAGCGGAGGAGGCTGCAATTAAGACTACAGTAGAAGATGGACAGGATTATGGCATACCAAAGGGAGAGATAGCGATAAAACTGATGCGTAAATATAAATTGTCTGAGAAAGATGCAAAAAGAACTGTAGAATTGTACTGGCAGTAATAAACGGATGTTTGTACTGAGCATACCCGGTTTAAAAGGCATTCGCGGGAAAGCTGGAGCTTTTGAAAATTCCCGCGATGCTTACTTAACTGATTTCAAATTATCTGGATTCAAATTGCCTGGATACAGATTGCCTGGATTCGGGTTTCAGAATTCTGTTTTTCAGGCTTCGCTGATTTCTAACTGTATCGACTTTATCAGATTGTCCGCAAAATCATCCGCAGATTCCATAAAATAAAAATCATAAAATGCATACTTAGAAACCATCAGATATTCAGTCACCTTCTGATTACTGTCAGTAAGATGAAAAATAACCTTTCGCATTATAATTCCATTGATATTTTTATCTGTAAATTCATCAATACTGACATGTTCAAACTTCTCATCCAGCCGTGTCTGGCAGGCGGGCTGAGACTGTTCCAAATCTGCACGCCATTTTTCGCCCTTTTCATACCAGAAAACAATTCCGTTTTCATCTTCAAATTCATAACGGCTTCCATCCTCAGAAGAGGTTTTTTTGCATTTCAGACTGTGCGGATAGTCAAATTCAATTCCGGCATTGGAATCATGCAGCGATGTTTTCGGGCTTTTTTTCACCTTAATGATACAGACTGCCTGGCAGCCGGTTCCTTTTACTGTGGCTGTGATTTTTGCGGTTCCGCTTTTCTTCGCCTTTACAAGACCGCTGCGGCTGACAGAAGCAGTTTTCGGTCTGCTGCTTTTCCATAGTATAGCAGAGCTTTTTATGCGGTTATCAGAGATATCTGCCGTAAGCTGAAACGTATCTGAAACAGTCATAGTTTTCTTTGCCGTATTTAATGTAATCACGTTTTTTTCACTGGCGTATGCTATTGAAAAAAACAGCATGCAGCAAAAAGCAGTACATAAAGTAAAACACAGGTGCGGCAAAAAGTATCTTTCTTTGCTGGATTTGCGGTGCATAATATACCTCTCTTTTTTCAAATTATTTCCTCTCTGACCAGAAGGTTACAGTTATTATAACCCTGAAAGCGCACAATGTACAGTGACAAAAAAGTGACAGGATGACATTCAAGCGGCAATATTTATGAGAACGGTTTTGCATCTGCCGGACATTGGGACATTTATTCAAAGAAAGGATTGATAGCCGTTTTTCTTTTTAGTATAATAATGAAAGGCAAAACCAGCTGTAAGCATTAGGAGGAGTTATTCAGTTATGAAAAAAACTATGAAACGAGCGGGCATATTTTATTCTGTTCGCAAAGCAAACGCCGCCGCAGGATTTGTCATATTCTTTCTGTTATGTACATCTTTGTCAGTGTATGCAGCGAAAAGCAGCGGAGAGACAGCTGTATATGCAGCAGAAAGCAGTGGAGAGACAGCCTTGTATACAGAGGAAAGCGTCGGGGAGACAGCTTTGTATACAGCAGAAAACGTCGGAGAAACAGATGTGCATGCAGCGGAGAACGGCATACAGGCGGATGAAGCAGCGGACGGAAAAGCGGCTGACGGACTGTCCGTTTTTACAGACAGTCAGGGCATTGTTTATGAGCTTTTTGATGACGGAACATGTTACATAAGCGGGTGCGCGCAGAAAGCAAACAGTCTTATCATTCCGCAGCAGATTCATTCCGCGGGAAAAAGCTTTGCGGTAAAGGGAATCAGGGAAGCAGCATTCAGCAGCTGCGGCCGTCTGAAAAAAATCGAAATACCAGACAGCATTTCCGGCATTTCGGGGAAAACATTTTCGGGCTGTGAAAATTTAACGGATATCACAGTGATTCCGGCTGATATCCGTATAAAGAAATCCGGGAAAACGATAACGGCCGCAGTCAGTGTAAACGGAGCATTTACAGAAGCAGCGGAACATGTCAGGCTCCGGTTTGGAAGCAGCATTCTGAAAAAGGCAGTTTCTAATAAAGCCTGTGACACGGTTACAATTATGGCTGCGGTCACAGCTGCGGGCGGTGATTTGAACACCTCTCTGCCAGGCATGATACTGGATGAAAATGCGGCAAAATTATTGTCAGACAGCGGAAAAAATCTTAAGATTACCTTAAAGGATGCAAAAGGCAGAAAATACCATATCAAAGCCTGCGCCGCTAATCTAAAGGCTGTATCCGGAAAGCTGGAATTTGAAATCAGACAAAGCCGTATCAGCAAGTCTTCGGGGAAGCTTGTATTTACGGATTTTGCAAACAGCGAAGCGGCAGTCTTAGAATCATTTCACTCGGATTTGAAAAAAGCAGTCCGCAAAAACAGCCTGCGCGCAGACAGTCTGGAGGTTCTGACGGTTTCTTTCGGCAGCGGAGTTAAGACGGATGCAGAGCTTGTGTTTCCGGCAGAAGCAGGAAAGGCCGGAAGCGAGGCGTATGTATACCGGTATGACAAAAATAACAGGGTATTTGTTCCGGTTTTTTATCATCCCCTGCTTATTTCGAAAGATGGAAATTTAAACATATCCGTTTCCAAGGGCGGAATTTTTGCGGTATCAAAAAAGCCGTTTCAGGCAGTGAGCCGGAAGCTGTCGGATGAATTTTTAAAAGAGTCCGGACATACGTATTATATTGACAAAAACGGAAAAGCTGTGTGCGGATGGAAGAAAATCGGCCGGGAATATTATTACTTTGACAGAAAGACTGGCAGAATGGCATGTTCTGACAGCCAGGACGGCATCCGGCTTACGGACAGCGGAGCAGCGAAAAAAACAAACGCAGCTGTAAAGAAAATAGAAACGATGATAAAGGCGCGTGCCATTGTAGAACAGGTGACAGATGCTTCTGACAGCAGGAGCCGCAAAATAGAAACATGCTTCCTATGGATTTTTCAGTTTCCGTATAAGCGCTACCGGCGTCTGCAGCCGATTTACAGACAGCCTGGATGGGAAGTCACGTTTGCGAATGATATTTTTGATCATCAAAAGGGATGCTGTGTGTCTGAAGCATCGGCGCTTGCATTTTTATTTCACGAATGCGGTTACCCGGAAGTTTATGTGGCCTGTGATACGTCTCATGCATGGGTCGAGCTCAATGGGCGCGTCTATGACCCGCTGTTTGCAGAGGCCAGGGGATTTCGCGAATATTATAACAGATCCTATGACGGCTACGGCATGCGGCCGGTAGTAAAGAGGAAAATATAGCCGCACTGAAATCTTATCAATCGGCATGAAGCAGGATTAATATGGAAAGGAAAAACAATGACAAAGGACATCTTATTAAAAATCAGCGGTCTTCAGTTTTCTGCAGACAGCGACGACATGAACGAGCCGGAACCGGTAGAAATCATCGCGCCGGGCGAATATTACTATAAGAATGGAAAGCATTATATTCTTTATGATGAAGTTGTGGAAGGGTTTGACAATGTAACAAAAAACGTGTTGAAACTGGAGAAGGATTCTCTGGAAATTACCCGCAGGGGCAGTTCGAACGTGCATATGGTGTTCGAAAAGGACAGAAAGAATATGACCTGCTATACGACTCCGTTTGGCAGCATGATGATGGGGATAGATGCCCATAGTATTTCGATTGAAGAATCAGACGAAGAAATCCATGCGCAGGTGGCATATGCGCTGGATGTAAATTATGAGCATCTGGCAGACTGCATGATTGATTTATATGTCCAGTCTAAGGAACAGAGCAATTTCAGCCTGTAAGCGGGTTTTGTCCTGTTCCGTGTTCAATCATCCGGTATCCGACGCCGATTTCGGTAAAAATATACTGCGGCTCAGCGGGATTTTTTTCCAGCTTTCTGCGGATATTTGCCATATTTACACGGAGAATTTTATTGCTGCTGTCAATATAAGGGCCCCAGACATTCTGCATGATGGCGCTGTAGGTGAGCACTCTGCCGGAATTTTGCGCCAGAAAAGTAACAATCCGGTATTCTACAGGCGTCAGATGCAGCTGCCTGCCAGACAGCAGTACCAGATGTTTTTCAAAATCAATCATAAGCTCCAGCGCCTGATAAGGCCTGCTGCAGGAATCGCCTCCGGTATTCAGCCGGCTGCAGTGGCGCAGGGAAGTGCGGATGCGGGCAAGCAGCTCGGATGTGCCGAAAGGTTTTGTGATATAGTCGTCGGCTCCGGCATCGAGGGCATTTACTTTATCCTGTTCCATGGTGCGTGCGGATATGACAATAATAGGGTTTCCAGTCCAGGCGCGGACTTTGTCAATGATTTCCATGCCGTCCATATCAGGCAGCCCCAGGTCAAGAAGGACGACATCCGGGCAGCAGGAAGAAATGAAAGACAGCCCGTCCCTGCCGCAGGAGGCAGCGGTTACGCGGTATCCGTGCGAAGTCAGGATTTTTGTCATAAAATCACAAATATTTTTTTCATCTTCAATAATCAAAATGGAAAACTGATTCTTCATAAAATTACCGCGTCCCTTCATAAATATATATTTAGTATTGTTTTTTGTATCAGCTATTCATCATATCATTTTGCTTTTTTTACAACATCAGTTCTTTAACATATCAATATTTAACAACAGTTCTTTATGACATTGATTTTTATGATATTATTTTTTTTATGACATTAGTTTATTATGGCATTAGTTTTTTATCTTATTTTTTTTATGGCATTAGTTCTTTATCATATCAGTTCTTTGCCGCATCCATTTTGTTACATACTTAAACACACTCAGTCACAGGCAGGGTGAACGAAAAAACAGCGCCGTTATCGTGATTTTTTGCCGTAATCGTTCCGTTATGCGCCAGAACAATCGTTTTGCAGATAGACAGCCCGATTCCCATGCCTTTTTTACTGTCTGCGGACTTAGATTCACAGGAAGAAACACCGTCAAAAATCGTATCCAGCCTGTCTTTCGGAATGCCGGTGCCGTAATCGATAACTTCAAACAGCACAGACGACGGCTCTGAAGTGACCTGCAGGCGGACAGGCTTTGAGCTTTTGGCATGAACCAGTGCATTTTCCAAAAGATTAATCAAAACCTGCTCGATTAAAATAGCATCCATTGGAATCATAATAAAATCCTCAGGCAGAACAGCTTCAATCCTGGCGCTGGGAATCCGTTTTTTCAGCCGGGTAATGGATTCAGATACGACCTCTTCCACAACTTCCATAGACTTTTTCACCTGTGTATCCGCATCCTGAATGCGTGTCACGGAAAGCAGGTTTTCCACCATATTTAAAAGCCAGGCCGCATCATCATAGATATGGTTCACAGTCTCATGCACCTGCGGGTCCTGCTGTATCAGCGTATCTTCACGCAGCGCGGCGACAGAGCCGATAATGCCGGTAAGCGGTGTGCGCAGGTCGTGGGATACCGCACGCAGCAGGTTCGCCCGCATTTTTTCCTTTTCCGCAGCTGCAAGCGCTTCTGCCTGGCGTTTCATATGCGATGTCAGCGTACTCGTAATCAGGGCAATCGCAAGCATAACAAGAAAAGTAACCGGATATCCGGCAAGTGTGAAATTTAATTTAAAGTGCGGGTAAGTAAAAAAATAATTAATAAACACAACGCTGAACAGCGCAGCCGCAATGCCGTAGCGGTATCCTTTGGTATAGCGTGCTATGATAATCAGAGCGAACACATAAAATAATGAAATATTGGCAGAGCCGGAAGGTATCAGAAAGAAAAAAATGAAAGAACATAATGTCGCGGCAGACATCATGAGGATGGTCAGTGTTGTGTGGTGTTTTTTAATCACTTCGATAAAGGACGTCATTGGCAGTTCTCCTGAAGCTGTTCAGAATATAAGGTGCTTTAAACGGACACTTTTTACAATAATATATCTGTAGGAAAACTGCAAGTGGAAGTGTGTTAAGATTTTGCTAAAATATTACAGGCAGGGGAGGCGTTGTGGCACCTCGGACGCCGGGCGGCGGGAAGATGCACTGGATTCCAGCTCCGGCTCCGGAATGTTAAGAATCCCTAAGTATTCTGCATTTACGCTGTGGCCCCGGACGGACGCGGCACCCAGTCCGCCCTGGCTTGCAGCCAGCAGCTACGGGTGCCGCTTCGGCTTCGCCGCCTGGTTATCGGGCAGAATACTAAGGGATTCTAAACATTCCTCCAATGTCGCAGGAATCCAGTGCATCTTCCCTCCGCCCGGCTGTTTTTCACATCCCGAACATTTATTTTTCCTTTTGGCCAGGGCTGGCGGGGTCGTGCTGTATGATAACTATCCGTCAGACGACTGCCGCCTGTTTTAGTCAAAGGCGATTTCGCCAAGCATTTCTTCAAATTCTTTTACGTGTTTCCTCATAATGACTTCAAGCTCACGGTTTGCAAATGCAGTAGATTACAGATGCATACACGGAACCCTGGCCGGAATGCAGAACCGTCTGGTATTCCGGATACTGTTTTTTTAGTTCTGTCAGATCATTGAGCCCGCTGATGTATGTCATCCAGTTTCTGCGCTTTGCAGACAATGAATGGCTGAGTATTTCATTATTCCATAAATCCATATATAAAGTCAGTTCATAATATATGCCTTTTACACGGAATGCGGTCATATTGCTTACAATACACTGCATTGGACCGTCAGTGCCGATTCCGGCCAGTATCAGGTTCGGATATGCTTTACGGGGTTCGCCGGGCTTTTTGTACCGGTAATGATTCGATTTACTTTTAATCCCGGCCAGTCTGCAGCACTTATGCGCGTATGGGTCTGTGCAATATACCTGATAAAAGTTAAAAAAGTATTGACTTATGGAGACACTAAAGTTATGATATATGTATCACCAAACGTAAGGAGGAAATATGTCACCACGAACAGGAAGGCCAACAACTGACCCCAAAAAGCATGAAACAAGAATCCGAATGTCTGACAGGGAAATTGAAATGCTGGAAATATGTTGTAAAAAAACAGGATTGACAAAAGCTGATGTTATTAGGCAGGGGATAGAGCTGGTTTACAAACAGGTATCAGGGCAATAAAAGAAACGGCGCAGCACTGATAAGGAGTGTTCTACAATTATGGAAATAAGATATGATAAGGAGGCTGTGAAATTCCTGAAAGGCATCTCTAAAAAGTTAAGAAATTCCATTCTGGATGCAATACAGGAATTAGTGCAGAAACCGCCAAAAGGGGATATCAGGCCGCTGAAAGGCTATAAGGATGGCAGGCAGCGGTTAAGAGTGGGCAAATACCGTGTTATTTTCAGATATACACAGGAAGAAAAAGTGGAAATACTGGTTATTATGGAAATAGGAAGCCGCGGGGATATTTATAAATGAAAATGGAGGAAAGAAATATGACACAGATAGTTCAGGAATCTGTACGGATGCTGGAAATGCTGCCGGAAAGCGAGCAGGAGCTTGCAAGTCAGTTTATAAAAAGGATGGTGCTTGCATGGGACCCGGATTTTACGAAATTAACCCATGAAGAAAGAGAGAGGCTGGAAGCTGCTGAAAAGAGAATGGATAATGGAGAGTATATAAAAGGCAGTGATATAGAATGGGATTAAGAAAAAGATAAGAATGTAAGAGTCAGGAGAACCCCGGAGGGCAGCAGTCTTCCGGGGTTCCATAATGCTGTACTAACTGTACATATCCCGCGGGGTCGTGCTGTATGATAACTATCCGTCAGACGACTGCCGCCTGTTTTAGTCAAAGACGATTTCGCCATGCATTTCTTCAAATTCTTTTACGTGTTTCCTCATAATGACTTCCAGCTCACGGTTTGCAGAACGTGCGTTGTATTCTGCAATGTAACGGAACTTTTTCATTAGTTCAGCATCTGTCCGCAGCGTGAATTTTGAAACATCATGCGCCATGCCGCACTTCCTTTCTGTCAGTTCTTATCTATGACCTCATTATAATGTTAAAATGACGGCAAAAACGGTGTTGACGGCATAATGACGGCATATTATAATATAAAGAGAAAGAAAGGAGCGGATTATGGGAGAATTAAGACAAATGACAGAACGCATAGGCTTTGAAGGCTTCATGGAATACTTAATATACGGCAGGGAGACTGCTGGACGCATTTCCGCAAAGGATGATGGGAAAGATATGTACCAGAAGCGGATTGATGCGGCATTTGAGGAGCTCTTTGACGGGCTGAAACATATATTTCCATGCTCAAGCAGAGATAATGATGATTTGTACAGTGCTGTACTGGAATTTTCCATGACACATCAGGAAACGTATACCGTGATGGGGTTCCTTGCCGGGCTCCGGTTCTGCAAAGATATGCAGGAAGCCTGCCGCAGCCTTGACAGGGATAAAATTCAGTCAGTCATAAAAAACACCTTACCGGAACGCGGCGGGTCTGTAACAGTTGAAATGGCTGATGGCAGCTTATTTGAAATCCGGCGCAAAGAGGAAACATAAAGAAAGAGAATTACCTATTGTGAACGAAGAAATCTAATTGATATAATTCGTTTAAACGGCTATCATGTATATACAGTACACAGCAGGAGGTAAAAATATAAATAGTGTTGATTATTGCAAAAATTATATCGAAATCTGAAAAGCTGTAAACTGGTAATTAATATATATCGCAAATACTGTAAGCCGCAATCATAAAGCAGCCGTACAACACCCACAATGTTTCATGTAACGCTTGCCAGAAAACAGCCGGGAGAGGGGATTTGTCCGGTCTTTCTGAGGCATTGGAAGAATGTTTAGAATCCCTTAGCATTCTGCCCCAAAAACCAGGCGGCGAAGCCGAAGCGGCACCCGTAGCTGCTGGCTGTAGGCCAGGGCGGACTGGGTGCCGCGTCCCGTCCGGGGCCACAGCGTAAATGCAGAATGCTTAGGGATTCTTAACATTCTGGAGCCGCCTCAGAAAGACCGGACAAATCCCCTCTCCCGGCGTCCGAGCAGCCATAATCCCCCTCTAATCCCAAAAAGAACACCCCAGATGAACCTTTCTGTAAACCTTCCACAGCAGCACCGCAATCAGCCCGACAAACAAATAAAGCAGTATGATAACAGAAAACGCGCCGCCAATAAAAAGCGCGGCAAGACTCAGTATATTCATAATTCACCTCACAGTTTCGTTTTATTTATGATATGTATCAAAGAAATTCCATGCGCATACACCTGCAACCAGGATAATACTCAAAACGACAATCAAAGTTTCCATCATGCAAATCCCTCCCTCTTATACGTGGTTTTAGCAGAATGTATCATAACGTAAATCAAAAGGGAAAGCTATAGTTTTCCTCATTCCTTAGCGGTTTGTTAACGGGTTTTTAGCGGATTCTTAGCATAGATACAGACATATTATATAGAAGTAAAAAGACTGCCGGAACGCGCGAAGCATTCGGGCAGCCTGTAAATTTTGCAGATACTGAAACGTATTTGATTATTTTTTCTTTTTGCCGGAAGAAGCAGAACTTTTCGCACCCTCCTGCTGTGCCTGAAGGCTTCTGGCTTTTTCCTGCAGACGCTGGAACAATTTCTTTTTCTTTTGTTTTTCAGGTTTTTCTAATGGTTTGCGCAGTCCTTTCACACCGGTGATATACAGGCCGCTTACGGTAACGCGGACTTCTTTTTTCAATGGAATATCATTAAAAACCATTTCGTCACACATAAAGGTCTGGATTTTCGGTCCTATCTTCGCCTTTACAACAGGGACCTTCTGACGGCGGAGAAGCTTGGGCGTCTGTTCGTAAACCATTGCGGGGAGGCCGGCCTCCTTTAGTTTCATTTTTTTCTTGTCAATAATCAGCATCGGGACTGTCTGCGATGCAGCAGCTAGCTGTTTGTCGGATTCTTCTTTTTTCTTCTGCAGCTTTTTGCCAAGAAAATAAAGAACTACCAGGGCAATCAGCAGTACTGCAGTAATGACTAGTAAGACAATCTGCCACGGTCTCATACTGCTTTCCTCCTCCATTTTGTTTCAGGGAATGCCTGTTCTCCATTTCATCCCATAACTGCCTAAAATTATAGCATTATTTTAAATGTAAAGCAATAAAAACTTTAAATTTTCACAAATCTGTGTTATGGTAGATAATACGAAAAAGTTTTATAATAATGAAGAAGGGATATGGAATGCTATGAAAAGAAAAATACTGACGATTATGCTTGCGGCAGTCATTACATTGTCCGCGGCAGCATGCGGAGATGAAAAGCAGGAGAGCGGAAGCTCTTCACAGTCACAGACAGATAATAAAGATGAAAAAGAAGGAGATACACAGTCAGCAGCGGAACAGGTTTCTTATGACATTGATAAATGTGTGAAGCTGGGGGATTATTCGAACATTAAAATATCACTGGAAAACGATTATAAGGTTACGAAAGCACAGGTCGATGAATATGCGCTGAGCGCCGCGGAATCCAATGCGCAGCCTGTTTACCGGGATACGGACAAGAAAAAAGTGGAAGACGGCGATATCGTCAATATCGACTATGAAGGAAAAAAGGACGGCGTAGCTTTCCAGGGAGGGACATCAGCAGGGTATCATCTGACCATTGGCTCGAACAGCTTTATTGACGGTTTTGAAGAAGGGCTTATCGGGGCGAAGGTCGGGGATACCGTCGAGCTGAATCTGACATTCCCGGAAGGCTATCCGAGCCAGGACTTAGCCGGAGAAGATGTCGTATTTACAGTGAAGGTCAATAAAATCGTAGAACCGGACCCGGATGCGAAATTTGAACTGAACGATGAATATGTGCAGCAGAATACGGAGTTTCAGACGGTAAAGGAATACAAAGAGAATGTCAGGCAGTATCTGGAAAGCAGCAGCAAGAGCGATAAAGAGCGGGATACCAGACAGGCTGTCATAGATAAATTAATGGAAATCTGCGAAGTGACAATGCCGCAGGACCTGCTGGATGCCAGGGTTTCGGATTATGTGATTCAGTATACAAACAATAACTGCAAAGAAGGCCAGAGCCTGACCGATTTTCTCGCCCAAAGCTATAACGGCATGACCGAAGAAGATTTCCGGGCGGATATTAAAAGCGAGATGGAAGTCAATCTGGAAACAGAGCTTATTTTAGAGGCGATTGTAAAGAAAGAAAAAATGGAACTGGATGAAGAGGCTTTCAAGAAATTTGTGCAGGAACAGATGAGCACATACGGCTATGAGTCGGAAGAGGATTTTTATAAGTCAAACGGAGTGAACGCAAAGGCGGGCGAGGCTTATGAAAAGAAGGTCTATGTGTGCAACCGGGCGCTGGATATGGTAGTGGAAAATGCATCGGTGAAATACGGCGTATCATCAAAAAAGCAGGATGATGCAGAAAAGTAATGCACACAGAGTAACAGATTGCAGAATGACAGAAAGGAATGAAAGGAATGGAGCTTACAAATATCAGAGAATTATTCCGCAGCCAGCAGCAGTATGCGGATAAGGAAGTAACAATCGGAGGATGGGTGCGCAGCAACCGCAAATCAAAGGCGTTTGGGTTTTTGATGGTAAATGACGGTACGTTTTTTGAGCCGGTACAGATTGTTTATGGAGACGGGCTTGCCAATTTTGAGGATATCGGAAAGGTAAACGTAGGGGCGGCGCTCGTTATCACAGGAACCTTTGTGGCGACACCGGGCGCAAAGCAGCCTTTTGAAATTCAGGCAAAGAATGTGGAGATTGAGGGCGCGTCCTCTCCGGATTACCCGCTGCAGAAAAAAAGGCATACGTTTGAGTATTTAAGGAAAATTACGCATTTAAGGCCAAGGACAAATACATTTGAGGCAGTGTTCCGCATCCGCTCGCTGACGGCTTATGCGATACACCGGTTTTTCCAGGAACGGGATTTTGTATATGTGCATACGCCAATTATTACCGGAAGCGACTGCGAAGGGGCTGGCGAGATGTTCCAGGTTACAACGATGGACTTAAACAATCTGCCGAAAGCAGAAGACGGCAGCATTGACTACACACAGGATTTCTTCGCAAAAGCGGCAAATCTGACTGTAAGCGGGCAGCTGAACGGCGAAACGTATGCCATGGCATTTAAAAATATCTATACATTCGGGCCGACATTCCGTGCGGAAAATTCCAATACGACCAGGCATGCCGCCGAGTTTTGGATGATTGAGCCGGAGATTGCCTTTGCGGACCTTACGGATAACATGATGCTGGCCGAGGCAATGCTGAAATATATTATCCGCTATGTATTAGAACATGCGCCGGAAGAAATGGCCTTTTTGAACCAGTTTGTGGACAAAGGACTGATGGAACGGTTAGAGCATGTTATGAATTCGGATTTTGCGCGGGTGTCTTATACGGAAGCTGTCAGGCTGTTAGAAAAAAATAACAGCAAATTTGACTATAAAGTGTCCTGGGGCGCGGACCTGCAGACAGAGCATGAGCGTTATCTGACAGAAAAGGTATTTAAGCGTCCGGTATTTGTATATGATTACCCGAAAGAAATCAAGGCATTTTATATGAAGATGAATGAAGACGGAAAGACAGTGGCGGCAGTGGACTGTCTGGTTCCCGGCATCGGTGAGATTATCGGCGGAAGCCAGCGTGAAGACGACTATGACAAGCTGCTTTTACGGATTCAGGAACTGGGGCTTAAGGAAGAAGATTATGGCTTTTATCTGGATCTGCGCAAATACGGTTCGGCAAGGCATGCGGGATTCGGGCTTGGATTTGAACGCTGCGTGATGTATTTAACAGGCATGTCGAATATCCGCGATGTGATTCCGTTCCCGAGGACAGTCAATAACTGCGACCTTTAAACAGCGCCTTTTCCAGCCGGGGCTGAGAGGCAGGATGCCGGGGATTGTGCCGTTTTCCTTCGGGAGGCATAATCCCCGGACGGTTTTCATATGGGAGGAATTATGAATATCAAAAAATGCATTTGCAAAACGGTACCTGGCATTGCCGCTGCCGTAATCATGCTGACGGCAGTGTCCGGCTGCGGCGATGCAAAACAGGTTGAAGCAGCAAAATCTTACCGCAAAACGGGACTGCAGCTTCTGGATGCCGGGGATTATGAGAAAGCGATTCATTCGTTCAACGAAGCATTGGGACAGCGGGCCGGCATTGTGTCAAATCTGGAAGAAGATATTAACTTTTACAAAGCATATGCCCAGATGGAGTCCGGAAAGACGAAGGATGCCGTCAGTACCTACACGGCTTTAATTGAGTATAATAAAAAAAACGCGGATGCATACTATCTGCGCGGATGTGCCTATATCAGCCAGGGTAAAAAGAAAGAAGCCTTGCAGGATTTCGAAGAAGCGGAAAAGAATAAAAAAGACAGCGGCGCCATGTGTGCCGGCATTTATGAACAGCTGATGGCAGCCGGACTTGAAAAGGAAGCAGCGCCTTATTTAAAGCAGGGGCTTTCCGTGAAGGGAGAAAAAGGCCCGGAGTGCCTGACACGGGGAAAGCTGTATCTGTTAAGCGGCGATTATGAAAAAGCAGAAACAGAACTCGGAGAGGCTTTAGAACAAAAGGAGCCGTCAGCAGAGCTGTATCTTGGAAGACTTTTTCAGGCAAAGGGCGACAGCGGACAGTCAGCGAACTACTACGAGGCTTATCTGCAGGACAATCCAAATGATTCCGCCGTCCTGTACGAGCTGGGACAGCTTGCATTTGTTCAGGGAGAGTATGATAAAGCAGTGACCTGGTTTGATCAGGGAATGGGGTGCGAGAATATTATGAATAAGAGGGCTCTCTGGAGCGGGAAGATAGCGGCTTTAGAATATGCGGGGGATTTTCCGGCTGCTTTGCAGGAGATGGAAAACTATCTGGAAAATTATCCGCAGGATGATGAGGCGCAAAAAGAATATATCTTTTTGAAAACAAGATGATAAAAAAGCAGAATAAAGGCATGTGCAGATGAGGCATATGTCTTTTTTACTTGATAATACGTAAAATACGTGTTATTATATCATGGTAAGGAGGAGACATACATGAGATTCAGAGAAGCCGACCGGATGCTAAAGGATGACGGATGGTACGTGTCAGACATAAGCGGCTCACATTACCAATACAGACACCCGGTAAAGCCTGGTAAAGTAAGCGTTCCGAATCATCCCGGCGACATCCCGAAAAGTATTGTTAAATCCATACGAAATCAGGCTGGGCTGAAATAAGCCCCTGCCCCTTAGTTAAGTCACGGAAAGGAGCATTGATTTATGAATTATGTGTACCCGGCTGTTTTCTATGAGGAAGAGGGCAAAATATCAGTTATTTTTCCCGATTTGGGAAATCTTGCAACTTTTGGGGATAATGTGGCGGATGCTATGCGCATGGCTCAGGATGCCTGCGGCCTGTATCTGTTTACGGCCCTGCGTGACGGCGAATGCATCCCGTCCCCGAGTATGTTAAGCGAAATCAATCCGGCTGCCGTTCTGAAAGAGTTTGAAATGGAATCCGCAGCGGAAAGCGCTTTCGTCAATATGGTACTGGTGGATATGACCGAATACGCAAGGCAGCACAGCGACAGGGCAGTAAAAAAGACTTTAAGCATTCCAATGTGGCTGAATACGCTATGTGAGGAGAAAAGCATTAACTTTTCAAAAGTATTGCAGGATGCCTTACTGGCAAAAGTACAGTCGCTATGATAAGGCATATGCCTGTCAGGTTTTAAAGAATTATGTCTGAACAGCATAATTTATACTGTAAAAAGAAATGGGTTTTTGCCAGGTAAAATCTTATGATTCGAAAGGGCTGCTCATTTCTTTTTTTTAGAAAAAACAAGCATCTTCGCAGTTGCTGATTACCCCCGTTTGTGTTATCATAGAAGCAGTTCTACAAACCAGTCTGACCAAGGCAGAAAGGAACCAGAAATGACACTTCTTATTAGAAACGGCCGCGTCATCGACCCGGCTTCCATGCAGGATTCAGTGGCTGATATCCTGATACAGGATGGAAAAATCGCAGACATCCGCCCGCAGATGCAGGAGCCTGAAGACCGGCAGGCAGTGCAGATAGACGCACAGGGCTGTTATGTAATGCCCGGCTTTATTGACCTGCATGTGCACCTGCGCGACCCGGGATTTGAATACAAAGAAACCGTTGCTACGGGAGCGGCGGCAGCGGCGCGCGGCGGCTTTACAACGATTGTAGCCATGCCGAATACAAAACCTGCGGCAGATAATGCCGATGTTATCAGCTATGTTCATAACAAGGCCAAAAATATGACAAAAATCAATGTCCTTCAGGCCGGAGCCATTACACATAAAATGGCCGGAGAGCAGCTGTCGGATATCGAAGACATGGTCCGGGCAGGAAGTCCGGCTGTCAGCGAGGATGGAAAGTCGGTTATGAACGCGAATCTGATGCACAAAGCGATGAAAATTGCGAAACGGCTGGATATTCCGGTTTTATCGCACTGCGAAGAAAAAACGCTGTTAAACGGCGGTGTTGTCAACGAAGATGAAAATGCAGTGCGAAACGGGCTGCCAGGGATTTCGAACCTTGTGGAAAATATGATTGCCGTCAGGGACGTGATGTTAGCCGGCGATACAGGTGCGAAGCTTCATCTGTGCCACTGTTCTACAAAAGAAAGTGTTGAAATTGTAAAACTGGCACGGGAAAGGGGCGTGCGCATATCGGCAGAGGTCTGCCCGCATCATTTTACACTGTCGTCAGATGATATGATAACCGGGGATACGAATTTTAAGATGAATCCGCCTCTTCGCACAAAAGAGGATGTGGAAGCGCTGCGCCAGGGATTGAAGGATGATATTCTGGATGTGATTGCAACAGACCACGCGCCGCATTCCAAGGACGATAAAAACGATTCCATGCTCCGTGCCCCGTTTGGGATTATCGGCTTAGAAACAGCGGCTGCCCTTACGCATACCGAACTGGTGCTGGGCGGTTATCTGACGCCGATGCAGATGGCGCAGAAAATGAGTTTTCATCCAGCCAGGGTGCTCGGCATTGACAAGGGAAGCCTGCAGCCGGGAAAGACAGCGGATATTGTGATTTTTGACCCCGAAAAAACATATGAAATCGATGCGTCCCGGTCTGCGTCGAAAAGCAGAAATACGCCGTTTCACGGACGAAGGGTGACCGGAGCTGTCCGGGTAACGATTGCGGGCGGCGAGATTGTGTATCAGGCAGAGAAATATTAAAGGGGAATCTGTAAAGGGGAATCAGATGATAAATAAATTAATAGAAAAAATAAAAAAGACAAATGCTCCGATTGTGGCAGGATTAGACCCGATGCTTTCGTATGTGCCGGAACATATTTTAAAACAGTCCTATGAGCAGTACGGAGAAACATTAGAAGGTGCCGCGGATGCCGTCTGGCAGTTTAATAAAGGGATTATTGACAGTATTTATGACCTGATACCGGCGGTGAAGCCGCAGGCTGCCATGTATGAACAGTTCGGCGTGGAAGGACTCAAAGCATTTCAAAAGACGGTGGATTACTGCCATGAGAAAGACCTTGTGGTTATCGGGGATGTAAAACGCGGAGATATTGGCTCCACATCGGCTGCATATGCAGCGGGGCATTTAGGAAAGGTCAGGATTGGCAGCAGGACCTGCAGTGCATTCAATGAAGATTTTGCAACCGTAAATCCGTATCTTGGCTCGGACGGTATTCAGCCGTTTGTGGATGTCTGCAAAGAGGAAAAGAAGGGACTGTTTATTCTTGTGAAAACATCCAATCCGTCCAGCGGTGAATTTCAGGACCGTCTGATAGATGGAAGGCCGCTGTATGAGTATGTGGGTGAAAAAGTGGCGGAATGGGGCGCGCAGCATATGGGAGATGATTACAGCTATATCGGCGCCGTTGTAGGGGCTACTTATCCGGAAGCCGGAAAAATCATGCGCAGGCTGATGCCGAAGGCTTATATTTTAGTACCTGGCTACGGCGCGCAGGGCGGAAAAGGAGCAGACCTTGTACATTACTTTAATGAAGACGGACTCGGGGCCATTGTAAATTCATCCAGAGGAATTATCGCTGCCTATAAACAGAAACAGTATGCGCATTTTTCACCGGAAAACTACGCAGATGCTGCCAGAGCGGCAGTGCTGGATATGGCCGCGGATATTAACGGGGCGCTTCAGGCAGTCTGAGTAAGCGTATTAACGGACAAAGCTAAAGGAGGGTGAAAAATGGCCCGGAAATTTAAAGAAGAAGCAGTCATTATCCGCCAGGAAGAAATTGCAACGGATATTTACAGCATGTGGCTGCATACAGATAAAATTGCGCAGGAAGCGCAGGCTGGCCAGTTTATCGGAGTATACTGCAGAGACGGCAGCAGGCTTCTGCCAAGGCCGGTCAGTCTCTGCGAGATTGATAAAGAGGACCAGGCAGTACGGATTGTATACCGTATAGCGGGAAAGGGGACGGATGAGTTTTCCTATATGCGTACCGGAATGCCGCTGTATGTCATAGGCCCGCTTGGAAACGGATTTCCAAAGGAAAAAGAAAAAGCGTTTCTGATAGGGGGCGGGATTGGCATCCCTCCGATTCTGCAGCTTGCAAAAGAGTCAGACTGCGAGAAAGAGATTATTTTAGG
This sequence comes from uncultured Eubacterium sp., assembly GCA_947384955.1. Taxonomy (GTDB): domain Bacteria; phylum Bacillota; class Clostridia; order Lachnospirales; family Lachnospiraceae; genus Eubacterium_J. The sequence goes on along the minus strand of CANDJC010000003.1, from coordinate 20,247 downwards.
CTATCAGAACAGGCAGGTATTTTTAAGCGAACAGTTTGAATTATGGGGACCTGTCCATATTGCCACGGAAGACGGCTCTGTGGGTACCAGGGGAAATGTACTGGATGTGATAAGAAACAAAAATCTGAAAGCGGATGTGATTTACGCCTGCGGGCCGATGCCGATGTTAAAAGCATTAAAAACATATGCCGAAGAACAGAATATAAAATGCTATATTTCACTGGAAGAACGGATGGCCTGCGGAGTGGGGGCATGTCTTGGCTGTGTCTGCAAATCGAAAAAGAAAGACGAGCATACGCGTGTGAAAAATAAGCGTATCTGTACCGAGGGACCGGTATTTGACGCACAGGAGGTGGATATCTGATGAATACGAAAGTAACGATAGCAGGAATTACCTTCAAAAATCCAGTGCTGACAGCATCAGGCACCTTCGGCTCGGGGGAAGAGTATTCCCAGTTTGTAGATTTGAACCGGTTAGGCGGCGTGATTACAAAAGGCGTGGCAAATGTGCCGTGGGAAGGCAATCCGACACCGCGGGTAGCGGAAGTATACGGCGGCATGCTAAATGCGGTCGGCCTGCAAAATCCCGGCATCGATGTATTTATAAAAAGGGATATTCCGTTTTTAAAGCAGTTTCAGACAAGAATCATCATCAATGTCTGCGGGCGTTCTGTATATGATTATCTGGATGTGGTAGAGCGCTTAAACGACCAGCCGGTAAACATGCTTGAAATCAACATTTCCTGTCCGAATGTAAAACAGGGCGGCATCGCTTTCGGACAGGCTCCGAATATGGCGGCGCATATTACGCAGGAAATCCGGAAAAAATCAACGCATCCGATTATTATGAAATTAAGCCCGAATGTGACCAATATCGCGGAAATGGCAAAAGCGGCAGAAGCGGCGGGGGCGGATGCAGTTTCGCTGATTAATACGATTACAGGCATGAAGATTGATGTGAAAAAGCGTAAATTTGCCCTGGCCAATAAAACAGGCGGTCTTTCCGGCCCGGCAATTCATCCGATTGCGGTGCGCATGGTTTATGAAGCAGCACATGCCGTAGAAATTCCGGTAATCGGAATCGGGGGCATTATGAATGCGGAAGATGCGATTGAAATGATGCTGGCAGGAGCGACTGCTGTAGAAGTCGGTACAGCGAATTTTGCAAATCCGACAGCGGCGGCTGATATTGTGAATGGGATATCCCAGTTTATGGTAGAAGAAGGAATTCAGGATATTAACGAGATTATCGGAGCTGTGCATGAATAGATTCTGACAGTGCTGCCATACAGGAAAGGAAACAGACAGGAATGACAGGCGGATTATACACAAAAGCAGTAAGAGCAGCGGACGAGGTGAAAAAAGCGCTGACAGGAAAAGATGACTGTATTCAGAAAGCATTTGCGGCAATTTTATCCAGAGGGCATATTTTAATCGAAGATGTGCCCGGGGTAGGAAAGACTACACTGGCAGTTGCTTTTTCGAAAGCGATGGATTTAAAAAACAGCCGAGTCCAGTTTACGCCGGATGTAATGCCGTCAGACATTTTAGGCTTCAGCATGTACCAGAAAAACACAGGAACATTTGTGTATCATGAAGGGACGATTATGTGCAATCTGTTTCTGGCAGATGAAATCAACCGGACATCTCCCAAAACACAGTCTGCGCTTTTGGAAGTTATGGAAGAAGGCATGGTGACAGTAGACGGAGTCAGCAGGGAGGTTCCAAAGCCTTTTATCGTTATGGCGACACAGAACCCGAAAGGCAGCGCTGGAACACAGCTGCTGCCCGAGGCACAGTTAGACCGCTTTATGATTTGCATGAGCATGGGATATCCGGATGAAAGCAGCGAGATTGATATTGCAAAAGGGCGCAGCGTCCGTTCCGGCATACAGGAAGTGCAGTGCGTGCTTACCGCGCAGGAGCTTGCAGAGATGCAGGACGAAGCCGAGCGGGTATACGTGCATGAAAATCTCTATTCTTATATTGTGCATCTGGTACAGGCGACGCGGGAAAACCAGTATATTGAACTGGGAATGAGTCCGCGGGGCTCCATAGCATGTACCAAAATGGCAAAATCCCGGGCATTTCTGCAAAACAGGAATTTTGTCATACCGGAAGACGTGGCCGAAGTGTTCCCGGAAGTTGCCAGGCACAGAATGCTGTTAAATACAAAGGCGAGGGTCACGCATGTAACGCCGGATGCGGTAATCGCCGAAGTGCTCGGAGCAGTCCGGGCTCCGGTTTCTTACCGGATGTAGCCGGAATCTGAGGATGGAGGGGAATACAGTGGATGCAGCGGAACAGAATGGATACAAATCCAGATATACAATAGAAGATATTTACAGCCTGCCGGAAGGAAAACGTGCGGAATTAATCGACGGCGAACTGTATCTGATGGCGGCCCCGGGCATGATGCAAATATACGTAGAGCCGGATATCAGCGTAATCTGCGACAGAAGCAGGCTGACAGACAGAGGATGCAGCGGCGCGCCGGACTGGATTATCGAAATTGTGTCGCCGGGCAGCAAATCCAGAGATTATGTAAAGAAAATGATAAAATACAATATGGCGGGAGTACGGGAATACTGGATTGCGGATTATGAAAAAAGACTGGTAATGGTATATGACTTTGAACATGACAGTGCAGAAAATTATTCCTTTTCCGACAAGGTACAGTCTGGTATTTTGAAAGGCCTGGTCATTGATTTTTCCAAAATAAGCATGGAATGAACTGCCTGCAATCCTGTGTCTGCGAGGATACGGCATCCGGTATCACGCAGCCGCATGCGTCTGTCCGTATTACATTCCGCGAAATAAAACAGTTTAGAAAGTGAACAGTCCCATGTTTAGTATTTTCTTAGCAGCCCTGATTACAGCTTCTATATTCTATACGTCTATCCTGTATAAAAGCTCATCCCTGGTGATTTTAGCTTACGCGTGCGCGCTGTATTTCGTTCTGGCATGTGTGTTTCTGGCATACCGTGTGCGTACGGTCTCATGCCGCATTACCTTTCCGGTTTCCATTGCGGAATGCGGAAGGCCGCTGACAGCGTGTATTGAAATAACGAATACAGGTTTTCTTCCATGCCTTAAATTCCGGTGCCTGCTGGTGCAGCGGAACCGTTTTATCAATAAAAAACAGAAAAAATGGCTGTGCGGCGGGATGGCTGCGGGCGCGGGAAGCAGCTTTGATTACCCGGCAGTCATTGATAATTACGGAAGCTATGATATGGAGCTGAAAAAGCTGCGCATTTATGATTTAACAGGGCTTTTTTATCTGGATAAAAGAGTAAAAAGCATATGCAGCGTTCAGGTGCTTCCCAATATGCAGGAAATCGGGGTTCATCTGACGGAAGCCGTGAGGAATTTTCCGGGAGAAGCGGATGTTTATGATGAATACAGGCCCGGCGATGATCCCAGCGAGCTGTTCCAGGTACGCCCGTTTCAAAACGGAGACAGAATCCAGCGGATTCACTGGAAATTAAGCGCAAAATCAGAAGAGCTGCTTGTAAAAGAAGACAGCCTGCCGAAAGCGTGTCCGGTGGTGTTTCTGCTGGGATATAAAAATGAAAAACAGAAGACGCAGGAGAAGGTAAATGCTTATTTAAGCGTGCTTTCAAGCATTTCATTTTCGCTGATGGACGCCGGATGCCCGCATTATGCGGTATGGTACAGCAGCAGGCAGGGCGATATCGTGCGGGTGCGCGTGGATGATGAGGAAAGTCTGTATCTGTTTTTAAGCTGTTATCTGGAAGAATCGTTCGAAAGGCAGGAAGGCAGCCTTTTAGAGGCATACCGGGAAAAATACCGCGGAGAAAATTATCTGTATGCGCTGCAGTTAGACGAAAGTCTGGAGCTTCTGAAAAATCAGACGAAAATCGAAGGATTCAGGGTGAAAAGCTGGAGGGAGAGGCTCAGCAGACTGGAGCTGATATTATAAAGGAGATGCGAAATCATGCACAAATACAGGCATTGGCAGACAGATAGCTGTGTACCGCTGCAGGCGGCTGCGGGAGCGTTTTTTTGGATTCTGACTTCATTTTTGTGCTGTTTTTCAGCGGCTTTCATGGCGCGGGATATTTTTCCTGAATGGGAGCTTTCGAATCGTGCCTGGGCATGGATACTGGGTGCGGCGGTACTGATGATATTACTGTATGAGTCTGGAATGGCAGGACTTGCGCGTCTTCGGATTTTTTTCGGGCTGCTCATACCCTGTATGTATGCATGGGCTGTTTTCCGCTTTTGGAAGCTGCACCGGATTGAGATAGAGGACGGGGCATGCGCCGCGGCGGTTCAGTTTCTGGAGAAATTTAACAGCCATCTGAAAACGTCGTATTCCATATGGGAAGGGAAAACAGAATTTATCGGGCTGGGACTGGCATTCTGGGTATTTGTAATCGCATCCGCTCTGCTTTTTACAGCGCTGCTTTTCAGAAAACGGGCTGTGCTGCTTCTGTTTCCTGCAGCGGTATTTGCAGCGGAGCTTGTGACGGGGTTTGTGCCGCAGTGGAAAAGCATGGCATTTTCTTTTGCAGCTCTTTTATTTATGCAGGCAGACGGAGGGGCAGATGCGCTAAGCAGCGGACATGCCCGAAAAAGCAGATATGCCAGAATGCATGCACGTGCAGACGGACGGCGGACAGTGCGGTGGTATGTGCGCTGGATACCTTCTGTATGTCTTGCGGGGGCGCTGGCATTTATGCTGCCGGTAAGCAGCCGGCTGTCAGATACCACGCTGCCGTCCCTGATGAAGCAGGCTCCGAAAGTCATGGAATTTCAGAGAAAGACAGAGCAGAATGCGGCGGAAATGCTGCGCGGATTTACAGTACCGGGGCAGGAATCTGTCACAAATCAGGCCCCGCATTATACCGGAAAAGAAATGTTTCGGGTGACGGCTTCGAAAAAACCGTTTGAGGACGTGCTTTTGAAAGGATTTATCGGCACGGATTACAGAAACGGCAGATGGGTATGCGAGAACGGAAAATTCAAAGAGGCATGCGCTGAGGCCGGATATGAGATTCAGGAAGCGGAGCGGGAGCTTTTACATGCTCAGTATGACGCATTTGAAAACGGAGGAGGCTATACTTCTGCGGAGATTCTTTATTCCAGTCAGTTTTCAGAGAATGCTGCTGCGAACATAGGGGAAATAGAATATACCATTGAGCATACCGGAATACGGGGCCGGCAGGCATATCTGCCATATGCAGTGGATTACGCCGGGCATCAGGGCAGGGAACGTTTATCGGGCGATGTGACGCTGCAGCGGGCATGGAATCAGAAGGATTTTACATTCCGTGCGTGGAACTATACAATGGGAGAATCTTCTATGATGTGGAGGTCTGATGCTCCGGTCAGCGCGGTATTTGCGTGGTATGATGATTTTGCCAGAAACAGGTATCTGGATGTGCCAGAAGAGGTGCCTCTGGTTGAAGAATATATGAATCAGATGACAGGAAGAGATACTTATTTGGAACTGAAGTATTATCTGGATGCCGCTGAGCTGTGTACGGAGGCTGTCGAGCGCAGTCAGGCCCGTCTGAATCTGGCGCAGATGATTTGCACGTATTTAAAATTTTATCAGGAATACAGTACGGATTTAACGCCGCCGCCACAGGGAGAGGATCCGGTGCACTTTTTTCTGATGCGCAGCCACAAGGGATACTGTGTGCATTTTGCCAGCGCCGCAGTTATGCTGTTTCGCCGGATGGGAATACCGGCCAGATATGTTTCCGGGTATGCCGTAAGAGCCGAAGATTTTACAAAAAAAGGCGATTCTTATGCGGCATCGGTAAAAGATGAAGATGCACATGCATGGGCAGAAATTTATTTAGATGAGTTTGGCTGGGTGCCGGTGGATGCAACGCCGGGAGAGAGGCAGAGGCCGGACTGGCTGAGCAGGGAGGATTTCTGGAACCCTAAAACTGCAGGCACGCAAAACCAGGAACAGACTGAGACAGACGATACCGGGGCAGATAAGGAAGAAGAAACCCAGACAGATACAGATGAGGCTGAGAAAGAGCAGACGAAAGAGCAGCATCCTGATACAGCAGCGGACAGCCGAAAAAATGGAAACGGGTTATCGTATGCCGCTTTCTATCTGCTGACGGTACTGCTCTGCTGGCTCATCTGGCAGTCCGTCCGCTTTTATGTTATGGCGCCGCAAAGGGATATCAGGGCCGGAAAATACAGCAGGGCAGTCAGGCGCATGAACAGGCGGATTTACCGGAAGCTCTGTCTGAAAGGAAAAATACGCCAGCCGGATCTGACAGATGCCCGTTATGAGCAGCTGCTGAAAAACAGCTTTCAGAAAATATCTGACGAAAACTGGAGCCGTTTTATGCAGGCGGCCAGGGCGGCAGCTTTTGCACCGGATGAAATACCGAAAGCGCAGGCAGAGTTCTGCTGGCAGATATACCAGGCGCTGAGGCAGCGCGAACGGAAATCCGGCAGTTACAAAAATTCAGATTATGGTTAAATGTTTATGTACATAAACCGATATAAATAATGCATAGGATTTAACCGATTCTTTTCACTGGAACAGGGAGGTTCATATGGTAAGAGAAACGACGCCAAGTGAAACGGAATGGCTCGTAATGGAGGTACTCTGGAATGCAGGCACAGATATGACTGCATCTGAAATCATACAGTCATTAAAAGGCACGCTGAATGTAAGCGCAAGAACCATCCGCGTGCTGATTAACCGTCTGCTCGTCAAAGGAATTATCCGGCACGAGGTAGATGAAAAGGACGCGAGAGTCTATCATTATTATGTAGTCAAGTCGAAAGAAACATGCCTGATGGAAAAACAGGAGCGGTTTGTTCGTAATTATTTTGGCGGCAATTCTACGCTGGCTGTGGCAAGCTTTTTGGAAAAATCAAAACTGAGCGACGAGCAGCTTTCCGAACTGGAACAGCTTGTGGGCAAATTAAAAGAAGGACAGAATGAATAAAAGTGTATAACTTTTTAGAATATGTAACGCTTTACAGTTTTTTGAAGCTGCTGCGCATTCTGACAGCCGCGACGGTATTTATGACAGTGGCTCTTATCGTCTGTCAGACTGGCGGACGCCGCGGATGGAGAAGGAATCTTTTGCTGTCCGCACTGGTGCCGTCTGCGGTACTGACAGGATATTCCAGGATTTTTTATACGGGAAAGATATTTTTGTACACAAACTGGCTGCAGCAGTCCGCGACGAAAAACATGGCGGCAGGATATTTTGCCGTTGCAGGCATTCTAGCCCTGCGTTACAGCTTTCTTTACCGTAAGCTGCGCAGAAACCTGAAATCCATGCAGCTTATGCGCCAGGAAGACTGTCCGCATTATCTCAGACGCAGGGGAAGATACGGCATACAGGTATATCTGACAAAAGCCCGGTGCAGTCCGTTCGCGGGAGGGATTTTAAGGCCGTATATTGTGGTTCCTGAATATCTGCAGAATATGCTGTCAAAGGAAGAGCTTTCGGCAGTCCTTTATCACGAAACGGTTCATATCCGGCATGGACATGTGCTTTTGCTCAATATTTATGCAGTGCTGAAAATCCTCTGGTGGGTGCATCCGCTTGTGTATATACTGGATAAAAAGCTGCGGGAAAATATGGAGTACAGCAGTGATGAAATCAGCTCGGTACTCGGCCCGCTGGATGTCTCAGGATATGCGAAAGTAATGCTCAAAACTGCCAGAATAGAGCGGCAGTGTTTTGCCACAGAGGGTATCACGGCTTTTTCAGACAGCTGTTATGCGGTGTTAAAAAGGCGGATGGAAAGGCTTGTGGCATTTCAGCAGCAGCTGCATAAAAATAAAAGTGCGAAAAACCGGTATCAAAAGAAGCTTCGAAACGGCATGGCGGCGGCAGCTGTGATTATGATATCCGTGAGCGCAGCCATACTGGCGGCATCGTATCCGAGATATACGGTATTAGACGAGATTGCAGTCTACGATGAAGAAATGAATCTGCTTACATATGACCTGGAAGCAGAGGGATTTTGGGCAGAGGCCGCACCGGACACCTTTTTTATCAGCAGCGGCCAGATGCAGAAGCTGGCTGCGGCGTATAAGCCAAAAGGAGATTATGTAGTATTTGGCTATGGTACGATTATGAAAGTGCCGGGATGCGGAGGACTCGGCCAGGCAGCGTTAGTGAGTATCGAGGATGTATCTAAGGTATCTTTGCTTGGCAGACAGGCATGGACAGACCAGCTGAAAACTTTTATTTTGAAATATTTGATATAATGCGGCAGGGAAGACTGTCTGAACTGCTGCGGTATCAGGAAGGAGGAGTCTTATGAGCGTAAGCGTACAGGCGGGAGGCATTCTTTCTTTTGTGCAGATGAACAGCGGAATGAAAAGCACCCAGGAAAAGGCTCAGAGGCAGCAGAAATGTGACAGCCAGGTGGAATTTTTTGAAAAGCAGAAGGCGAACCTGAAAAATGTGAAGTGCAGCTCCCTGGAAGATATTGCAAGGAAGCTGGAGATGTTTCATTCCTATGAAGACCAGATTGCAGCGGCAAAGAAGCAGTTTAATAACAGCCAGATGATGCATATTCTGGACGAGGCAAAGGAAATCGGAGAAAAGATTGCCGAAGAAGCAGAAAAAACAGCTCCAAAGACCGAGGAAGAACGCAGGGAAGACAGAATCGAGGAAGCTGCCGGCAGCGACGAAGAGAGCAAAGGCATGCTGACAGAAATCATGGACGAAATAACCGAAGTGATGGAAGAGCTGGAAGAAGAATTAAAGGAAGAACTGAAAGACGGTCTGGGCGAAGAACTGAAGGGCAGTCTGGGTGACGAACTGAATGAGGGACTGAAAAACAGTCTGGATAAAGAACCTGGTGAAGAACTGAAAGACGGTCTGGGTGAAGAGCTGAATGAAGAACTGAAAAATAGTCTGGATGAAAATGAAGCAGCTTCTGTAAATACAGGGAAAACAGAGGCAGCAGTCCAAAGTGAGGACAGCGGACAGATGGCGGCTGCGGGAACATTAAAATATTCGCAGGATACAATGGCTGAGAATGTTTCCGAGCGAATTATCAGGGAACGGGCAGAGCGGAGAGCAGAGGAAATCGAGCAGAATGCAGTCAGGCAGGAACGGATTTTTGAAGCGGAAGTTTTGAAAAATTACCGTCATATTGATTATCAGGTGTGATGCGGCAGCTGGATGGAGGGGAGGTGTGCTGGATTCCTGTGACATTTTGAGGAAATGAAACAGAAATCAGCGGTTTGCTGTTTGGAATAGTTTAGATGGGGGTGTACTGGCTCCGCGGACGCCGGGAGAGGGGATTTGACCGGTCTTCCTGCGGCTGCTCCAGAATGTTAAGAAGTCCTAAGTATTCTGCATTTACGCTGTGGCAGCGGACGGGACGCGGCACCTATTCGCCCTGGCTCAGCGTGCTGCCGGTGCCGCTTCGGCTTCGCCGCCTGGCTGCTGCAGCAGAATACTAAGGACTTCTAAACATTCTTCCGATGCCGCAGGAAGACCGGTCAAATCCCCTCTCCCGGCTGTTTTCTGGCGAGTGTTACATGAGATATTTTGTGGGTGATGCACAGATGTATTCTGACAGGCGTTATGTGGTTGTTACGGGTTTAGTCATGTCTTTTAAATAAATAGTCTTATTTTTGGAAAACGCCTGTAAGGATATTTATGCATACTTCTTTATTTGGTGCGTCACTGTTGATGATGAATGGCTGATATTGAAGGGAAATATTAATGAAAGAGATAATGGCGTATGAAATGTTATATAATAAAGCATTGGAGTATCGGAGTGACATAATATGTGTTCCTTTTCAAAAAGAATATTGGAAGGAATATATGAAAATATATAATGAATGTTTTTACAAAATGAGAAAAGCGTTAGAAGTAGAACCAGTAAATTTTTATTATGATTATTCCCAAATCAAAGATAAAATAAATGATATTTTCCTTTATTTGCAAAATGGAGTCATAGCAGGTGCTGTTTCCTGTTATGAAAATGAGTTAGATGATTTAATTGTTGAGAGGTCGCTTCAAGGACAAGGTATAGGACAAAAACTGCTGTTATGGGGAATGAATCATATAAAGGAACAAGGCTATGAAGAAATTATTTTGCATGCAGCTGAATGGAATCAAAATGCAGTGAAGCTGTATCTGAAAAATGGATTTAGCATTACGAAAAGAGAGAAGGTGCGTTAAAGGAAACAGTATTTTTAGCAAACGCTGACGATTACTATCTCCAGAACCTGGTATTGAAGAAGCAGCCGGACACGCCAATCTGCTGGGATTCCCACATTACTCTTTCACGTACTGACCAGTATGTCAATCAGCATGATAAACAATGGGACAAAAGAATCCAGCCAATCACCGGATTCAGCTACGGAGCAAAAACCTCAAACCTGTGAAAACCAGCCGGGTGACGGGAAGATGCACTGGCTTCCTGCGGCATCGGAGAAATGTTTAGAATCCCTTAGTATTCTGCCGCGAAAACCAGGCGGCGAAGCCGAAGCAGCACCTTTAGCTGCTGGCAGAAGGCCAGGGCGAACTAGGTGCTGCGACCGTCCGGTACCACAGTCTGACCGCAGAATACTTAGGGATTCTTAACATTTCGGAGCAGCCGCAGGAAGCCAGTGCATCTTCCCGTCACCCGGCGTCCGCGGAGCCACAGTATCCCCTTACCCAGCCAGTTACCGCTTTTCCGCAAAATAATCCAATTCTTCCCGCGCAACCCCTTTTCCACAAGCGATAATCCCCTGCGGCTTTCGATACTGTATCTCACAAAGCTCAGGTCCGCAGATAAATCCCCCAGCCTCTCTTACAATCAGAGAACCAGCTGCATAATCCCACGGACTCAGCCTCAATTCAAAAAACAGCTCTGCCCTTCCGCAGGCGATATCGCAAAGGTCTATAGCTGAGGAACCGCTTCTGCGCAAATCCAGGCATTTTCTGAAATAATAATAGGCTGTATCAAAGGACTGCCTGGCAAGCTCTTCATAATAGGGTGAAGAGCCAAAGAGCAGAATGCCGTTTGACAAAGGCTCTTTAGAAACGCAGATGGGCTTTCCGTTTTGGTAAGCGCCGCTGCCCTTTTGTGCATAAAATAATTCTTCTTTGTAAGGATTATATACAACGCCAAGCACGCTTTCTCCGTCTTTTAACAGACCGACAGAAATGCAGCTGGTATGGTTTTGGCGGATAAAGTTTGTGGTTCCGTCAATCGGGTCAATAATAAACAAGTATCCTTTATCCGTATAGGAAGAGGATGCATTGTCTTCTTCGCCCATAAATACAGCTTCTGGCAGAATTTCAGAAAGAGACTCTGTCAGCTGCTTTTGCACGCGCGAATCGTACTGCGTCACAAAATTAGCGTGTCCTCCTTTCTCATGAATGGATATGTTTCCGGCTTCCAGCATAATGCGGCTTGCGTCAAGAACCGCGGTTTTTATTTGTTCAAGCATTTAGAATCCTCCTTGGAAATGATAGTTTCAGGCCAGCATAATCACGGCTTTCACGTTTAATCCGTCTGAGCCGTTTTCCACGACAAGCTCTCCGCCCATTTCCTGCATAAAATAATCTGAAATGTACAGGCCCAGTCCGGCTCCTTCCACATCCTTTGCGTTGCTGCCGCGCTGGAATTTCTGTTTTATCAGGGCGAGTTCTTCTGAAGGGACTCCGCCTCCGTAATCTTCGATTTCCAGAATCAGGCACTTGTTTTTTCTTAAGGCGGTTACCCGGATATCGGTACCGGCGTATTTGTAGGAATTTGCGAAAATATTATCAATAACCTGCTGCAGGCGCAGCTTATCCGCGTAAAGCAGACATTCCGGGATATCCGGGATTACGGCGCGGTGCAGATAATCCGCATTTTCAAGCATGGTACAGAGTATGCGGCTGTCAGTATCAGACGGCTCTACCGGAAGCTGCCGCAGTTCTTTGAGCGTTGCTGTAAATAAATCCGTGATTAACGCATTAATCTGGTCTGCTTTGCGGATAATCTGTGTGTAGTTATCTTTCATCCGTTCCGACTCAGAGAGCGCGAATCCAAGTTCCGATGCGGCTTTAATGCTGGCGGCGGGTGTTCGGATGTCGTGGGAAAGTTTTGCGGCAAGCTCTTTTTTCTCCTCACTAGCCCGGGCCTCGGCAAGTTTTGCGTTTTTTAATTCGGTACGCATCAGGTCAAAGCTTTCGGTAAATGCGCCGAATATATTTTTACGGTCCATGGCAAGCGGGATATCCAGATTGCCGCCTGCCACGCGCTGCGCAAAATGCTCCAGCTTTTGAAACGGACGGATAAAGTTCCGCTCGAAATAGAGGGCATAAAGAGCCAGTACAAATGCCTGCAGCAGCAAAAAAGCGGTAAACAGCCGGACGGCAGTTTGTTTTTGTGCGGCAAATAATTCGTCTGCCGTGTTATCAATAATCAGCTTCCCTGCAGCGGTGTTGTCCGGGCAGATATCCAGAATCGTATCCCGGTGCTGTATGGCAGCGTGTATGCTGTCGCTGACAGAGTCCTTTGATTTCCATAAAACATGCCCGTTTTTATCAAGCACCGCAAAATCTGGCAGCGTACGTTTTTTCAGCGCAGAACTATCCAAAGCGGCGGGAGCGTCCTGGCCGGCTTTTGGAGTATCTGGTGAATTTTGCAGAAAATAAGCTTCAGCGGTTTTTAAAATCTCGTTGACAGCAATGGTATCCTGCGGGACAGTCTGCGTGCTGGCTGTAAAAAAAATCAGAACTGCCGCCTGCAGAAAAAACGGCAGCAGAATGCAAAATAAAACAATCGGCTTTTTCATGTTCCGTTTCCCTCAAACCGGTATCCCTCTCCCCAGTATGTAATGATATACTCGGGCTGATTCGGATTTTCTTCAACAGCCTCCCGAATTTTCCTTATGTGGACATTCAGTGTACCGTCGCCGGTAAATTTATCCTCCCAGACATTTTCAAACAGCTCCTGCTTGGATATTACTCTGTCCCGGTTTCTGACAAGATACGACAGCAGCTTAAATTCCAGCATCGTCAGCTTTACGGGGCTGCCTTTGACCTGGACACGTTTTGCCGCAAAATTAATATGTATCCGCCCGTCCGTGTAGCCGTCCGTCCGGCTGCTGTGCCCGTATCGTTTCAGTACGGCTTTCACTTTGGCCAGCAGTACGGCAAGGGAATAAGGTTTTTGCACATAATCGTCGCCGCCGATATTTAAGGCAGTGATTTTATCTTCGTCGCTTGATCTGGCGGAAATAAATAAAATCGGGATACTGGTTGTCTCACGCAGTTCCTTGCACAGGGCAAAACCGCTGCTGTCTGCGAGATTAATATCCAGTAACAGCAGCTGCGCCGTGTCTTTTTTGAGAAAACAGCGGCATTCCTGCGCACTGTATACGGCGGCTGTTTTTACTTCAAATAAATTAAAATATTCTGCCGTGCTGTCAGCAAGCATTTTTTCATCGTCTATAATCAGGCAGTCGTACTGCATGGGAACCTCCAAAAGCGGGACTGGTATTTTGTGCGGGATGTCTTCTGGGTATCATTATATCAGATATTTTTGAAATTACAAGCTGCCGGCAGGAGTGCGCTGCGAATCTTCAGGCCGTCTCTTTATAAGAATCTTTTTATAGAAAAGCCGCTGCGCAGCTGTTATAATATATTTACGCGGGAAGCGGACAGAATGAAGGAAGGAGGGCAGAAATAATTGAAGACATGGAAAAAGAAAATTCCTATTGGAATTGAAAATTTTGAAGAGATTAGAAAAGAAGATTTTTACTATATTGACAAAACGGGGCTTATCGCTGAACTGCTTCGTAACTGGGATGCGGTAAACCTGTTTACGCGGCCGCGGAGATTTGGAAAATCGCTGAGTATGAGCATGCTGGAGCACTTCTTTTCCATGGACGGGGATAAAAGCATTTTTGACGGACTGGAAATTTCAAAAGAGGCTGCGTTATGCGAGAAGCACATGGGCAGATATCCGGTAGTGTCTGTATCCCTGAAGGGGATTGATGCGTATTCCTATGAAACAGCATATCAGATGGCGGTTCAGATTATTACGGAAGCTGTCGCAAAATTCTATTTTTTATTAGACAGTGAAAAACTGAATGATTATGACAAAGCAGAGTATAAAGAGCTTCTGGATAAAAACATGAATGAGGGTACACTTGCCAGCAGCCTGAAACTGCTGTCGGGAATGCTGGAAAAACATTATAACAAAAAAGTGATACTGCTGATTGATGAATACGATGTGCCTCTGGCAAAGGCACATGCAAACGGATACTATAACCAGATGATTTCACTGATTTGCAGCCTGCTCGGGCAGGCCCTGAAAACGAACAGCAGCCTGAAATTTGCAGTGCTGACCGGATGCTTGCGGATTTCAAAGGAAAGCATTTTTACAGGGCTCAATAATCTGAAGGTGCGCTCCATTACGGACGTGCGTTTTTCAGAATATTTTGGATTTACAGATACAGAAGTAAAAGCGCTTTTAGAGTATTATGGATATCCGGACAGTTATGAAACGGCAAAGAAATGGTATGACGGCTATCAGTTTGGAAATGTGCAGGTATACTGTCCGTGGGATGTTTTAAATTACTGTGATTCACTGCTGGGCGACAGGGAGGCGCAGCCGGAGAACTACTGGATTAATACAAGCGGCAATGATGCGGTGAAGCGCTTTATAGAAGAAGCGGCAAACGCCGGAACGAAGCGTGAGATTGAGCATCTGGTGGCAGGCGGCGTGATAGCAAAGGAAATCCGCCAGGAGCTGACGTACCCTGAGATTTACCAGCCGGCGGACAATATCTTCAGCCTGCTTTTCACAACCGGATACCTGACCCAGCGCGGAAAAGCGGAGGGGAGGCTGATGAAGCTGGCCATACCCAATCTGGAAGTGCGCGATATCTTTGTGACGCAGATTATGGAATATTTTCAGGAAAATGTGCGGGCAGACGGGGAAACGCTGAACCGCTTCTGCGATGCGCTGCAGAATCAGGATGCGGAAAATGCGGAGAAGATGTTCACGGCATATCTCAGAAAAACCATCAGCATCCGCGACACAGCCGCCAGAAAGGAAATGAAGGAAAACTTTTACCACGGCGTTTTAATCGGAATACTGGGAGTGAAAGACCGCTGGGGAGTGACATCTAACCGGGAGGCGGGCGAAGGCTATGCGGATATCCTTGTGGAACCGGACAGCGGAGACATGGGTATTATAATAGAAGTAAAATATGCGCATGACGGAAATCTGGACGCTGCATGCGAAGAAGCATTAAAACAGACAGAGCATACCAGATATGAAGACGTGCTGGAAGATGACGGGGTGGAAAACATACTGAAATACGGGATAGCATGCTATAAAAAACAGTGCCGGGTCAGGCTGGCAGAAAAATAAGTTTCACGCAGCCTGGCTTCTGTCCGGACAGAGTGCTGAGGACGATGCCGGGCTATCTGCTGATTTCCCTGAAATCTATCCATAAGTCATCAAAAATACCAGCTTTTATGCTGTCCTGAAAACTATAGGTTTCCATTGAAAATCCAGGATCTTCCGAAAGACAGTAAACGGCCGTTTTATTTGTCATGGGATTTACAATCCAGTATTCGCGGACACCAGCGTCCATGTATAAATTCAGTTTTCGTACATAATCGTGGCCGGGATTGCTGGGAGATACGATTTCAATAATCCAGTCCGGCGCACCCGTGCATCCTTTCTCTGTAAGCCTCTCAGGTTTGCAAATGACGCTGATATCCGGTTCTACAATCGTTTTATCATGATGAAACAGCTTTACAGCAAATGGAGCCGGATAGACCTTACACGGACCGTTCTTAGATAAAATATGCTGATAAATCTGAAAGTGCAGCGCACCCAGTATTTCCTGATGAGTACGGCCTGGAGCAGCCATATTATAAAACTGTCCGTCAATCAGTTCGGCATGTATATTTTCAGGCAGGCCATAGTAATCCTCTTCTGTATAAGGGCCGGTTTGCTTTAATGCCTGTAACATAATAACGCTCCCTTCTGTTTTTGTGTGGCAGAGCATGTCTGCAAAGATTTAATGGAAACAGATTCTTTAGTCAGTATAACATGAAATATATAAAAATGCATCCCCATTATTTTTCAGAAGCCGTACCCTCTCTGGCATCACACAGCATTTAAGAAACACTTAAGAATTCCATAAAGACATTTAAGGGTTCATCCCCTAAAATAAAGGATATCAAAAGGAGGGATACCCTATGAATCAGATTCTCATCAAAACAGAAAATCTAAGCAAGTCTTTTTCAAACGCAGGCTCCATGCAGCATATATTAAAAAACATCAGCCTGGAACTGTACGAAGGGGATTTTACCGTTATTATGGGAGCAAGCGGCGCCGGAAAATCAACACTGATGTATGCGCTTTCAGGAATGGACACACCGACGCTCGGCACGATTACATTCGCAGGCCGTAAGATATCCGGCTGCAGCACAGATGAACTGGCGCTGTTCAGGCGCAGAAACTGCGGATTTGTCTTCCAGCAGATTTATTTAATCGACAGCATGAGTCTGTTAGACAATGTGCTTGCAGCCGGGCTGCTTGTGACAAAAGATAAAAAGGCGCTGACTGCCAGGGCACAGGAATTATTTGAAAAAGCCGGAATTACAAAAGAGATGCAGAAAAAGTTTCCAACACAGATATCCGGCGGGGAGGCACAGCGCGTCGGGATTGTACGGGGACTGATTAATTCACCTAAAATACTGTTTGCAGACGAGCCGACCGGAGCTTTGAATTCAAAAACGGGGCTGGATGTGCTGGATATGCTCAGCAGATTTCACGAATCAGGACAGAGCGTGGTTATGGTAACCCATGATATGCGTTCTGCCAGGCGCGGAAATCGCATTTTGTATTTAAAAGACGGCAGCATTTTAGGTGAATGCCATCTTGGCAGATATCAGCACGGCGACATGGCAAGGCATGAAAAACTGTCAGCTTTTCTTTCGGAAATGGGGTGGTAATTGTGTTAAAAAATCTGCTCTTGATAAAATCGGGTCTTCGAAGGGCAAAGGGGCAGAGCGCAGCGATTGCGGTGCTGATGCTTCTTGCGGCATGCATGCTCAATATATGGCTGATGTTAGCAATGGATTACAAACAAAATTTTGAACGCTGCCATGAAAAGCTGAACAGCGAACATTCCATTTTTATACTGGATGATAACAATGAGGAATTAAAGGAAAATCTGGCGGATATACTCAGAAAGGACAGCAGCGTTACCGGCTTTTATATCTCTGACTGTCTGCAAATGGATGCTTCCTTTGATTATAACGGCGGAGAAATCAGCACGGAATTTATTGTTCTGCCAAAACAGGAAGCTCTAAAACGGCCCATAGGAAAAGTTCAGATTGTAGAAGAAGGGAATGCTGTACAGGGCATATACCTTCCGATGCTTTATAAAACCGGGGATATTGCTGTTGGAAAGACAATTAAAATCAGTACCGGCAGCCATTCGGTCAGCTATCCGGTCAGCGGTTTTCTCAACAGTGTTATGGCAGGCTCGCATAACTGCAGCATGTGTACGCTCCTTTTAACAGAAGAAGAGTATCAGGAACTGAAAGAAAAAGGCTATGCGGTAAATTCGGTTATGCTTTCGGTGCGGATACAGGATAAATCAAAAAGCGATGAGTTCGAAGCGTCGCTTAAAAATAAGATATCAGCCAGATATCCAAATATCCGCATTCTGAGCAACTCTTATACGCTGGTTTCCGCTTCCCGCTATATTTCGCAGATGATTTGTTCCGGCATAGTCAGTGCTATGGCATTATTCATACTGCTGATTGCGCTGGTGGTAATCAGTTCTAATATTTTAAATGACATTCAGGAGAATATGAAAAGCTTCGGTGCGCTAAAGGCGGCAGGATACACAGGCGCACAGCTTATCTGCCAGCTTCTGCTGCAGTATCTGGGGATTTCGATATTAAGCGCGGCAGCTGGAATCGGTGTATCTTACCTGTTGTTTCCGGGAGTCAATCTCATGATGGTTTCCCAGACAGGCATTCCTTATGAAATCCGTTTTCTTCCTCTGCCATGCTTTGCTGTACTTGGCATTTTAGGCGGCTCGGTGACAGCGGCGGTTTTATTCTCTTCCTGGAAAATAAGAAAGATAGAGCCGGTTCTTGCACTGCGCCAGGGGGTGAAAACACATAATTTTAAAAAGAACAGAATTCCGCTAGATACAGGCAGCATGCCGGTCAATATCGCGCTGGCTTTGAAAATAGCGTGTTCAAATATCAGGCAGAATGTGATTATCTGCATTACGGTTTTTGTACTTTCCCTCGTCGTCGTATTTTCGGGGGTTATGGTGAAAAATATGATTGCAGATATGACACCCTTTGTAAATCTTGTGGTCGGTGAAACAGCAGACAGCAGCATCAGTGTGATATCTGAGCGGGAAGAGGAATTTCTGCAGCGGATGGCTGATGATAAACGTGTGGAAAAAATATATCTTTACAGCAGCATACAGGTGCGGCATGCAGATGGAATCGAGCTTACAGCTACAATGTCAGATGATTTTTCTATGGTGAATAACCAGAGTGTCTGCGTAGAAGGAAGATTTCCTAAATATGATAACGAAACAGCGGTCGCAGTTAAATATGCAAAACAGCGGGGGCTTCGGATTGGAGACGAAATCACGCTTGCAGCAGAAGGGGCAGAAGAGAAATACTTAATCTGCGGATTTACACAGATTAGCAATAACCTGGGAAAAGACTGTCTGCTCACCCGGGCCGGTTATGAGCGCATGGGAAGGTTTCAGCAGACCTGTTATTATCTGAATCTGAAAGAGGGGACAGATATTGATGCATTTAATGAAGAAATCAAAACAAAGATGCAGGGCGGCATCAGCACGGCTGTCAATATCGTGTCAATTCTGGATGGAACAGCAAATGTTTATGTAACGCTGATGAAAATTATCGTAGTCTGTATTCTGGTTCTGAGCGCGGTTGTCATTGCATTTGTGCTGTATCTGCTCGTAAGGACGATGCTGAACCACAAAAAACAGGAATACGGCATACTCAAAGCGCTTGGATATACGGCGGGACAGCTTGTTTTGCAGACAGCGTTATGCTTTATGCCGCCGATGGTGCTTTCTATGACTGCGGGAATTCTGATAAACAGTGTGCTGATTAATCCTCTGATAGCTCTGTTTTTAAGCGGAATAGGAATTTTAAAATGCACCTTTGCTATACCGGGAGGATTTCTGGCGGCAGCCGGGGCAGGGATGGTTGTATATGCATTTGGAATTACCTGTGTGCTGTCGCTGCGGATACGAAGGATTGTGCCGCGGGTGATGCTTGCCGGGGAATAGAGGGAGATGTGTGTGGGGTGGGGCTGTGTGGCTGTGTGGCCCCTCGGACGCCGGGAGAGGAGATTTGCCCGGTCTTCCAGCGGCGGCTCCAGAATGTTAAGAATCCCTAAGCGTTCTGCATTTACACAGTGGCCCCGGACGGGACGCGGCACCTATTCGCCCTGGCTGAATGCCAGCAGCTACCGGTGCCGCTCCGGCTTCGCCGCCTGGTTAATGAGCAGAAAGCTAAGGGATTCTAAACATTCTTCCAATGCCGCTGGAAGACCGGGCAAATCTCCTCTCCCGGCTGGTTTCTGGCGGGCGTTAGATGGAACATTCTGGCGGGAGTTGGAAGAAAGATTCTGGCGGGAGTTGGAAGAAAGATTCTGGCAAGGAGTTGGATGAAAGATTCTGGCAGCAGTGTAGGTATTTTTGGGTAACAGCTTACAAACACCAAAAGCGGAATAGAACTCGCCGAAAAATACAGAAGAAATTTTATAGAAAGGTATGGTGAGAAGAATGAAGACATTAGATAATTATTTAAATGAGCAGTTACAGAATGAAGAATTTAAAAGAGAATGGGAGGATATCCAGCCAGAAATGGATGTGATACGGGCAATTACAGATGCGAGGATTTCTCAGAATCTGACACAAAAGGAACTGGCTGAGAGGACCGGGATAGACCAGACTGATATAAGCAAACTGGAAAATGGTACGAGAAATCCATCGTTAAATCTGCTAAAACGCCTTGCTGACGGAATGGGGATGACATTAAAGCTGGAGTTTATTCCAAAACAGACAGCGCAAAACATGTAGCAGTTCAGAATGGGGGGATGCTGTGGCCCCTCGGACCTTACAGTTTTTCATGTAAAGCCAGTGAAAACCAGCCGGGTGACGGGAAGATGCACCGGATTCCTGGGACATTGGAGGAATGTTTAGAATCCCTTAGCATTCTGCCACAATAACCAGGCGGC